>NZ_JBJNME010000002.1:0-515671 GCF_052168715.1 Serratia sp. CY44782
TGAATTTTACTTCAGTTAGTCACTCTTCAAGACTTGATATTTTTTTGCATCCGAAGATGCTGGATATCGTCTTGTGGAGTGCCCACACAGATTGTCTGATAAATTGTTAAAGAGCAGTGAGTTAGGCGCTTTCGCTTGCTAACTCGAGGTGGCGTATATTACGCTTTTCACCCGGAGAGTCAAGCGTTTATTTCGCTTTCCTCTCGCTAACCCGGCGGCTTGTCAGTCGTTGTTCCCGGTCAGTGGAGGCGCATTATAGGGAGTTCTCGGCGGGCCGCAACCCCTAATTGCAAAAAACTTTTCAAGCGCTCAAATAATCACCAGAAATGCCTTTTTAGGATGTTTATTAGTCAAAAAATACCGCTTTTGGCGCAGTAATAGCGGCAAACCCTGTAAATAGGGACAAACGAAGATAAAAAAAGGGAGCGGTCACCCGCTCCCTTTCATCTTTATGACGCTCGATTGCCGTTATTGGCGTGCAACGATATGGTCGTTTTCCACATCCAGCGTGACCAGCTTGCCGGGGATCAGCTTACCGGACAGGATTTGCTGCGCCAGCGGGTTCTCGATCTCCTGCTGAATAGCGCGTTTCAACGGACGCGCACCATACACAGGGTCGTAACCGGTTTTGCTCAACAGCGCCAGGGCCGGTTCGGTCATGGTCACTTCGTAACCGCGCTCTTCCAAACGCTTGTACAGACGCGACAGCTGAATCTTGGCAATTGCAGCAATGTGTTTCTCGCCCAGCGGATGGAACACCACCACTTCGTCGATACGGTTGATGAACTCCGGACGGAAGTGGTGACTCACCATCTCCATCACCGACTCTTTCATCTGTGCATAGTTCATCTGACCGAAATGCTCCTGGATCAGATCGGAGCCCAGGTTGGACGTCATGATCACCACGGTATTGCGGAAATCGACGGTACGACCTTGACCATCGGTCAGTCGGCCGTCATCCAACACCTGCAACAGAATATTGAATACGTCCGGGTGCGCTTTCTCGACTTCATCCAGCAGAATCACCGAATAAGGCCGGCGGCGCACGGCCTCCGTGAGGTAACCGCCCTCTTCATAGCCGACATAACCCGGAGGCGCGCCGACCAGACGAGAAACGGAGTGTTTCTCCATAAACTCGGACATGTCGATACGCACCATGGCGTCGTCGCTGTCGAACAGGAACGAAGCCAGCGCTTTGCAGAGCTCGGTTTTCCCCACCCCGGTCGGGCCGAGGAACAGGAACGAACCGATCGGCCGGTTAGGATCGGACAACCCGGCGCGACTACGGCGGATAGCATTCGAGACCGCGCTGACCGCTTCGTCCTGGCCAATAACCCGCGAATGCAGCTCTTGCTCCAGACGCAGCAGTTTATCACGCTCCCCTTCCAGCATTCTGGCAACCGGGATCCCGGTCGCACGCGCCAGCACTTCAGCAATCTCCGCATCGGTCACCCGGTTACGCAGCAGCTTCATGCTCTTGCCTTCGGCCTGCGTGGCGGCGGCGAGCTGTTTCTCCAGCTCAGGAATTTTGCCGTACTGCAGTTCCGACATCCGCCCCAGATCGCCGACGCGGCGCGCCTGCTCCAGAGTGATTTTGGCCTGCTCGAGTTCGGCCTTGATGTTCTGGGTGCCGGAGAGCGAGGCTTTTTCCGCTTTCCACTCTTCTTCCAGCTCCGAATATTCGCGCTCTTTCTGCCCCAGCTCGTCGCTGAGCATGTCCAGGCGTTTCTTGCTGGCGTCGTCAGACTCTTTATTCAACGCCTGTTGTTCCAGCTTCAACTGAATGATGCGGCGCTCAAGCCTGTCGAGCGATTCCGGCTTGGAGTCCATCTGCATACGAATGCTGGACGCCGCTTCGTCGATCAGGTCGATAGCCTTGTCCGGCAATTGACGATCGGCGATATAACGGTGTGAAAGCGTTGCCGCCGCCACGATGGCCGGGTCGGTGATCTGCACGTGGTGGTGCAGTTCGTAACGTTCTTTCAAGCCGCGCAGGATAGCGATGGTGTCTTCCACGCTCGGCTCCGCCACATACACTTTCTGGAAACGACGTTCGAGCGCCGCATCCTTCTCTATATACTGACGATACTCGTCGAGCGTAGTCGCGCCGACGCAGTGCAGCTCGCCGCGCGCCAGAGCCGGTTTGAGCATGTTGCCCGCATCCATCGCGCCATCCGCCTTACCGGCGCCAACCATGGTGTGCAGTTCGTCGATAAACAGGATAACGCTGCCTTCCTGCTTGGCCAGATCGTTGAGCACGCCTTTCAGGCGCTCTTCAAACTCGCCGCGATACTTGGCGCCGGCGATCAAGGCGCCCATATCGAGGGACAATACGCGCTTGTGCTTCAGCCCTTCCGGCACTTCGCCGTTGATGATGCGCTGCGCCAGGCCTTCGACGATGGCGGTTTTACCCACGCCAGGCTCGCCGATCAGCACCGGGTTGTTTTTGGTACGTCGCTGCAGCACCTGGATGGTGCGGCGTATCTCTTCGTCACGGCCGATTACCGGGTCAAGCTTGCCCTGCTCGGCGCGCTCGGTCAGATCGATCGTGTATTTCTTCAATGCTTGCCGTTGGTCTTCGGCGCCTTGGTCTTCCACGCTGTCACCGCCTCTCATTTGTTCAATGGCTTTGCTGATTTTGTCGGCCGTTGCGCCGGCCGCTTTCAACAAGTCGGTCAACGAGCCGCGGTCTTCCAGCACCGCAAGCACAAACAGCTCGGAAGAAATGAATTTGTCCGCGCGCTTCTGCGCCAGCTTGTCGCACAGGTTCAAGACGCGCACCAGCTCGTGGGACGGTTGAACATCGCCACCGGTACCTTCTACCTGCGGTAAACGGGACAGCGCCTGTTCGATTTCGGTGCGCACGCGCCCGGCATCGATACCTGCGGAAGTTAATAGTGGACGAACCGTGCCCCCTTCCTGATTGAGCAGGGCGCTCATCAGATGTAGCGGTTCAATAAACTGGTTGTCGTGCCCAAGGGCTAGTGACTGGGCATCGGCGAGGGCAAGCTGGAATTTGTTGGTAAGACGATCCAGACGCATAACACCTCCAAGATGGGTCGAAATTGCTACTGGAGATTAAATGAGGTCATCCCTCAAATTTTCAAGGTTATCTCGACGCTAAATTTTCGGTACAACGCCATGCGTCGTTGGATCGTCCTAATTCAATAGGTTATATCAGCCAGATTAAACTTGCCAGACGTCCGGTTATTCCATCGCGTCGATAGGAGAAAAAATGACTCTTTTCGTTAACCGTGCAGCGGTCGCCACCATAGATGGCCTGCACGCCTGCCCGTAACAAACGTTGGCGCGCCAGTAAGTAGATATTAGCCAAAAACTTATCGCCGTGCGGCGTAAAGGCAGCCTCGGCTTCGGCGTCTTCCGCGATAAAGGCGGCACGCACCTCCGGCCCGACTTCAAACTGCTGCGGGCCAATAGCCGGCCCCAGCCAGGCGCGGATCTGGCCCGGTGCGGCGCTGAACGCCGCCACGGTTTGTTCCAGCACGCCATGGCACAACCCGCGCCAGCCGGCGTGGGCGGCGGCCACTTCATCGCCGTTCTGCGAGCAGAACAACACCGGCAAACAATCCGCCGTCATCACGGCACACACCTGCCCAGGCACGTTGCTGTACACCGCATCCGCCCGCAGATCGGCGGGCGTTTGCCCCGTCAACGTCACCACGCGGGTGCCGTGCACCTGCTCGAGCCACACCGGCATCTGCGGCAAGTCGGCAGCGTTAACCAACCGTTCCCGATTGCGCTTCACCGCTTGCTCCTCGTCACCGACGTGGGTGCCGAGATTCAGCGAATCATAAGGCGGCAGGCTGACGCCGCCGCCGCGCGTGGTGCTGCAGGCCTTAACGCCGGGAGGCAACGGCCAGTCGGGCAGAATGAGTGAATTCATTACCAGTCCATCTGATCTTTGAATTCTTCGGTGTCCGCCTTCAGCGCGTTGATCAGATCGACCATGTCCTGCGGCAGCGGCGCATGCCACTCCATCTGGATACCGCTAATCGGATGATACAAACGCAGCATAGTGGCGTGCAGCGCCTGGCGGTCAAAGCCGCGCAGCGTGTTGATGAAGGCTTCCGAAGCGCCTTTCGGCGGGCGTGGACGGCCACCGTACAGCGGATCGCCCACCAGCGGATGGCTGATGTAAGCCATGTGTACGCGGATCTGGTGAGTACGGCCGGTTTCCAGGCGCAGGCGCAGGCGGGTGTGCGCGCGGAAGTGCTCCATGATGCGGTAGTGCGTCACCGCCGGTTTACCCATCGGGTGCACCGCCATGTGGGTGCGCTTGGTGGAGTGACGCGCGATTGGCTCTTCTACCGTGCCGCCGGCAGTCATGGTGCCGATCGCCACCGCTTCGTATTCGCGGGTAATTTCACGCGCCTGCAGCGCTTCCACCAGCCGGGTTTGCGCCGGCACGGTTTTCGCCACCACCATCAGGCCGGTGGTGTCTTTATCCAAACGGTGCACAATGCCGGCACGCGGCACGTCGGCGATTTCCGGGTAATGATGCAGCAGCGCATTGAGCACCGTGCCGTCCGGGTTACCGGCGCCAGGGTGCACCACCAAATCGCGCGGCTTGTTGATCACCAGGATGTCGCTGTCTTCATAGACGATATCCAGCGCGATATCCTGCGGCTCCCAACGCGCCTCTTCTTCAATCTGTGCATCGATGGCGACGGTCTCTCCGCCCAGCACCTTCTCTTTCGGTTTGTTTGACGTTTTGCCATTGACCTTCACCCGATCGCCCAGGATCCACTCTTTTATGCGAGATCGTGAATAATCAGGGAACAATTCGGCCAAAGCCTGATCTAAACGTTGTCCGAGTTGAGATTCGGCCACCGTTGCGGTGAGTTGTACTTGTTGTGCCATATGCAGCTTCTTCGTTAACGTTGGGTTTTCACGGCGATGCCGTTTAATATAATGTGCTATTGTACCTGGTCTTTGTCGGGAGCTTAACGGACAGTCTCCCGGAATAACACCCTGAGGATAATCAAAACGTCATGACGCGTATGAAATATCTGGTGGCGGCAGCCACGTTGAGCCTGGCGCTGGCAGGTTGCTCCACATCCAAGGATGCGGTTCCCGACAACCCACCTTCGGAAATCTATGCTACCGCGCAGCAAAAACTGCAGGACGGTAACTTCAAGGGCGCGATTACGCAACTCGAAGCGTTAGATAACCGCTATCCTTTCGGGCCGTATTCCCAGCAGGTCCAGCTGGATTTGATCTACGCCTACTATAAGGCTGCCGACTTGCCGATGGCTCAGGCATCCATCGATCGCTTCATGCGTCTGAACCCGACGCACCCGAACATCGATTACGTGATGTACATGCGCGGTCTGACCGACATGGCGCTCGATGACAGCGCACTGCAGGGCTTCTTCGGGGTTGACCGTTCTGACCGCGATCCTCAGCACGCTCGCGCTGCGTTCCGCGACTTCAGCCAGTTGATTCAGCAATACCCGAACAGCCAATACGCGACCGACGCCAACAAGCGTTTGGTGTATCTGAAAGACCGTTTGGCCAAGTATGAGCTTTCGGTGGCGGAATACTACACTAAACGCGGTGCTTACGTCGCGGTCGTTAATCGCGCCGAGCAGATGTTGCGTGAATTCCCGGATACCAAAGCGACGCACGACGTGTTGCCGCTGATGGAAAATGCCTACAAGCAGCTGCAGCTGAACGGCCAGGCTGACAAAGTGGCCAAAGTGATCGCTGCCAACCCGCAATAAGCGCGCGTCGGCAACGGCAGAAAAACAAAACGGCAGCCTCGGCTGCCGTTTTCATTGGCGTGGACCGGTTTTTTACTGGAAAAATACACAAGTAAAAACACGGTGTTAGCTAGCGCTCCTCACCGGTCAACTCATCGATAATGCGCCATCCGGCGGCAACTCTCAAGCATTAGATAGCCAATTCAGATGCTGAATCACAGATTGAACTAACTTTGCAAAAAGTGACAAAAAATCGTGATTTACATCACGCATTTAAACAAAAAGCGGGGTATGCTGGGTTCACCAAGACGGAAAGACAGAGAGGTAAGTTATATGACATTGAACATTACCAGCAAACAAATGGATATCACTCCCGCAATCCGCAATCACGTCGAAGACCGTCTCACCAAACTGGAAAAATGGCAGACCCAGCTGATAAACCCGCATATCGTCTTATCTAAAGAACCTCAGGGGTTTGTCGCCGACGCTACCATTACCACGCCTAACGGCCCGCTGGTCGCCAGCGCCAAACATGATGACATGTACACCGCCGTTAATGAGCTGATCGCCAAGCTGGAGCGCCAACTGAACAAGGTGCAGCACAAAGGCGAAGCGCGCCGCTGCAATGCCAGCGTGAAAGACATCGTGCCGGAAGTCACGCAAGAGCAAGAATAACCGTCCGACAGCGATTGCCGCATCAAACGCGCCCGAGGGCGCGTTTTTTGTCGGGTATTTTTGTTGACGGGCTAAAAGCCAGCGGTTACTTTAAAACCTGTTCGCATTAACCTTAGGTAGACCATGCCACGCACACCGTTTTTCCTCGCATTCTTTTTTACCTTCCCCTGACTGGGAGGCGTTTCGTCGTGTGAGAAAGAATGCGAAGACGAACAACAAGGCCTCCTGGAAACAGGGGGCTTTTTTTATGGCTATTTAACAACGAATAAGAACTGAAGGCGGAAGCTGATTATGACTGACAACCCGTTATTGGTGCTGCGCGAGCGCATCAGCGCACTGGACTTGAAACTGTTGGCCCTGCTGGCGGAACGCCGTGAGCTGGCGATTGAAGTCGGCAAGACCAAGCTGCACTCTCACCGCCCGATCCGCGATAAAGAACGCGAGCGCGACCTGCTGGACGCGCTGATCGCCGCCGCAAAACCTTACGACCTGGACGGCTTCTACGTCACCCGCCTGTTCCAACTGATCATTGAAGACTCCGTTCTGACCCAGCAGGCGCTGCTGCAGCACCAGCTCAACCCCGTCAGCCAGCACTCCGCCCGCATCGCCTTCCTCGGCCCGAAAGGCTCTTACTCGCATCTGGCGGCGCGTCAATACGCCGCCCGCCACTTCGATCAGCTGATCGAATGCGGCTGCCAGAAGTTTCAGGATATCTTCACCCAAGTGGAAACCGGCCAGGCGGACTACGCGATTCTGCCGATCGAGAACACCAGCTCCGGCTCGATTAACGAGGTGTACGATCTGCTGCAACACACCAGTCTGTCGATCGTCGGCGAGCTGACCAACCCGATCAACCACTGCGTTCTGATTGCCGGCGACAGCGATTTGAGCCAGATTGAAACCGTCTACAGCCACCCGCAGCCGTTCCAGCAGTGCAGCCAGTTCCTGAACCGCTTCCCGCACTGGAAAATCGAATACACCGAAAGCACCGCCGCCGCGATGGAGAAAGTCGCCAAGCTGAATTCACCGAAGGTAGCGGCGCTGGGCAGCGAAGCCGGCGGCGCACTGTACGGGCTGCAGGTGCTGGAACACAACCTTGCCAACCAGCAGCAGAACATCACCCGCTTTATCGTCCTGGCGCGTAAAGCGATTGACGTCTCCGAACAGGTGCCGGCCAAAACCACGCTGATCATGGCGACCGGCCAGCAATCCGGCGCACTGGTCGAAGCGCTGCTGGTTCTGCGCGACAACGGCATCATCATGACCAAGCTGGAGTCACGCCCGATCAACGGCAATCCGTGGGAAGAGATGTTTTATATCGATGTGCAGGCCAATCTGCGTGCCGACGCGATGCAAAAAGCGCTGCGCGATCTGGCACCAATCACCCGCTCGCTGAAGGTACTGGGCTGTTACCCGAGCGACACCGTGGTGCCGGTCAACCCATCCTGAAACCATAAAAAAAGGGTTCGGCCAAGCCGAACCCCTTAACTTTACGTTTACCACCCGCGTTTTACTGCCGGCTGTCGTTAGCCTGCCGCAACAGCGTGCGGCTCTCCACCAGGAAGCGCTGGGCGTAATCGCCGAACCAGTGCTCCACCTTGCGGAAACTGTCGATAAACGCCTGTTTGTCGCCATGCTCCAACAACTTTATCGCCTCGCCGAAGCGCTGGTAGTAACGCTTAATCAGCGCCACGTTTTCCTCCGACGACATGATGATGTCGGCGTACAGCTGCGGATCCTGCGCAAACAGGCGGCCAACCATCGCCAGCTCCAGCCGGTAGATCGGCGAGGAGAGCGCCAACAGCTGCTCCAGTTGCACGTTCTCTTCCGCCAGGTGCAACCCGTAGGCGAAGGTGGCAAAGTGCCGCAGCGCCTGAATAAACGCCATGTTCTGATCGTGTTCGACCGCGCTGATGCGATGCAGCCGCGCCCCCCACACCTGCAGCTGTTCAAGCAACCATTGGTAAGCCTCCGGTTGGCGGCCATCGCAGTAAACCACGACCTGCTTCGCCACGCTGCCCACATCCGGGCCGAACATCGGGTGCAGCCCCACCACCGGGCCGCTGTGCACCGCCAGCATCGCATGCAGCGGACGGTTCTTCACCGACGCCAAATCCACCAGAATGCAGTCGTCGGGCA
Source organism: Serratia sp. CY44782 (assembly GCF_052168715.1). Classification (NCBI taxonomy): domain Bacteria; kingdom Pseudomonadati; phylum Pseudomonadota; class Gammaproteobacteria; order Enterobacterales; family Yersiniaceae; genus Serratia; species Serratia sp. CY44782. The sequence goes on from NZ_JBJNME010000002.1 coordinate 8,538, forward strand.
AGGTTGGCAGGCGGCTTATCACCTGCTCTGTCACATGGATCGGCACGCTGACGATCACCATGCCGGCGTCGGCCAACAGCTGTTCCGCCTGTGGCCAATCTTCCTGATCCAATACCCTGACCTGATAACCCGACAGCGTCAGCAGACGGTTGAACAGCCGACCCATCTGGCCGTTGCCGCCGATGATGACGATCGGCCGCAGCTGCGGGCACAGGGTTTTAAAGCCTTTATCGTTCTCGCTAACGTATGATTCGCGCATCACGCGGCGCAAGACGTCCTCGATCAAATCCGGCGGCACCCCGAGGTTTTCCGCCTCCTGACGGCGCGAGGCCAGCATCGCCGCCTCGCGCTCCGGCACATAAACCGGCAAGCCGTGGCGGCTTTTCACCTCCCCCACTTCCGCTACCAGATGCAGGCGCTTTGCCAGCAGATCCAGCAACGCTTTGTCCACCTCGTCGATTTGATCGCGCAGCGCGGTCAGTTCTGCCACCATAACTTACTTTTCTCCCGTGCGTGCCGTCAGCGCAGCGCCGAGTTCCTGATGCATATGACGCAGCAGCGTTTCCGTACTCTCCCAGTCGATGCAGGCGTCGGTGACGGACACACCGTAACGCATGTCTGCACGCGGCTGTTCGGAAGACTGATTGCCCTCATGCAGATGGCTCTCCAGCATAATGCCGGTGATCGAACGGTTGCCCGCTTTGATCTGCTCCACCACGGACTCGGCCACCGCCGGCTGACGGCGATAGTCTTTATTCGAGTTGCCATGGCTGCAATCTATCATCAAGGACGGATGGAGTCCCGCCTCGAGCATCTGTTTTTCACAGGCCGCAACGTGCTCGGCGCTGTAGTTCGGGGTTTTGCCGCCGCGCAGGATCACGTGCCCGTCCGGATTGCCCTGGGTCTGCAGCAGGCAAACCTGGCCCGCCTGGTTGATGCCGACGAAGCGGTGCGGCATAGCGGCGGCGCGCATGGCGTTGATGGCAGTGCCCAGACTGCCGTCGGTGCCGTTTTTGAACCCGACCGGCATCGACAGGCCGGAAGCCATTTCGCGGTGGGTCTGTGATTCGGTGGTGCGCGCGCCTATCGCCGACCAGCTGAACAAGTCCCCCAGGTACTGCGGACTGTTCGGATCCAACGCTTCGGTAGCCAACGGCAAGCCCATGCCCACCAGATCCAGCAACAGGCGACGCGCAATATGCAAGCCTGCTTCAACGTCAAACGAACCGTCCATGTACGGATCGTTGATCAAACCTTTCCAGCCGACAGTGGTTCTGGGTTTTTCAAAATAGACGCGCATAACGATATACAGCTGATCGCTCAAGTCAGCCGCCAGAGTTTTCAAACGACGGGCGTAGTCCAGCGCCGCATCCGGATCGTGGATCGAACAAGGCCCGCACACCACCAACAGGCGATGATCGCGCCCCTGCAAAATGTTGGCGATGGTGTTACGCGCGGTGGCAATTTCATTTTCGTCGTCGGCGCTAAGCGGGAACTGGTTCTTCAGCTCCTCCGGCGTGATGAGAACCTGTTCTGCACTGATGTGTACGTTATTGAGCGCGTCTTTTTGCATGATGCTATTCCTGTCGTTTGGCGTTATGCGTTGAAATGGAACATTGAGCGTTTCAAGGCTCTACCTTATCACGCGATGTAAAGATTTCAATCCAATTTCCGTAAATAAAAAATTACCGTGATTTTTACTATAAAAAAACATGTATAAAAACATCATAAAAATGCAATAAAATACATTAAATTCAATAATGTAATAAAAAAACAAGATCATCAGAACACGCCTATACCCCCTGCGAACCAAAACCCAAAAACGTAAATATATATGTACAATTGGTTTTACAGGGAAGATACACCGCCCGTCTCGGCGCCCACGAACGGGCAGTAGCGGATACCGTCAGACTCAGCACGAAATGCCGCCGAAAGCGATGAATTTAAGTAGAAGAAAAGCGAATAAATGAGGAATAAAAATTAAAAACTTAAGCTAATGGCGGCTATTTTTGTCGCCGAAGTGAACCGATATAATGTGACCGTCATCAACAATAACCACCCTTAACAACTGGATCCAAGATGCTCTCTTCTCGCGCTCGTCGCGCTTTTCCGCTGTATATTTGCTGCTTAACGACTTTCACCAGTGTTTCAGCCCTTGCCGACAATACGCTTTTCACCGCGATGGACGATCCGGCCACCGCCAAGAAACCGTTCGAAGGCAACGTGCAGGCGGGCTACAACGCCCAGTCCGGCAACTCGCAAAGCTCCACCCTGTTGGCCAACACCAATATGACCTGGTTCAATACCGACGCGGCATATAGCCTGTGGGGGGCGGCCAACAACACCACCTCCTCCAACGTGCGCTCGTCCGAAAAGTACCAGGCCGGTGGCCGTACGCGCTATAACCTGACCGATCGCAACTACCTGTTCGGCCAGGCCAGCTGGCTGAGCGACCGTTTCAACGGTTATGACTCGCGCTCCACGCTGACCGGCGGTTACGGCCGCCAACTCCTCAACGGGCCGCTCAGCGATCTGCGAGTGGAATTCGGTCCCGGCGTGCGCCATGACGAATACCACGGCGGCGGCCGCTCGACCAAAGGGCTGGCCTACGGTGCGGCCAACTATTCCTATCAGCTGACCGACAACACCAAGTTCATTCAGGGCGTTTCCGCGCTGGCGAACGAGGAAACCACGCTGAACTCGGAAAGCGCGTTGAACGTGGCGATCAACGATCGCTTCTCACTGCGCGTGGCCTACACCGTGACCTACAACAGCAAACCACCGGCCTCAGCACCGAAGAACACCGATACCACCACCTCGGTCACGCTGGTCTACGGCCTGTAACCTTCCCTGCCCAGACTCTCTCGAAGCCCATCATCGATGGGCTTTTTTTATACCCGCCACTCTCTCTTGCACAATCTGCTAAAAATATTCATCTCGCCCATTGACGACTTTAGCAAATAGCTTAATACTGTATGCATATACAGTAATTATTATACAGCCTCGTGGCATGATGGATTTCGATAGCGAGTGGCCAACAACGCATCGATACCCCCCCAGCTCCGAGAGACTGTGAACAAAGTGAGCATAAGCTATGGAGAAAATCACCTCATTCATCACCTACGCCATGGCGCTGTTTCTCGCCTGGCTCGGCAGGCTCTCTCCGCAGGACATTGCCTTTTTAGTCGGTGCGGCGGTAGGAATCGGCACGTTTCTGGTGAACTGGTACTACCGACGTAAAAGCCTGCAGATCTTGAAGGCTATTGAGCGCAATGCGGCATCACGGAGGAAAATTTACGATGAGTGCAATCGTTAAGCGCTGCAGCGTCGCCGCCGTTTTGGCCATCGCCGTGCTGTTACCGTCATTTGGCGAGCTGCAAACCTCAGAAGCCGGCCTCAGGCTGATCGCCGATCTCGAAGGTTGCCGCCTGTCGCCTTACCAGTGTAGCGCCGGAGTGTGGACACAGGGCATTGGGCACACCGCCGGCGTCATCCCGGGCCAGGCCATCGATGAGCGGCGAGCCGCTGTGGATTTGGTAGACGATGTTCGCCGCACCGAGCGTGGCATGGCCGCCTGCCTGCCGCAAACGCTCCCGCAAGAAACCTATGACGCGGTGATCGCCTTCGCCTTCAACGTGGGCATCAGCGCCGCCTGCCACTCCACGCTGGTCATGCTGCTGCAGCAGCGCCAGTGGCAGCAGGCTTGCGATCAATTGCCGCGTTGGGTTTACGTAAACGGAAAGAAAAACAAGGGGCTGGAACAGCGACGCGCCACGGAACGCGCACTGTGCTTACAAGGCATTGCCTCATCATGACGGGCTCGCTCGCCTAAGTGGTGATGCCACAACAATTTCACTTAATTTGTTCAAGGGGGGTTCTTATGATGCACTGTCCACTATGCGGTCACGTGGCCCACACTCGCTCCAGTCGCTATCTGAGCGAGTCGACCAAAGAGCGTTACCATCAATGCCGCAATATCAACTGCAGCTGTACGTTCGCCACGCACGAGTCCGTTGCACGGGTAATCGTTAAGCCTGGCGATGATATTGTGCCGGTGCAGCCGCACCCGCCGGAGAATCAGCATAAACAAAGCGCGGCCGCGCTGTAATGCAAAAAGCCTGCTGATGCAGGCTTTTTAATGTCGCTACAACGTGGCCAAATCTCGCAAATGCAACGCAGCCGGATTTTCAGATAAAAAAAGGGGGTGGCATAGGCCAACCCCTGATAACTATTAACTTTTGGATGCAGCGTTAGTTAACGCGGTTCAGACGCTCTTTGATACGAGCAGCCTTACCAGTACGTTCACGCAGGTAGTACAGTTTAGCTTTACGAACGGCACCACGACGTTTAACAGTAATGCTGTCGATTACTGGGGAGTGAGTCTGGAATACGCGCTCAACACCTTCGCCGTTGGAAATCTTACGAACAGTGAATGCAGAGTGCAGACCGCGGTTACGGATAGCGATAACCACGCCCTCGAATGCCTGCAGACGTTTTTTGCTACCTTCAACGACCCATACCTTCACTTCCACGGAATCACCCGGACGGAATGCAGGTACGTCTTGTTTCATCTGCTCTTGTTCAAGTTGCTTAATAATGTTGCTCATAATATGTCTCTTACCCTAGGTAAACTGATATATCGGTCCCGTCTGATGTCAGACGTTTCCTTCATAGTCCTGTTGCCTGGCCTGATGTTCCCGTTGGAACTCAGCCAGCAACACCGCTTGCTCGTCAGTCAGAGCTAGGCTTTCTAGAAGTTCAGGTCTTCTAAGCCAGGTTCGGCCCAGCGACTGCTTTAAGCGCCAGCGACGTATCTCGGCATGGTTGCCCGACAGTAGAACCGGCGGTACTTCCATCCCTTCCAACACCTCTGGGCGGGTATAGTGCGGGCAGTCCAGCAATCCGTCGGCGAAGGAGTCTTCCTCCGCTGAGGCCTGATGGCCCAGCACACCCGGTATGAAACGGGCGACTGAATCAATCAGGGTCATCGCCGGCAGTTCCCCGCCGCTGAGAACGTAATCACCGATTGACCATTCTTCGTCAATTTCGGTTTGGATTACGCGCTCGTCTATCCCTTCGTAACGGCCGCACACCAGAATCATCTTCTGATTGGCCGCCAGTTCGCACACGCCGGTTTGATCCAGCTTGCGCCCCTGAGGTGACAGATAAATCACCTTTGCTCCCTCGCCTGCCGCTGCTTTCGCCGCATGAATGGCCTCCCGTAAAGGTTGCACCATCATCAGCATTCCCGGGCCGCCGCCATAAGGGCGATCGTCCACGGTACGATGCCGGTCGTAGGTGAAGTCGCGAGGACTCCAACACTGCACGCTCAGCAGGCCATTTTTTACTGCCCGGCCAGTCACCCCGTAATCGGTGATAGCGCGGAACATCTCAGGAAACAGGCTTACAATACCGATGAACACAAGCCAATCCCCTTACCGTTATTCCACTTGCTTCGACCGTTTGATCCGGGGGTCAAAAACCAGGATCCCAATCTGCCTCAATCACGCGGGCAGTGAGATCGACTTTCTTGATAACCTGCCCATGAAGAAACGGAATCAACCGCTCCTTCATGCCGAACGCATCTTTCAGGTTCGCTTTCACAACCATCACATCGTTCGAGCCGGTTTCCATCATATCGATGACTTTACCCAGCTCGTAGCCGGCGGTGGTGACTACCTGGCAGCCCATCAGGTCTTTCCAGTAGTAATCGTCACCCTCCAGCGGAGGAAGTTGCTCAGAATCCACCATAATCTCGCGATTAGTCAGCAGATTCGCCGCGTCCCGATCGTCAATGCCTTTGACCTTGATGATCAGATCCTGACTGTGGCGCTTCCAGTCTTCCAACTCGATATGCTGCCACTGACCCGCCTGCTGGATAAACCACGGCTGATAGTCAAAAATGCTTTCGGCGTTCTCGGTGGATGAAAACACTCTGAGCCAACCACGAATGCCGTAAGCGGACCCCATTTTACCGAGTACAATCGGCTGCTTAGGCGCTACCGGTTTGAGTTGCTTGCTCATTGCCACCACCGCGACAGATTAAGCTGCTTTCTTAGCGTCTTTGATCAGCGCGTGAACGCGATCAGAAACGGTTGCACCCAGACCAACCCAGTGCTCGATGCGGTCCAGGTCCAGACGCAGTGCTTCAGCCTGACCGGAAGCGATCGGGTTGAAGAAGCCTACGCGCTCGATGAAACGACCATCACGAGCGTTGCGGCTGTCGGTCACTACTACTTGATAGAACGGACGCTTTTTAGCGCCGCCACGTGCCAAACGAATTGTTACCATAACATCCTCTTTAGTTAATAAAACAGCCGGGCCCCATTGAGGGACGGGGCCCGGTTGCAATATAAAAAGCCAGAAAATTTTACTCATTTTGGCGCAAAAAGCAATCTAAAGCGTCGATCGCAGGGGACAACTTTTGCAGCCTGTCAAATTTCGGGCGGTTTTCACCGCGAACGGCGAATGCTGAAAGCGCCCGCACTCGGCGTGCGGAGGCCCATCAGCGGCCTGGGAAGCCCGGCGGCATCATGCCTTTCATGCCGCGCATCATCTTCGCCATACCGCCTTTCTTCATCTTCTTCATCATACGCTGCATTTCGTCGAACTGCTTCAGCAAGCGATTGACGTCCTGCACCTGCATGCCGGCTCCCATCGCGATGCGGCGCTTGCGCGAGCCCTTGATGATTTCCGGTTTGGCGCGCTCTTTCAGCGTCATCGAGTTGATGATCGCCTCCATGCGCACCAGCACTTTATCGTCCATCTGCGACTTGACGTTGTCCGGCAGCTGGCCGGCGCCCGGCAGCTTGCTCAGCATGTTGGCCATGCCGCCCATGTTGCGCATCTGCTTGAGCTGCTCCAGGAAGTCGGTCAGATCGAAACCGTCGCCCTTCTTCAGCTTGTTGGCCAGCTTCTCCGCCTGCTCGCGGTCGACCTTGCTTTCGATATCTTCGATCAGCGACAGCACGTCGCCCATGCCCAGAATGCGCGATGCCACGCGATCCGGGTAGAACGGCTCCAGCGCTTCGGTCTTCTCGCCCACGCCGAGGAATTTGATCGGCTTGCCGGTGATATGACGGATGGACAGCGCGGCACCGCCGCGCGCGTCGCCGTCGACCTTGGTCAGCACCACGCCGGTCAGCGGCAGCGCTTCGTTAAACGCCTTGGCGGTATTGGCAGCGTCCTGGCCGGTCATGGCGTCGACCACGAACAGGGTTTCCACCGGCTTGATCGCCGCATGCACCTGTTTGATCTCGTCCATCATCGCTTCGTCAACGTGCAAACGGCCGGCGGTATCGACGATCAGTACGTCGTAGAACTTCAGCTTGGCCTGTTGCAGCGCGCGATTGACGATGTCGATCGGTTTTTCTTTGACGTCAGACGGGAAGAAATCGATGCCGACGCCTTCCGCCAGCGTTTCCAGCTGTTTGATCGCCGCCGGGCGATAAACGTCCGCGGAAACCACCAACACTTTCTTCTTCTGTTTTTCTTTCAGGAACTTGCCGAGTTTACCGACGCTGGTGGTTTTACCGGCACCCTGCAAGCCCGCCATCAGCACCACCGCCGGCGGCTGGGCCGCCAGATTCAGCTCGGTGTTGACTTCGCCCATCGCGGCGATCAGCTCGCCTTTGACAATCTTGACGAACTCCTGCCCCGGCGTCAGGCTCTTGTTGACTTCATGGCCAACCGCGCTCTCTTTGACGCGGTTGATGAAGTCGCGCACCACCGGCAGCGCAACGTCCGCTTCCAGCAATGCCATGCGCACTTCACGCAGGGTTTCCTTGATATTCTCTTCGGTCAGCCGCCCGCGGCCGCTGATATTGCGCAACGTGCGCGACAATCGATCGGTTAAATTTTCAAACATCGTCTCATGCTCAACGTGTAATGACAGGCCGCTCCGGCGACACAATTGCGCCGATGATAACACGAAGCGCGGCGGATCTCTGCCTCAGCGTTGGAGATAGGTTGGAGTGAAACGCGCGCAACGTTATACTGACACTCCAATTAACCACGCCGAAGCAAAATTAAACGCTATGCCAGTTTTCTCCATTGTGGCTTTGATGGCCTACCTGCTCAGCCTTGGACTGATCATTCCCAGCTTGTTGCGGAAGAACAGCGCATACCGTCGGCTTGCCCTCGTCTCGGCGGCGGTGGCGCTGATTTGCCATGCCATCGCGCTGCAGCAGCGCATCTTTGACGTCAGCGCCGGGCAGAATCTCAGCCTGCTGAACATTGGCTCCATCGTCAGCCTGATCATCTGCTCGGTGATGACCTTCGTCGCCTCGCGCGACCGCGGCTGGTTCCTGCTGCCGATCGTCTACAGCTTCGCGATGATCAACCTGGCCTTCGCCAGCTTCATGCCCGGCGAGTTCATCACTCACCTGGAAGCCAGCCCGGAACTGATGGTGCATATCGGCCTGGCGCTGTTCTCTTACGCTACCCTGATCATCGCCGCGCTCTACGCCTTGCAGCTCGCCTGGCTCGATTACCTTCTGAAAAACAAGAAGTTGACCTTTAGCGCCGACATGCCGCCGCTGATGAGCATCGAGCGCAAGATGTTCCATATCACCCAGATCGGCGTGGTGCTGCTGACGCTCACCCTGTGCACTGGCCTGCTGTACATGGATAATCTGTTCAGCAAAGAGAACGTGCATAAAGCCGTGCTGTCGATCATGGCCTGGTTCGTGTATATCGTGCTGTTGTGGGGCCATTATCATGAAGGCTGGCGCGGCCGCCGCGTCGTCTGGTTCAGCTTCGCCGGCGCCTTCCTGCTGACGCTCGCCTACTTCGGCAGCCGTCTGATTCAGCAGGTGATGGTGCGCTAAGCCAGCCCGGTTCAATTCTCCCTCTCTATAAGGAATACTGCATTGGAGCATGTGTCGACGGGGACCCTCATCATTATCCTGGTGATCATGATCGTGGTCTCCGCTTACTTCTCCGCTTCCGAAACCGGCATGATGACGCTCAACCGTTATCGCCTGCGTCACCTGTCCAAACAGGGCAACCGCTCGGCGCGTCGGGTGGAGAAGCTGCTGCAAAAACCGGATCGGCTGATCGGCCTGGTGCTGATCGGCAACAACCTGGTCAACATCCTCGCCTCGGCGCTGGCGACCATCGTCGGCATGCGGCTGTATGGCGATCTCGGCGTGGCGATCGCGACCGGCATACTGACCTTCGCCGTGCTGCTGTTCGCCGAAGTGCTGCCAAAGACCTTCGCCGCCCTCTATCCGGAACGTATTGCCTTCCCCAGCAGCGTCCTGCTGGCCCCATTGCAAAAGGTGATGTTCCCGCTGGTCTGGCTGCTCAACGGCATCACCAGCCTGACCTTGCACCTATTCGGCATCCGCACCAACGTGCGCATCAGCGACGCCGTCAGCAAGGATGAGCTGCGCACTATCGTGCGCGAATCCCAGTCGCAAATCTCCCGACGCAACCAGGACATGCTGATCTCGGTGCTGGACCTGGAAAAGGTGACGGTTAACGACATCATGGTGCCGCGCACCGAGATCGTCGGCATCGACGTCAACGACGACTGGAAATCGATCATGCGCCAGCTGACCCACTCGCCGCACGGCCGCATCGTGCTGTATCGCAGCTCGCTGGACGACGCGATCGGCATGCTGCGCGTGCGCGAAGCCTACCGCCTGATGACCGAGAAAAAAGAGTTCAACAAAGAGAACCTGCTGCGCGCCGCCGATGAAATCTACTTCGTGCCTGAAGGCACGCCGCTCAACGTGCAGCTGGTGAAGTTCCAGCGCAACAAAGAGAAGGTCGGCATCGTGGTCGACGAGTACGGCGACATTCAGGGCCTGGTCACGGTAGAAGACATTCTCGAAGAGATCGTCGGCGACTTCACCACCTCGATGTCACCAACGTTGGCGGAAGAGGTCACGCCGCAGAGCGATGGCTCGGTCTTGATCGACGGTACCGCCAACGTGCGCGAGCTGAACAAGGCCTTCAACTGGACCCTGCCTGCCAGCGAGGCCCGCACCGTCAACGGCATGCTGCTCGAAGAGCTGGAAGAGATCCCTGAAACCGGTACCCGGGTGCGTATCGGCCACTACGATATCGACATTCTCGACGTGCAGGGCAACATGATCAAACAGGTGCGGGTCACGCCGATCACCTCGCTGCAGTCCAGCGTCGGCCACCACTGACCGCCGGCCTGAAAGTAAAAAAGACGCGAAATCGCGTCTTTTTTTATCTCTGCGGGAAACTCGCGGCTAGATATGCAGTTCCTGCAGCTTCTCTTTCGGCAGCGCCAGCTCGTCGTTGTGGTTAACCACCACGTCGTTATCCAGGATGTGCTTGGCGATCTCCTGCGCTTCTTCCAGCGAGTGCATATGGTAAGTGCCGCACTGGTATTCGTTCAGCTCAGGGATTTTGCGCTGGTCGGTCACTTTCAGCACGTCGGCCATCGCCGCTTTCCACGCATCGGCTACGCGCTGCTCTTCCGGCACGCCGATCAGGCTCATGTAGAAACCGGTACGACAGCCCATCGGGGAGATGTCGATAATCTCCACGCCCTGGCCGTTCAGGTGGTCACGCATAAAGCCGGCGAACAGGTGCTCCAGCGTGTGAATGCCGCGCTCGGGCATCACTTCCAGGTTCGGGCGGCAAAAGCGCAGATCAAACACCGTGATGGTATCGCCATGAGGCGTTTTCATAGTTTTCGCAACGCGGACAGCCGGAGCTGCCATACGGGTATGATCGACGGTAAAGCTATCCAGCAATGGCATTTCGCTACCTCCTCGTAAAAGAGCATTTATTTCGAAACTTTTTTTCCTAACCGGGAAACCTTTTCCAACCCTGCGAGTCTGAGTATGTGAAAGACGCGCATTTGTTATCATCATCCCTGTCATCAGAGATGCATATTTGGCCACATTGATGTGGCCTTTTTCTTTTTCAGCTTCCGCCGTTTTGCTTCAGGAACGCTTCAAAGCTTAGCGTATCATTGGCTTCTATGTCGCGTTGGCGCTGCCACGAGGCTTCCCGCTCTTTATCCAGCTCGGCTTCGTTCAGGATTTCCAACGGCTCTTCCAGCAACGTCTGACGATACTGCTCCGCCAGCTGCAACCCGACGCGCCCAGTGCCTTCCGCCTTCATCGCCTTCAGAATGCGCGCAGAGAAGGTCAACTCAGGATCGTCGAACGCGGCAACCAGCTCATCACACACCTGCTGGTATTGACGGTTGCCGGCTTCGCCGTCCAACACTTCCGCCACCCGACGCAGATCGGCGAACAGCGCCTTACCCACTTTTTCGAGCGGTTCATGGCTGGCGCCACAGTCGATGCCGATGGTCTGGCCCGGCTTGCGCCCTTCCAGGATCACTCGGTTCCAGTTCTTGCGCGTGCACAGCAGTTCATCGCTGCTCATCTCCGGCGCATCGGCCAGCGCGCACCACACCAGGAACAGATCCAGGAAACGCGCCTGCACCGCGTCCACGCCGATTGGCGAGAACGGGTTGATATCCAGCGAACGCACTTCGATATATTCGATGCCGCCGCGCAGCAGCGCGTCCGACGGCGTCTCGCCGCTTTGGGTCACGCGCTTCGGCCGGATCGGCGCATACAGCTCGTTCTCTATTTGCAGCACGTTGCTGTTCAGCTGCAGGTAGCGATCGCCCTCTTTCACGCCCAGCTTGGCGAACTCTTCGGACGGCGTCGCGATCGCCCGCTTCAGACCGGCCACATAGCTGTGCAGATCGTTGAAGGTGATGCCCAAATTGCTCTGCGACTTGTTGGTGTAACCCAGGTCGCTCAGACGCAGCGAGGTGGCGTACGGCAGGTAGCACATCCCCTGCTCGGTGCGCTCGAACGGCAGATTGGTCTCACGCCCCTTGAGGAATGAAGAACAAATGGCCGGCGATGCGCCGAACAGATACGGGATCACCCAACCGAAACGGTAATAGTTGCGGATCAGGCGGAAATACCCCGCCGAGATCTGCTCTTTACCGCTTTCTGCGTCCTGCACGCCGGCCCAGGCCTGCCAAAACTCCAGCGGCAGCGAGAAGTTGTAGTGCACGCCGGAAATGGTCTGCATCAGCGCGCCGTAGCGATTCTTCAGCCCTTCGCGGTACAGCGTCTTCATGCGGCCAATGTTCGACGAACCGAACTGCGCCAGCTCGATATCCTGCTCGGCTTCAATAAAGCACGGCATGCTGAGCGGCCACATGCGCTCATCGCCGATATTGCGCGCCACGTAACGATGAATATCGCGCAGGAACGTCAGCAGGTGATCGATGTTGTCATCAACCGGCGTAATGAACTCTAACAGCGCTTCGGCGAAATCCGTGGTGATCCAGTGGTGCGTCAATGCCGCGCCCAGCTTTTCCGGATGCCCGGTGGTCGCCAAGGTGCCGTTCGGCGTGACCCGCAGCGTTTCACGCTCGATGCCACGACGAATACCTTTTAATGCCTGGGGATGGGCTTCCAACCAAGAAAGCGCCTGTGATACGTCCGGGATCAAATTGACCTCCCGCTTCTAAAAACAATAACTCGTAAGCATACTGAATCCGCACCCGAGAGAATATTGAGTTATATTCACTTGGTTACTGCCACCAGGCGATGCCCTGTACCGTTATCATAGCCAAAACGATGTAACGCAGCGCCTTTCCGATACACAGAAACAGCGCGACAGAGCCCCAGGGCATGCGCAGCCAACCTGCCAACACGCACAACAAATCGCCCACCACCGGCACCCAGCTGAGCAGCAGCGCAGCCGGGCCGAAGCGTTGCAGCCACCCGAGCGCCGTTGCCAGCCCCCGCTGTGGTTTCAACGCCGGTAACAGGCGCCCGATAATGACATTGGTCAAGCCACCCAGCGTGTTGCCCAGAGTCGCGGCCAGCACCAGCAACTCCGGCGAGACGCGACTCTGGGTCAGCAAGGCGACCAGAACGATTTCTGAATTTCCCGGCAGCAGCGTCGCACTGAGGAAGCTACTGCCAAATAACGATATTACGGCTAGCGTACTACTCACAGCGTACGGACGTCTACCACAGCCATACCGGCACTTTTCGCCGCCTGAATGCCGAAATCGGCGTCTTCAAACACCACGCATTTTTCCGGCGGCACGCCGATCAGTTCGGCACAGCGCAAGAAGGTGTCCGGCTCCGGTTTGTGGCGCTGCACGTCGTCCGCACCGACGATCGCGTCGAAGCAGTTGAACAGGCCAAGATGACGCAGCAGCATTTCCGCCATGCGGTGCTCGCTGCCGGTACCGACCGCCATCGGACGGCGGCCGTGATAGGACTTCACCACCTCGATCAGCGGCAATGGACGCACGCTGTCCAACAGCATCGCTTCCACCGCGCGGGTTTTCTCCGCGGCCAGGTGATGGGGATCGAGATCGGCCTGATGGCTGGCGATAATCGCCTGGGCGATGCGCCAGGTCGGTGAACCGCTCAGCGCCACCATGGCCGCTTCATCAAACGTCATGCCATAACGGGACAGCACTTCACGCCACGCTTTGCGGTGCGTTGGCTCGGTGTCCAGAATCGTGCCGTCCATGTCGAAAATAAGACCCTGATAGCGGTCGTACATCGTTACTCCATGATCGTTGAGGAAAGAAAACTACTTTAGCGTAAAGCCGTTGGGTTGTCGCTGACTGCGTCATAACGGAATGTGCTGTGCCCGATCGGACGCAAAGGAGGACGGGGGAGAGAGAATGGCTAAATGCTGAAAAGCGAAAAACCCGCCGAAGCGGGTTTCTCTTAGATGGTGCATCCAGGAGGATTCGAACCTCCGACCGCTCGGTTCGTAGCCGAGTACTCTATCCAGCTGAGCTATGGATGCATGTCTATTTTTTACTGCTTGCCTGCTTCACTAACGAAGCATGACGGAAAGAATGGTGCATCCAGGAGGATTCGAACCTCCGACCGCTCGGTTCGTAGCCGAGTACTCTATCCAGCTGAGCTATGGATGCACAGGAATTCTTTTTTGATACCGTATGGTATGTTGTTACTACCCCACCATACTGCAAAATATGGTGCATCCAGGAGGATTCGAACCTCCGACCGCTCGGTTCGTAGCCGAGTACTCTATCCAGCTGAGCTATGGATGCAAATGGCGGTGAGGCGGGGATTCGAACCCCGGATGCAGCTTTTGACCGCATACTCCCTTAGCAGGGGAGCGCCTTCAGCCTCTCGGCCACCTCACCATACGCTTCTTTCGAATTGTGCCTAACTTGCTTCAGAGAAGCTCATCGGCACTGCGTGGCGCACATATTACTTTCTCCGACTTTTAAGTCAAACAATTTTTCCCAACTCATGCGCGTTTGCACAATTCGCACCCAACATGGGCGATTTCACGGCAAAAAGGGCGTTTTATCAACAGGCAACCGCAGCGTCTGTAGCAACAAAGCAGAAAACTAACCGGGAAAATAATCACGAAAAAGAGAGGGGAGAACGAAAGAAGTGGGTAAAACGATGCAGTAGCGTCTCGTCTGGCAACGAGACGCTGCTTCGGAATCAGTAAGTCGTCTGCTGAGACTTCTCTGCCTGAATGCGCTGATAGATTTCTTCACGGTGAACCGAAACCTCTTTGGGGGCGTTCACACCAATACGCACCTGGTTGCCTTTTACCCCTAGCACAGTGACCGTAACCTCATCGCCAATCATGAGGGTTTCACCAACTCGACGAGTCAGAATTAACATTCTTTGCTCCTTGAAAGATTAAAAGAGTCGGGTCTCTCAGTTTCCCCGTCATTATCCATCATATGTGGTGAAAACGTAAGCCGCGCAACCCACAATAAGTGTAAGCAGACTTGGTCCCACCTCAGATAATGGTAAGTTTAGCCGACCTGAAAAACTTTGTTCCCGCAATTGTAACTAAATTGTGTTAGCACAGTATGAAAACGCCATAATCAACAAAGTATTATGGCGTTTGTGCGTGCTATTTATTTATGTTCACAGCTTCGAGGCCACCCAGGCTTCTACGCTGTTTAACGCCGCTGGCAGGGCGTTGATATCCGTCCCCCCCGCCATCGCCATATCCGGGCGACCACCGCCCTTGCCGCCTACCTGCTGCGCCACGTTGCCGATCAACTCGCCGGCTTTCACGCGGTCAGTCAGATCCTTGGTCACGCCTGCAACCAGGCTGACTTTGTCATCAGCCGTCGTTGCCAACACGATGATGGCCGAACCCAATTGATTTTTCAGGTCATCCACCATGGTGCGCAGCATTTTGGCTTCGACATTGTCCAACTGGCTGACCAACAGCTTCACGCCGTTAACCATTTTTGCCTGGCTGGACAGCGACGCACTTTCCTGCGCCGCCTGCTGATCTTTCAGCTGCTGCAGTTCTTTTTCCAGCGCGCGGGTGCGATCGAGCACCGAGCGCACTTTATCGGTCAGGGTGTTGCTGTCGCCCTTAACCAGCTGCGCAACGTCTTGCAACAAATCGCTTTGCTGGTGCAGCGTGGCGATAGCGCCTGCGCCGGTCACCGCTTCAATACGACGAATGCCCGCCGCGGTGCCCGACTCGCTCAGAATGCGGAACAGGCCAATATCGCCGGTGCGGCTGGCATGAGTACCGCCACACAGCTCGGTGGAGAAGTCGCCCATGGTCAGTACGCGCACGTTGTCATCGTACTTCTCGCCGAACAGCGCCATCGCGCCCTTCTCTTTGGCATCTTCCAACGCCATCAGCTCGGTCTGTACCGGCAGGTTACGACGCACCTGCTGGTTCACCAGATCTTCCACCGCGCGGATTTGCTCCGGCTTCATCGCTTCGAAATGCGAGAAGTCGAAACGCAGATATTTGTCATTAACCAGCGAGCCTTTCTGCGCGACGTGGTCACCCAACGTTTGGCGCAGCGCGGCGTGCAGCAAGTGAGTCGCGGAGTGGTTCAGACGGATGCTGTTGCGGCGCTCAGCGTCGATCTGCGCATCCACGCGATCGTTCAGCTTCAGCGAGCCCTGCGCCAGTTTGCCCTGGTGGCCGATAGCCTGGCCGTATTTCTGGGTGTCGTTGACCACAAACTCTACGCCGGCGGCTTTCAGCACGCCTTTATCGCCGACCTGACCGCCGGATTCACCGTAGAACGGCGTCTCATCCAGCACCACCACCGCCTCTTCGCCGGCGTTGATCCGATCGACCGGCTGGCCGTCGCGGAACAGCGCGATGACAGTTGCCTGCTGCTCGTCGTGATCGTAACCGCTGAACTGGCTGCTGCCGTCCACGCGGATCAGGCTGTTGTAGTCGGCGCCGAAACCGCTGGATTCGCGCGCACGGCGGCGCTGCGCTTCCATCGCTTCTTCAAAGCCCGCTTCATCGACTTTCAGACCGCGCTCGCGGCAGACGTCAGCGGTCAGATCGACCGGGAAGCCGTAGGTATCGTACAGACGGAAAGCGGTTTCGCCGTCCAGGGTATCGCCCTGCAGCTTGGCCAGCTCTTCGTCCAACAGCGCCAGACCACGCTCCAGCGTGCGAGCAAACTGCTCTTCTTCGGTTTTCAGCACCTGCTCCACCAACGATTGCTGGCGTTTCAGTTCGTCGGCCGCCGGGCCCATCACTTCGATCAGTGGCGCCACCAGCTTGTAGAAGAAGGTGTCTTTCGCACCCAGCATGTTGCCATGGCGGATCGCGCGACGAATGATGCGGCGCAGCACGTAGCCGCGGTTTTCGTTAGACGGGATCACGCCGTCCGACACCAGGAAGGCACAGGAACGGATGTGGTCGGCGATAACGCGCAGGGATTTGTTGTCCAGATCGGTTGCACCGGTCACTTTTGCCACGGCGGCGATCAGGGTACGGAACAGATCGATTTCATAGTTGGAGTTCACATGCTGCAACACCGCCGCGATGCGCTCCAGGCCCATACCGGTATCCACCGAAGGTTTCGGCAGCGGCAGCATGGTGCCATCGGACTGGCGGTTGAACTGCATGAAAACGATGTTCCAGATCTCGATGTAGCGGTCGCCGTCTTCTTCCGGGCTGCCAGGAGGGCCGCCCCAGATGTGATCGCCGTGATCGTAGAAAATCTCGGTGCACGGGCCGCATGGGCCGGTGTCGCCCATCTGCCAGAAGTTGTCGGAAGCGAAAGGCGCGCCCTTGTTGTCGCCGATGCGGATAATACGCTCGGCCGGTACGCCGATTTGCTTCTGCCAGATGTCGAACGCTTCGTCATCGGTTTCATACACGGTGACCCACAGTCGCTCTTTCGGCAGGTTGAACCAGTTTTCACCGGTCAGCAGTTCCCACGCGTAGCTGATCGCGTCATGCTTGAAGTAATCGCCGAAGCTGAAGTTGCCCAGCATTTCAAAGAAGGTGTGGTGACGGGCGGTGTAGCCGACGTTTTCCAGGTCATTGTGCTTGCCGCCTGCGCGCACGCAGCGCTGCGAGGTGGTGGCACGGGAATAGGCGCGTTTGTCCAGCCCCAGGAAAACATCCTTAAATTGGTTCATGCCGGCATTGGTAAACAGCAATGTCGGATCATTGTTAGGCACCAGGGAGCTGCTCGCTACAACCTGGTGACCCTTACTATGAAAGAAATCGAGAAACGCTTGACGGATCTCAGCGGTGCTCTTGCTCATAATTTTCCTGGAAAGGCTAGAATAACGACACGTGAGCCGGTGACGCGTCATCCCGACGATGACAACCAGCTCACGAACAAAAAGTGGGGATAAGATAAATTTTCTTCAGAGGGAAGTAAAACCCCGTGTGCGCTCATTGCGCAAAATCACGGTAAATTGACTGAATTTCTTCCTGGAAGAAGCCGCGATAGAGCAGATAGCGCTGCACTTTGGCTTTCTCTTTCCAGTCGGTTGGCAACGCATCGCCAAATTTTCGCTGCGCCACCTGTTTCGCCTGTTCGCACCAGTCGATGTCGCATTCCGCCAGCGCGTCCTGCACCAGCGCTTTGTCGACGCCCTTTTGCATCAGTTCGCTGCGGATACGCTGCGCACCGTAACCTTTGCGGCTGCGGCTGCCGATGTAGCTGTGAGCGAAACGCTTATCGTCTAGCCAATTATGCTGGTAACAGTAGGCAATAACCTGCTCGATCAGCACAGGATCCACCGGCTCTTCAGCCACCGGCGATGATGCCGGCGCATGTGGCCCCCTGCCGCCAAAACGGGCTTTCGCCACAAACGGCTGCGCCGCAAGTTTGCGGCGCAGTTCAGCTTCACTATGATCGCGTTGCGACAGCAGGCGCATGGCGCGGCTTAGCAAGTCATTCATCATTCAAGCCTGAATTTATGGGATATGCGCCACACGAACGGCGGCGCATATCTTCAGCGATTAGAACTGCTCGCTGGTTTCCGCTTCGTCGTCTTCGAAGTCGTCACCGGAAGCGGCCACCAGTTCACCGCCGCTGTGCAGCAGCAGGTCACGCAGCTTCTTATCCAGCTCAGCGGCGATAGCCGGGTTTTCTTTCAGGAAGTTACAGGCATTCGCCTTGCCCTGACCGATCTTCTCGCCGTTATAGCTGTACCAGGCGCCGGCTTTTTCGATCATCTTGTGCTTCACGCCCAGATCGACCAGCTCACCACGGCTGTTGATGCCTTCGCCGTACATGATTTGGAACTCAGCCTGCTTGAACGGCGCAGCGATTTTGTTCTTCACCACTTTCACGCGGGTTTCGCTACCCACCACTTCGTCGCCCTCTTTGATGGCGCCGATGCGGCGGATATCCAGACGCACCGAAGCGTAGAACTTCAGGGCGTTACCGCCGGTCGTGGTTTCCGGGTTGCCGAACATCACACCAATTTTCATACGGATCTGGTTAATGAAGATCAGCAGGGTATTGGCGTTTTTCAGGTTGCCGGCCAGCTTACGCATCGCCTGGCTCATCATGCGTGCCGCCAGGCCCATGTGCGAATCGCCGATTTCACCTTCGATTTCCGCCTTCGGCGTCAGCGCCGCCACGGAGTCGACGATGATGACGTCAACCGCACCGGAGCGGGTCAGCGCATCACAGATTTCCAGCGCCTGCTCGCCGGTGTCCGGCTGGGAGCACAGCAGGTTGTCGATATCGACGCCCAGCTTTTTCGCATAGATAGGATCCAGCGCGTGCTCGGCATCGATGAACGCACAGGTTTTGCCTTCGCGCTGCGCAGCGGCGATCACCTGCAGCGTCAGGGTGGTTTTACCGGAGGATTCCGGGCCGTAGATTTCAACGATGCGGCCCATCGGCAGGCCGCCGGCGCCCAGAGCGATATCGAGTGACAGTGAGCCGGTGGAGATCGTTTCCACGTCCATGGAGCGGTCTTCACCCAGGCGCATGATGGAGCCTTTGCCGAACTGTTTCTCAATCTGGCCCAGTGCCGCAGCTAACGCCTTTTGCTTGTTCTCATCAATAGCCATTTTTGCTCCTTCGTTTCGCAATGCCGGTGTTACCCCACACTGCCACTGAATGTATGTTGTGCAGGAAATGTCACTAATTATACTGTATAGTCATACAGTATCAAGCCTAATTTACAAAAATTCGTCGATGGCGGTTTGCAGCGCGAAAATCGTCGCCTGCAGCCGCACCGCGTCGCGGTCGCCCTCGAATTGCATCATGCGCGACAGCCCCCGGCCATCGCTGCCGGCGAAGCCGAACCACACGGTACCGACCGGCTTTTCCGCGCTGCCTCCGTCCGGGCCGGCGATGCCGCTCACCGATAGCGCCAGATCGGCCTGCGCCGCCCGCAGCGCCCCTATCGCCATCTCGCGCACCACCTCTTCGCTGACCGCGCCGTGCGCCGCCAACGTGGCTTCTCTCACCCCTAACAGGTCATGCTTCGCCGCATTGCTGTAGGTGACGAAACCACGATCGAAATAGGCGGAGCTGCCGGCGATATCGGTAATGGCCTTGGCGATACCGCCGCCGGTGCAGGATTCTGCGCAGGTGATCCAGCGGCCCTGCTCCTTCAGTTTTTCCCCCACCAGCACGCTGAGCCGGCGCAGTTGGTTTTCACTCATAACCTCTCCCTCGCGAATTCAGGTATATGCGCCTGATAGTAGCATTTATCAAGGCGATGCGGCGGCCGACGCGTGGAAATGCGCAGCGCCTCGCAGGAGGTGCAGTTTTAAGCGCCCGGCCAAGCTGCTAGTATCAAAAGAAGCGCCCCAGCGAGCGGCGGCGCACCAGCACAAGGAACATCACGGAGGCAGCACGCTGCGGCGGCGGCCTCAGGGCGCACCAGAAGAGATTAGGATGATAGCGTGAAAAAAACGTTGGGCGTATTCTTGCCGTTGTACACCACCACCCTGCTGCTGCTGTTGGGCTCGGGACTGCTCACCACCTACGTCTCGCTGCGGCTGGCCTCCATCCACGTCAGCAGCGCGCTGATCGGCGCCATCATCGCCGCCAACTACATCGGGTTGGTGATCGGTGGCAAGGTCGGCCACTTTCTCATCGCCCGCGTCGGGCATATCCGCGCCTACGTGGCCTGCGCCGGCATCATTACCGCTGCGGTGCTGGGGCACGGCCTGACGGAGTTCATTCCCGCCTGGGTCGCGCTGCGCCTGGTGATCGGGCTGTGCATGATGTGTCAGTACATGGTGCTGGAAAGCTGGCTGAACGACCAGGCGGAATCCAACCAGCGCGGCATGGTGTTCGGCTTCTATATGGCGGCGACCTATCTCGGCATGTCGCTGGGCCAGATCGTGCTGATGCTGCAAAGCAACCTGGGCATCACCACGCTGCTGGTGATCGCGCTGTGCTTCGCGCTCTGTCTGGTGCCCATCGCCCTCACCACGCGCACCAATGCGCGCCACATGTCGCCGGCGCCGATGGAGCTGCGCTACTTTGTCGGCGCCATTCCCAAGGTGCTGGCCACCACGTTGGTGATCGGCATGGTAGTGGGCTCGTTTTACGGGCTGGCGCCGGTCTATGCCAGCCTGCAATCCTTAACCACTCAACAAACCGGCCTGTTCATGGCACTGGCCATCTTCGCCGGACTGGTGGCGCAGTTCCCACTCAGTTGGCTGTCAGATCGCTATAGCCGCCCGTTGCTGATGCGACTCAACGCTATTTTCCTGATCGTGGCGGCGCTGCCGCTGGCGCTGCTGCCGCACATCGATTTCCCGCTGCTGCTGGCGGTGGGCTTTGTCGTCAGCATGCTACAGTTTACGCTCTACCCGTTGGTAGTGGCGCTGGCCAACGATCTGATTGAGCCGGAGCGCCGCGTCTCACTGGCCGCCTGCCTGCTGATGGCGTTCGGCGTCGGCGCCAGCATCGGGCCCTTGGCGGTCGGCGCGCTGATCGAGCCGCTTGGCGGTAATATCCTGTACGCCTTCTTCGCCCTGTGCGGCGTGCTGCTGGCGGCCCTTAGCCGCACGGCGAAAGCGGAGGAACCTCAGCTGGCGCAGGACGCACCGGTGCCGCATATTCCGCTGCCGGACAGCCTCGCCAGTTCGCCGCTGTCGCCGGCGCTCAATCCGACCTTCGATGAGCAGATCATTCACGACACCATGCCGCCGCCGGAAGCGGCGCCCGATGTCGACGAGCCGCAGCCCGAGGAACAGGAGGCGGAGCCCCTGCCTCAGGGGGCCGATCCGCAAGAGGATACCGGCCTGAAAAAGGCGCACGCCATGCTGTAAACGGCAGCGCTACAGATCCAGGAAGGAGCCCAACATGAAACCGCGTTCGGCGATCGCCGCTTTCAGCGTCGGCGCGGTCAACACCTCCAGCTCGACGAGGCGCGGGTGACAATATTTGCTCTGCAGGATCGTCGCGTCGAGGAACGCCGGGTGGCACATCATTTCCAATGACTCGGCGCCCTGCTCGTCGGCGCGCGTCAACCGCTGCAGGAACAAGGCTTCGGAAATCATTTCACCGTAGAATCCCGCGTCAAACGCGTCGGTGCTGCAGGGCGTCTGCAACGCAATATCGCGCCGTTTCGCCTCTTCGCGATCGAGACGCAGCGGCAGACCCTGTGCCTGCGCAAACGCCTCCACCAGCGGGTAAATCTGCGGCTGCATATGCACATGGTGGTGGCTGTCGATGTGCGTCGGCGGCCTGCCGAACAGCGTCACAAACCGCGCGAACTGGCGCTGCAGTTCCTCCTGAATCTCGTCCAGCTGCAGCTCGCCGGCCTCGGCGCGGCACCACAGCCATTTACCCAGTTCGCCATGCTCGTTGACCAGCGAAGGCATGGCGCCCAGCGGCCTGCCATGGGTCAAAACGAAATGCAGCCCAATCGGCAGCCCCGGATATTGCCGGCTGAGCGCCGCCGCGTGCTGGGCGCCGCCGCCGTTCACCATCGCCGTGGTAGAGGAAACCACGCCATGCTGATACGCCTCGATGACGCCGTAGTTTTGCCCCTTGCTCAGGCCGAAGTCGTCGGCATTCACGATCAGTAGTTTTTCCATAATGGCTCCCGCGAGATGGATTTTTGGCAAGGGAAGCCCGACCGACCGACGCAGCATTCCCCTTCGCTAAGGTAAAAATCGAATGATTAACCGGCCGGCGGCCTGAAGCTCATCGGCATATCGGCGTTGATACTGATCGGGAGCGGCCCTAAAGAGGGCCGTAGCACTTTTTTCGGTAGTTGCCTGGGGTCACGTCGGTGAGCCGCTTGAAGTTCTTAATGAACAGGCTGACATCGCCATAGCCGGAATCAAAGGCGATATCGGAAACCGAAGAGTTGGTGACCTCCAGCTGCGTCTTGGCGAAATTGATTCGGATCTCATTGATCACCTGCATCGGCGTCTTATGGTAGTAGCGCCGCATCGCCCGGGTCAGATACTCCTGAGTCTTCCCCGACAGCGCCACCATGTTCGCCAACGCCCTTTCGCCGAACATCGCCTTGTCATGCATGCCGGCCAGGGTGTTCTTCAGCCACTGCGGGATATCATCGCCGCCGTCGTTTTCTTCCTTATAGTGACGAATGCGGCTGATCACATAGAAAGTCAGCGTTTCGAGAAATTCGGCGAAATCATCCTCGCGAAACTGCGGCGAACTCACCACCGATTCGATATAGGCCAAAAACTCGCTCCTCAGGCTGTAGGCCTGCGAGGCGACGAAGCAGCGCGGCAGCTGCTGCAAATAGTGCTCTTCAAAGAACGCTTTGCTGACCGCCACATTGAAGATTTTCGTCGCGCCGAACTCGTAAAAGCTCTGGTGGTAGGAGCCGATAGGGATAAAGACGAAATCCCCGCGTTCCAGCAGCACCCGCTTGCCGTTGATCTCCTGGTAGCACTTGCCGCTCAGCACGATGGTGAACTCGTAATAGTCGTGCTGATGCAGCCCGGTGGCGCTTTCCACCTTGTTGTAGATAAACAGGTGAAAATCTTTGCAGTTAAAAAAATCCTGCTCGCGAATCAGCTTCACGTCGTTCGCACTCAGCGAAATTCGGTTGTCGGACACGGCGCCGGCCTCCCGTTAGTCAAATCCGTTGCGTCTGGCCGCCTCGGCAAACCAGTAGCCGCTTTTCTTGATGGTGCGGCGCTGATCCGCCCGATCCAGCCGCACCAGCCCATAACGATTTTTGTAGGCGTTCAGCCAGGACCAGCAGTCGATAAAGGTCCACAGATGATAGCCTCTGCATTGCGAGCCTTCCGCCAGCGCGCGGTGCAGCCACTTCAGGTGCTCGCGAATAAAGTCGATGCGGTAATCGTCCTCCACCCGCCCATCGGCGCCGATAAACGCCTCTTCGCCCTCAACGCCCATGCCGTTTTCCGAAATATAACAAGGCAGATTGCCGTAGTTCTCTTTCAGATCCATCAGGATGTCGTACAGCCCCTTTTCGTAAATCTCCCAGCCGCGGTGAGGATTGATTTTGCGGCCCGGCATTGCATAGTAACTGAACAAATCCTCCGGCGATGCGATCGGCCCCTCGGCACGGCGCCCCGCTTTCGCCTGCACCCTGCGCGGTTGGTAATAGTTGACGCCGAGGATGTCCACCACGCCGTCTTCAATCAGCTGCGCATCTTGCGGCTCGCAGTGGGGCATCAGCCCATGCCGCTCCAGCAGCTGCAGCAACGCCGCCGGATAACGCCCTTTGGCGACCGGATCGAGGAAACTGCGGTTGAGCAGCAGATCGGCGTCGTGCGCGGCCTGCCGATCCTCCGGCGCGTCGGAACGCGGATAGGTCGGGCTCAGGTTCAAAATGATGCCGATATTCCCCGGCAGCTCCCGCGCTCTGAAACGCTGCACCGCCATGGCATGCGCCAGTACGCTGTGATACGCCACTGTGACCGCCCGTTTGAAGTCCACCACGCAAGGGTAATGCAGGTCATTCAGGTAGCCGGCCTCCACCGGCACGATCGGCTCGTTGAAGGTGAACCAGTGGGTGACCCGATCGCCAAACAGACCGAAACAGGTATCGGCGTAACGCGCATAGGCTTCGACCACCGCCCGGTTTTCCCAGCCTCCGCGCTGCTGCATGCACAGCGGCATATCGAAGTGGTAGAGATTGATAAACGGGGTGATGCCCTGCGCCAGCAGCTCGTCGATCATCGCGTTATAGAAGGCCAACGCCTGCGGGTTCACCTCGCCGTCGCCGTCCGGGATCAGCCGCGACCACGAGATCGACGTTCTAAAGGTATTGTGGCCCAGCGTTTTGAGCAGCCCGATATCGGTGCGGAAATGGTCGTAAAAGGTCGAGGCCTCGGCCGGCCCCACCCGATCGTGAAAGCGCTCGGGCGCGATCTCGAACCAATAGTCGAAGATGTTGCGGCTCTTGCCGTCCCGCACGGCCGCCCCTTCAGACTGCGGCGCGGAGGTGGCGCTGCCCCACCAGAACCCGTCGGCAAATTGATATTCCATACTCGCGTCCCTCGCGGGGCGGCCACGCCGCCCCGTTCCACTGTTAGAATTTCAGCGCCTTGGCGATGTCTTCTTCGCTTTCCGTCGCCGCGTCGATCTGGCTCTGCGCTTTGTTGGAGATCGCCACGAACGGCAGATAAATCACGGTGGCGACCGCCAGGTTGAACAGGCTCAGCAACAGGGCCATGATGCTGCCGTTGGTGTTGAAGAACGCCCCCAGGCCGACCGGCATGGTCCAGGGCGCAATGTTGGTGATAGGCGGGATCAGCCCGGAGTAATAAGCCAGCGAGGTGATGATGGTCAGCACCGGCTGCACCAGGATGAACGGAATGAACATCACCGGGTTCATGATAACCGGCAGGCCGAACAGAATCGGTTCGTTGATCTGGAAGATGCCGGACGGCGTCGCCAGCTTGGCGACCTGGCGGTAATCTTCGCGGCGCGAGGCGATGAAGATGGCGATGATCAGGCCCAGCGTCGAGCCGGTGCCGCCGAGGTAAATGTAGGAGTCGACAAACGGCTTCGCCCACATGTGGAACTCTTTCCCGGCGGCCACCGCCGCTTCGACCGAACCGTATTTGTTGTACAGTTCCACGTTTTCCAGCGCGAATGGCGTCATGATGCCGCTGTCCAGCGCCGCCAGCGCCATGGAACCGTGCACCCCAAAGAACCACAGCAGCGAGGAGAACAGCACGTACACCCAGCCCACCACGCTGCCCATCTTGGCCAGCGGCGCCGAAATGCCGTCCATGATGATCTGGTGGAAGTTGGTGTCCCAGTGCGCCAGCGCGAACGCCACCAGCCCCATGATGGAGAGGATGATGAAACCGGGGATCAGCGCCGAGAAGGAGCGCGACACCGAAGCCGGCACGCTGTCCGGCAGGCTGATCACCCAGTTGCGCCGCACGATAAAAGCGAACATCTCGGCCACCACCAGCCCGATCACCATACCGGAAATGATGTTGGCGCCGCCCAGCCAGTTGGCGCCTACCGCATAGGCCTCGCCGACGTTAAACGGCGTGACGGTCATAAAGGCCGCCACCGCCAGCAATGCCGAGGCCAACGGATCGACCTTGCGCTCTTCGGCCAACGCCATGCTGATAAAGAACGGCGTCATCAGGGACATGATCCCCAGCGTACCGTTGTAAACGCTGCCGCCGATGCTCTTCAGGCCGTTCAGCGTCTCGATGGTGGAGGCATCCAGGCGCACGCCCAGCGAATAGAAGAACGATCCTTCGCCGAAGCTCAGGAACACATTGTTGATCAACACGAACATCGCCCCGGTCAAGGTCAGCGGCATCAGGCGGATAAAGCCGTTCTTGATGGCGTTGACGTGGGGCTGCTTACCGATTTTTACGGCGAAAGGCAGGATAACCTTCTCGAGCGAGGCAATGAGGGTATTCACGGCGGCCTCCTGTTATTGATTGGCTTTCTTGATGGCGGCCACCGCGGCCTTCAGCACCCCCAGCCCATCGACCTTGCCGTACAGTAGCGGATCGATGACTTCAACAGGTTTGTTGGGCAGCTGTTTTTGCACTTCCGGCAAGGTGTAGGCGATCTGCGGCCCCAGCAGGATCAGATCCGCTTCAATGCCTTTCTCCGCGGCCAGCGCCTCCGGATAGGCGGCGATGATCACCGGTACTTCGTATTTCTCGGCCTGCGCCTTCATTTTTGATACCAACAGGGAAGTGGACATACCGGCAGAACAAAACAGATAGATTTTTTTCTTTTCCATACCAAGCACCTCAGATAATCAAAAAAACCCGTGTTATTTGTATGCCAGATGCAATCACGATTGCTTCACGCACATTCCTTATGAAAATTTCCGTCACGTTGCCCTGGTTGCAGACAGTATACGGAGCATGAAAAACGGATCGGTAAGCCAGCGGGGATAATAACCGTCTCTCCTTGACCTGCTGGCTTGACCCTCTTCACATTTCACATAAAAAAATAGTGTGACCGGGCTCTCAAATAACCGATAAAAACTCGGAATATTCGCAATAAATACTCAAATATCAATTATAAACATCCGGTTATAAACTCGCCGGGAATTTAAGGGATTATTTGCGCCCGAACAAACGAAGAGGGAATAAAAATAGTTCAAGCTTGATTCACTTACTTGCCATCCGAACGCGATGGCCGGTAAAGAAGATTAGGTGGGCAGACGCAGCAACTCGATCACCGTGGTCAGCGCCACGGAATGATTCCTGCGGTTGGGATAATAGAGGTAAAAACCGGGAAACGGCGCGCACCAGTCGGCCAACACCCGCCGCAGCCGCCCGCTCGCGAGGTGTTCTTCCACCTCCTGTTCGATGGCGAAAGCGATGCCGACGTGCGCCAACGCCGCCTGCAGCAACAGCCTGGCGTCATCCACGATAAGCGGGCTGTTGACCGCCACGGAAAATCGCTGCTCGCCCTGCTGAAATGCCCATTTGTAGCGCTCGCCCGAAGAGGCCTTGCGCCAACCGATGCAGTGGTGCTGCAGCAAATCCTGTGGATGCGTCGGCTCGCCGTGCCGTTGAAAATAGTCCGGCGTGGCGACGATGGCAAAACGCAGATCCGGCGTCAGGCGCACCGCACGCATATCGTTGTGCAGATCCTCGCCGAGCCGAATACCGACGTCAAAGCCTTGCTCGACGATGTTGGCAAACCCTTCGTCCGCCACTACCTCCAGCGTAATGCCGGGGTACTCGCTGGCCAACCGCCCCAGATGCGGCACGATGGCGAGATCGATCGCCGAACGCGGCGCGTTGATGCGCACCAGGCCGCGTGGCCCTTCGCGAAACGCATTCAGGCTCTCCAGCGCGGCGTCGATGTCGGTAAAGGCCGGCACCAGCTGTGCCAACAGATGCTCACCGGCCTCCGTCGGCGAGACGTTGCGGGTGGTGCGGTTCAGCAGGCGAATGCCCACCTGCGCTTCCAGTTCGCGCAGGGTGTGGGTCAGCGTCGGCGGCGTCACGCCCAGTCGGGCGGCGGCGCGGCGGAAGCTGCGTTCACTGGCGATAGCCACGAAGGCCGCCAGGCCGGACAATTCGGGTTTCTTCATGCTATTAATATAAATTATCTAATAGTGAGATGAATTTTTAGCGGATAGTTATCCGTCATCTAACAACATAGCATTGCGATCGAACCCATTACCAGGTATCGATGCGATGATTAATACTACAGCTCCAACTCATGAAACGCCGCGCCGTCTGGCTGACAAAGTCGTGCTGGTAAGCGGCGGCGGCACCGGTATCGGCCGCGCAGCCGCGCTGGCCTATGCCCGCGAAGGCGCAAAAGTGGCGCTGGCCGGCCGGCGTGCGGCGGAAATCGAAGCCACGGCGCGCGACATCGCGCTCGCCGGCGGCGACGCCCTGCCCATCGTGGCCGACGTCTCCCAGGAAAACGACATCCGCAGGCTGCTCGCCACGGTGACCGCCCACTACGGCCGGCTCGACGTCGCCTTCAACAACGCCGGCATCATCGGCAACTTCGCCCCCATCACCGAACAGAGCAGCGAGGATTTTGACCGCGTGATCGCCATTAACCTCCGTGGCGTCTGGCTGGCGATGAAATACGAGATTGAAACCTTCCTGGCGCAGCATTCAGGCGGCGTGATCGTTAACACCTCCTCCTGGCTGACCCACGGCGCGCTCGCCGGCTCATCCAGCTATTCCGCCAGCAAAGGCGCGCTCGATGCGATGATCCGCGCGGTGGCGCTCGAATACAGCGGCCAGGGCATCCGCGTCAACAACATCAACCCCGGCATCATCGACACGCCGATGGCGCGCGGCAGCGTGGCCGACAGCGCGGCGTTCGCGCCCTTTATCGCCCACACGCCCGCCGGCCGCCTGGGCGAATCGGAAGACATCGGCGATGTGGCGCTGTGGCTGGCGACGGACGAAGCCCGTTTCATCACCGGCCAAAGCCTGCTGGTGGACGGCGGTTACACCATCGCCGGCATGCGCTGAGGAGACGACGCCATGAACTACGTTCGGCTTGGCGACAGCGGCCTGCAGGTATCTCGCCTCTGCCTGGGCTGCATGACCTACGGCGAGCCGGCCTGGCGGCCCTGGGTACTGAAAGAGGATGAAACGCGCCCCTTTATCCGCGAGGCGCTGGAGGCGGGCATCAATTTTTTCGATACCGCCAACATTTACTCCGGCGGAGAAAGCGAGCGCATTCTCGGCCGTGCGCTGAAGGCGTTCGCCCGCCGTGAAGACGTGGTGATCGCCACCAAAGCCTACTTTCCGATGGACGCGCAGCCGAACAGCCGCGGGCTGTCGCGCAAGCACCTGCTGCACAGCGTCGACGCCTCCTTGCAGCGGCTGGGAACGGATTACCTCGATTTGTTCGTACTGCACCGCTTCGACACCGCAACGCCGATCGAAGAAACTGCCGACACCCTCGACGGCCTGGTGCGGGCGGGCAAGATCCGCTATCTCGGCGCGTCTTCACTGCACGCCTGGCGCCTGATGAAAATGCTGGCCTTTCAACGTCAGCACCGCCTGGCGCCGTTTATTTCGTTGCAAAGCCAATACAACCTGGTGACGCGTGAAGACGAAGAAGAATTGATCCCGCTGTGCCTGGAGGAAGGTCTTGGCCTGACGCCCTGGTCGCCGCTGGCCCGCGGCGTGTTGGCCGGCTCCGCCAGTGGCGGCACGCTGCGCGCCGCCACCGACGAACAGGCGCCCCGTTGGTACGGCGGCAGAAACGAGGTGGAATGCACCGTCGCTGCCGTAGCGGAGGTGGCGGCCGCGCGCGGCGTTCCACCGGCGCAGATCGCGCTGGCCTGGCTGTTGGCCAAACCCGGCGTGGCGTCGCCGCTGGTGGGCATGTCCAAGCCACACCATCTGCAGGATGCGCTGGCGGCGCTCGACCTCAGGCTATCGCCGGAAGACATGGCCGCGCTGGAGGCGCCAATGGCACACGCTGCCCGCCCCGAGCGCTGG
Organism: Serratia sp. CY44782; assembly: GCF_052168715.1. Lineage (NCBI taxonomy): Bacteria > Pseudomonadati > Pseudomonadota > Gammaproteobacteria > Enterobacterales > Yersiniaceae > Serratia > Serratia sp. CY44782. The sequence continues at coordinate 38,172 of NZ_JBJNME010000002.1, forward strand.
TAGCCCCCTTTCCCTCATTCCCGGAGAGAAACATGTCATACGCTGTTACCGCGCGAGCGGCGTTGTTCACCCTCGCTGCCGCATTCACCCTTAGCGCACCGGCGCAGGCCGCCGTCAGCGCAGACTGCACAGAAAGCAGCATAACGCTGCCGCCCGGCGCACTTTACCCCAACGGCATCGCCCGCGCGGCGGACGGTACGCTGTATGTCGGGCTGATCACCAGCGGCAACGTGCTGCGCAAACGGCCGGGTCAGGCGTGGGAAACCTTCTTCCCCGGCGCTGACACGGTGTTCGCCTCAAACGCGCTGCGGCTGGACGAACGGCGCGGGCTGCTGTGGGGGAACTCGCCGGACTTTCTCTCCGGCGGCAAAACGCGCGCCAACCGCATCTATGCGCTGAACGTCGCGGATGGCACCCTCAACCGCAGCCTGGCACTGCCGGCGGGGGAAATGGGCAACGATATCGTGCTCGGCGCAGACGGCACGGTGTACGTGACGGAAACCCGCGGCGGCGGCATCCTGCGCCTGCGGCCGGGCGAAGCGGCCTTCAGTACGCTGTATCGGGATCCGCAATTGGCGGCTCCCAGCGGGTTGGGGGCCGCCGGGATCGTGCTGCTCGACGACCGGCTGATGGCAGTCGCCAATTTCGGCACCGGTAAGCTCTACGCCCTCAGCTATAACGATCCAAAGCCGCAGCTGACGGAAATGCAGCTGCCGCGCCTCATCGAAAACCCGGACGGGATGGAGTTGGCACCGGACGGCGCGCTGATCGTGCTGGAAAACGGGATCCAGAGCGGCCAGGGGCGGATCCTGCGGATCCCTTCCCCCAAGGCGGCAGGCATGCACCGGATTGAGATCTTGCGCGAAGGCATGGAATCGCCGGTCAACCTGACTATCACGCCACAAGGCTGCGCCTTCGTCAGCGAATCGCGCATCCGCCACCGCCTGCTGCCCGGCCATGAAACCGAAGTGCCCGACAGCTTCCGCCTCTATCAACTGCCTTTGCCTCTCACCGCCGCGCAATAACCTTTCCACCACCACTGCGGGCGGCGACTTGCGTTGTTGCCCGCAGGCGAACAACAATCTCGCTGCGTTACAAACCGGCCTTGCGCAGCGCTTCCCATTTTTACCTGTGACAGCCGATTGCCCGCTAGGCTAGTATAAGCGTCTGTGCAAACCTCGGGTTTGAGCGCGCCGTCTGGCGTGTTGATGATTTGATTTGCGCCGCCCGGCAAGCGCTAAAGGGGGCGGCGCCTGCTGAAACAATGTGATAGCGAATGATGACAATGAAAATCACAGTGACCTTTACATTCAATGGATTGGAAAAATAATCGCATGAATAGCACCGATAAACTCGATTCGCACACGCCAATGATGCAGCAGTACCTGCGCCTCAAGGCCCAGCATCCTGAAATCCTGCTGTTCTACCGCATGGGCGACTTCTACGAGCTGTTTTACGACGACGCCAAGCGCGCTTCCCAACTGCTGGATATCTCGCTGACCAAACGCGGCGCCTCGGCGGGTGAACCGATCCCGATGGCCGGCGTGCCGCACCACGCGGTGGAGAACTACCTGGCCAAGCTGGTGCAGCTCGGCGAGTCCGTCGCCATCTGCGAGCAGATCGGCGATCCGGCCACCAGCAAAGGGCCGGTCGAGCGCAAAGTGGTGCGTATCGTCACCCCAGGCACCATCACCGACGAAGCGTTACTGCAAGAGCGCCAGGACAACCTGCTGGCGGCGATCTGGCAGGACGCGCGCGGCTTCGGCTACGCCACGCTGGACGTCAGCTCCGGCCGCTTCCGCGTCGCCGAGCCGCAGGATTTGGAAACCATGGCTGCCGAGCTGCAGCGCACCAATCCGGCCGAGCTGCTCTACCCGGAAACCTTCGAACAAATGACGCTGATCGAACAGCGCCACGGCCTGCGCCGCCGCCCACTGTGGGAATTCGAGCTTGAGACCGCGCGTCAGCAGCTCAACCTGCAATTCGGTACCCGCGACTTGACCGGTTTCGGCGTCGAGCAGGCTCACCAGGCGCTGCGCGCCGCCGGCTGCCTGTTGCAGTACGTCAAAGATACCCAGCGCACTTCGCTGCCGCACATTCGCGGCCTCACCATGGAGCGCCAGCAGGACGGCATCATCATGGACGCCGCGACCCGTCGCAATCTGGAGCTGACGCAAAGTCTGTCCGGCGGCAGCGACAACACGCTGGCGGCGATCCTCGATCGCACGGTCACGCCGATGGGCAGCCGCATGCTGAAACGCTGGCTGCACATGCCGACCCGCGATATCAAGGTTCTCACCGCTCGCCAACAGGCGATCGGCGCATTGCAGGAGCTGTTCGCCGATCTGCAGCCTTCGCTGCGCCAGGTGGGCGATCAGGAGCGAATTTTGGCGCGCCTGGCGCTACGCACCGCGCGGCCGCGCGATCTGGCGCGCATGCGTCATGCTTTCCAGCAGCTGCCGGACATCCGCGCGCTGCTGCAAGACGTGGACACCCCGCACGTGCAGCAGCTGCTGTCACAGGTAGGCCAGTTCGACGAGCTGCGTGAGCTGCTGGAACGCGCGGTCATTGAATCGCCGCCGGTGCTGGTACGCGACGGCGGCGTGATTGCCCCCGGTTACAACAGCGAACTGGACGAATGGCGCGCACTGGCCGACGGCGCCAGCGACTACCTCGACCGGCTGGAGATCCGCGAGCGTGAAAAGCTGGGGCTGGATACGCTCAAGGTCGGTTTTAACGGCGTACACGGCTACTACATTCAGGTCAGCCGCGGCCAAAGCCACCTGGTGCCGATCCACTATGTGCGCCGTCAGACGCTGAAAAACGCCGAGCGCTACATCATCCCGGAATTGAAAGAGTACGAAGACAAAGTGCTGACCTCCAAGGGTAAAGCGCTGGCGATCGAGAAAAGCCTGTACGACGAGCTGTTCGATCTGCTGCTGCCGCACCTGGCGGAACTGCAGCAAAGCGCCGCCGCACTGGCCGAGCTGGACGTGCTGGCCAACCTGGCCGAGCGCGCCGATACCCTGAACTACGCTTGCCCAACCATGAGTGAACAGCCGGGGCTCCGCATTACCGAAGGCCGCCACCCGGTGGTAGAGCAGGTGCTGAGCGAGCCGTTTATCTCCAACCCGCTCACCCTGTCGCCACAACGCCGCATGCTGATTATCACCGGCCCGAACATGGGCGGTAAAAGCACCTATATGCGGCAAACGGCGCTGATCGTGCTGATGGCGCACATCGGCAGTTACGTGCCGGCCACCAAGGCCACCATCGGCCCGGTGGATCGCATCTTCACCCGCGTCGGCGCGGCGGACGATCTGGCTTCCGGCCGCTCCACCTTCATGGTGGAGATGACCGAAACCGCCAACATCCTGCACAACGCCACCGAGCACAGCCTGGTGTTGATGGATGAAATCGGCCGCGGCACCTCCACCTACGACGGCCTGTCGCTGGCCTGGGCCTGCGCCGAGAACCTGGCCAACCGTATCAAGGCGATGACGCTGTTCGCCACCCACTACTTCGAGCTGACGACCCTGCCGGAGAAAATGGAAGGCGTGGTCAACGTGCATCTGGACGCGCTCGAACATGGCGATACCATCGCCTTCATGCACAGCGTGCAGGACGGTGCCGCCAGCAAAAGCTATGGCCTGGCGGTCGCCGCGCTGGCTGGCGTGCCGCGCGACGTCATCAAGCGCGCCCGTCAGAAGCTGCGCGAGCTGGAGTCTATCTCCAGCCACACCGCCTCGGGCAGCGTCGATGCCACCCAGATGACGCTGCTGCAGGAAGAAACCTCGCCGGCAGTAGAAGCCCTGGAAGCGCTGGATCCGGATTCCCTGTCGCCGCGCCAGGCGCTGGAATGGATCTACCGGCTGAAAAATATGGTGTAGTCTGGCGCCAAACGCGGGCATAAAAAAACGGTGAGCATCACGCTCACCGTTTTTATTTGATGCGGTTCAACAACCGGCGTTATTCGCGGAACAGCGCCTCAATGCTCAGGCCCTGCATCTGCAGAATCTCACGCAGACGGCGCAGGCCTTCAACCTGAATCTGACGGACGCGCTCACGCGTCAGGCCAATCTCCCGGCCTACGTCTTCCAGCGTCGCCGCTTCATAGCCCAGCAGGCCGAAACGACGCGCCAACACTTCACGCTGTTTGGCGTTCAGTTCGAACAGCCATTTGACGATGCTTTGCTTCATATCGTCGTCTTGCGTGGTGTCTTCAGGCCCGTTGTCCTTCTCGTCGGCCAGAATGTCCAGCAGCGCTTTCTCCGAATCCCCGCCCAGCGGCGTATCCACCGAGGTGATGCGCTCATTCAGGCGCAGCATGCGGCTGACGTCATCCACCGGCTTGTCGAGTTGCTCGGCAATCTCTTCAGCGCTCGGTTCATGATCCAGCTTGTGGGAAAGCTCGCGCGCGGTGCGCAGATAGACATTCAGTTCTTTGACGATATGGATAGGCAAACGAATGGTACGGGTTTGGTTCATGATCGCCCGTTCAATCGTCTGACGGATCCACCAGGTTGCGTAAGTGGAGAAGCGAAAACCGCGTTCCGGGTCGAATTTTTCCACTGCGCGAATCAGACCGAGGTTACCCTCTTCGATCAGATCCAGCAGCGCCAGACCGCGGTTGCTGTAGCGGCGGGCGATTTTCACCACCAGCCGCAGGTTGCTTTCAATCATGCGGCGGCGGGACGGCACGTCACCGCGCAGAGCACGCCGCGCAAAATAGACTTCTTCCTCTGCGGTCAGCAGAGGTGAATAACCGATCTCACCCAGATAGAGCTGCGTCGCATCCAATACGCGTTGCGTAACGCCTTGAGACAACAGCTCTTCTTCCGCTAAATCGTTCTCGCTGGTCTCTTCTTCTACCAGCGCTTTTTCATCAAACGACTCAGCCTCAGCTCCATTCTCGTCGAAATCCGCATCATCATGTAACTCGTTAACTTTCAGCGTATTTTGGCTCATATGCTGCTCCTACCCGTGATACCGCGAGCAGAATCTCAGCGTATTCTGCCCAATCTATCGCTGCGGAAGATAACGCAGCGGGTTTACGGATTTCCCCTTGTAACGAATTTCAAAATGCAAACGTACTGAACTGGTACCGGTGCTACCCATGGTGGCTATTTTTTGACCCGCCTTCACTTCTTGTTGTTCCCGGACCAGCATTGTGTCGTTATGAGCGTAGGCGCTCAGGTAATCATCATTGTGTTTGATGATGATTAGATTACCGTAACCCCGTAAAGCGTTGCCGGCATACACTACGCGGCCATCGGCGGTAGCGAAGATAGGCTGCCCACGGGAACCGGCGATATCGACGCCCTTATTCCCACCTTCTGATGAGGAAAAGTTATCAATAATCTTACCGTCAGTCGGCCATCTCCAGGTACTGACCGGAGAACTGTTGCTGACGGTGCTGCTCACAGGTGGAGCGGCTTCCGGTGCGGTAACAGGTGCAGTCGCGGTCCCAACCGCTGCGGCACCCGCTGTAGGTAACATCTTACCTACATTCTGTTTACCCGAGTTTTCAGAATACGCGTTAGTTGATTGAGAATCAACCGTTGCCGTCTGGATCTGGGAGCTGGAAGGTGGCTTCGGAACGCCGCCTTTGGTCGCGTCTGTCGTCGCCAGCATGCCGCCGCCGCCGTTGGCAGAACCATTACCAAGTTGAATGGTTTGGCCAACATTCAGGCTGTATGGTTCGGGAATATTGTTGCGCTGCGCCAGGTCGCGGAAATCGTTGCCGGTGATCCAGGCGATATAAAACAGCGTGTCGCCGCGCTTGACCGTATAGGTTTCACCGCCGCTGTAGCTCCCTTTAGGGATAGCGTTATAACTGCGGTTATAGACAATGCGGCCCTCGGGGCTAACCTGCTGCGCCCCGCCATTATTATTGCCGGATGGAACGGCACCGCCGCCACCCACGCTGCTGATAGGGGCCGACGTCGAGGCATTGTTCGTACAACCCGCCAACCACAAACTTACCATCGTACACACCGCTACCCGGCGTAACGTAATCATTGGGCTTCCCGTGCTCATGCTTCCCCCATGACAGCAATATCAGTGATATATCCAAAATACCCTTTACATCGTAGCCGAGCTTTTGCCACTTCCCAGTCCCTGCGATGTAAAGGCGCCGCCGGCCGATCCCTGAACGCCAGGTCATCTCCCGCCGGAGCATCAAAACGCGCGCCAATGCTAACCACATTGGCGTTGCCGCACCATAAGACAACTACGTAGAAAGGCCAATTCTAGTGAAAATTAGCCTGATTGGAACGAGAAAACCTTATCCGGACGTGATGAAAGTGCAACAGATTTTGCAGACGGTCGAAAAATCAGACAATCGCTAGGCCAATTCGCCTTTCACCAGCGGGACAAAGCGCACCGCTTCCACCGCATCGACAACGAACTCGTTGCCATGGCGTTGAATGCGTTTGAGGGTTTGGGCCTGCTCGCCCACCGGCAGCACCAAAATGCCGCCGTCGTCCAATTGTTCCACCAGCGCCTGCGGGATCTCCGGCGGCGCGGCGGTGACGATGATCGCATCGAACGGGCCACGCGACGCCCAGCCCTGCCAGCCGTCGCCGTGGCGGGTGGAAACATTGTGAAGATCGAGCTGCTTCAGGCGGCGCTTGGCCTGCCACTGCAACCCCTTGATGCGTTCGACGGAACAAACGTGTTGCACCAGATGTGCCAGGATAGCGGTCTGATAACCGGAACCGGTGCCGATCTCCAGCACCCGTGAAGTGGGCTTCAGATTCAGCAGCTCGGTCATCCGCGCCACCATATAAGGCTGGGAAATGGTCTGGCCGGAGCCGATCGGCAGCGCGGTGTTTTCGTAGGCCTTATGATCCAGCGCTTCGTCGACAAAACGCTCGCGCGGCACCGCTTCGATCGCTCGCAGCAGCTTTTCGTCCCGGATCCCCTGCTGCCGCAGCTGCGTCAGCAATGTTTGCATACGCTTGTTCACCATTCCCCGCTAACCTCTGCCTTGGTTAACCATGTTTTCACGACTTCCTGCGCCGTGTAGGCGGTCAAATCCACCTGCAGCGGCGTGATCGCCACATAGCCTTGTTCCACCGCCGCAAAGTCGGTATCCGGCCCGACATCAAATTTATCACCAGGCGGCCCGATCCAGTAGAGATTTTGTCCGCGCGGATCCTGCTGGCAGAACACCTTGTCGGCGGGATGGCGGCTGCCACAGCGGGTAACGCGCAGGCCTTTAATCTCCGCCAGGGGCAGATCCGGTACGTTGATATTCAGTATTTTTCCGGTACGCAACGGCTCACGCTGCAACGCGCGCAGGATACGGCAAGTAATGGCAGCGGCAGTCGCATAGTGCTGGTGGCCGTTCAACGACACCGCCAACGCGGGCAGCCCCAGATGCCGGCCCTCCATCGCCGCCGCGACGGTGCCGGAATAGATGACGTCGTCGCCCAAATTCGGCCCGGCGTTAATGCCGGAGACCACGATATCCGGTGCCGGGTGCATCAGTGCGTTGACACCAAGATAGACACAGTCGGTCGGCGTCCCCTGCAGCACCGCAATATCGCCGTTGGCCAGCGTCTGCGTGCGCAGCGGCGATTCCAGCGTCAGCGCATTGGAAGAGCCGCTGCGGTTACGATCCGGCGCCACGACCTGCACCTCGGCGAATTCCCGCAGCGCCGCCGCCAGCACCTGAATGCCCGGAGCGCTGACGCCGTCATCGTTACTCAGCAATATCCGCATCACTGTCATCCTGCTGCATGATCTCGCGAACTACGCTGGTGGCGAAGCTGCCTGCCGGCAGCCAGAAGCGCAGTTCCACGGTAACGTCATCCCACCAGTTCCACAGCATATTTTGCGGCTGCAACAGCAGGGCCCGACGAGCGGGTTCGACACGCTCGCGCTTTAAAAGCGTAAGCAATTCCGGCTGCTCCGCCAAGCATTGTTGTTCAAATGCCAACGCATCGCCGGCAGTACCCGGCTCGCCGTCGCCCGGCAACGTCGCGGTGACAACCAGCTCGCCGGCATCCAGGCGCTGTTGCAGCGTCTCCAGCTCATCGGCTTTGGCGACAAACCAGCTGCCGCGGCCGTTCAGCTGCAGGGCGTCCCCTTCCAGTACCGTGCGCTGCAGGCCGTCGGCCAGGCGCCTGCTCGCGACCTGATTAAACAGCGCGCTGCGGCTGGCGGACAGGTAGAAACTGCGCTTGCTGCGCTCTTTGACGCGAATTTCGTCATTCGCCCAGCGGCGCGCCATCACCAGGTTGTTGCCGCCGCGGCCGAAACGCTGGCTGCCGAAGTAGTTCGGCACGCCCTGCGCGGCGATGGCCTGCAGGCGGCGTTCCACATCCTGCCGGTCGGAAATCTGGCGCAGCACCAACGTAAAGTGGTTGCCCTTCAGGTTGCCAATGCGCATTTTACGCAGGTGGCGGGCGTACGAGAGCACCTCGCAGCCTTCCAGCGTAAACCGGGAGAAATCCGGCGTGTCCTTACCCGGCATATGCAGGCAGAACCACTGCTCGGTCACCGCGTGGCGATCCTTCAAGCCGGCATAGCTGACGGAACGGGCGTGAATTCCGGCGAAGCGCGCCAGGTAATCGGCCACGAACTGGGTATTGCAGCCGTTTTTACGGATGTTAACCAGCACGTGCTCGCCTTCACCGTCCGGCGCAAAGCCCAGGTCTTCCACCACCACGAAATCTTCCGGATTGGCTTTCAACACCCCGGTGCTCTGCGGCCGGCCATGCAGCCAGGTCAGATTCGCCATATCCATGCGGTTATTCCTTGATCAGCAAGGCGACCGCTTCGCAGGCGATACCCTCGCCGCGCCCGGTGAAACCGAGCTGCTCGGTGGTGGTGGCCTTCACGTTGACGTCATCCATATGGCACTGCAGATCTTCCGCCAGGAAGACGCGCATCTGCGGGATGTGCGGCGCCATTTTCGGCGCCTGGGCGATGATGGTGATATCGAGGTTGCCGAGGCGGTACCCTTTGGCGCGGATGCGTTTCCAGGCTTCGCGCAGCAGTGCGCGGCTGTCGGCGCCTTTGAACGCCGGATCGGTATCGGGGAACAGCTTGCCGATATCGCCCAGCGCCGCCGCGCCCAGCAGGGCGTCGGTCGCAGCATGCAGCGCGACATCGCCGTCGGAGTGGGCCAGCAAACCTTTGTCGTAAGGGATGCGAACGCCACCGATCACCAGCGGGCCTTCGCCGCCGAATTTATGTACGTCAAAACCGTGACCGATACGCATGATGCGCTCCTTAATTGTCCAACTGAGTCAAATAGAACGCCGCCAGCGCCAAATCCTCCGGCCGCGTTACTTTAATGTTGTCCGCCCTGCCGGCGATCAGCTGCGGATGATAACCGCAATGCTCCAGCGCCGAGGCTTCGTCGGTGACGTTCGCGCCTTCATCCAGCGCGCGCTGCAGGCACTGCTTGAGCAGCGGCAGCGGAAACAGCTGCGGCGTCAGCGCGTGCCACAGATCCTGGCGTTCGACGGAGTGGGCGATGGTTTCGCGGCCGGGTTCAGCGCGTTTCATGGTGTCGCGCACCGGGGCGGCGAGAATGCCGCCGACCTTGCTGTGTGCGGTGATCGCCAGCAGGCGCTCGAGATCGTCGGCGTGCAGGCAGGGGCGTGCAGCGTCGTGCACCAGCACCCAGTCCGCATCGCCCGCCAGCTTCAGCCCGGCCATCACCGAATCGGCGCGCTGCCTGCCGCCCTCGGTGACGATCACCCGCGGATCCTGGGCGATCGGCAACTGTTCGAACTGGCGATCTTCGGGGCCGATCGCCACGATCACCCGCTCAATGCGCGGATGACGCAACAGGGCGTGGATGGCGTGCTCGACGATGCTGTGCCGGCCGATGGTTAAATATTGCTTCGGGCATTCCGCCTGCATGCGGCTGCCGATACCGGCAGCGGGCAGGACGGCAATCACCGAGGGAAAGGTGCCTGCGGAGTGATTCATGCGTTATTTTTGTGCGTTATTTTGCGAGGAAGACGCCGCGTTGCGTCTGGATTGGTCAGGAACCAGACGATAGAAAGTCTCACCGGGCTTGATCATGCCCAGCTCATTACGCGCTCGCTCTTCGATCGCTTCCTGACCGCCGTTCAAATCATCGATTTCGGCAAACAGCTGATCGTTACGCGCTTTCAACTTGGCGTTGTTGCCCTGTTGGACCGCAACGTCTTCATTGACTCGCACGTAATCGTGAATACCATTTTTGCCCAGCCACAGTGAATACTGTAACCAACCGAGCAATGCCAGCAATAGCAGCGTAAGTTTTCCCATCTCCGCCCCCTGAAAAACCGACCAATCATCCCACAACTTTTCGTTGGACTCCACACTGAGAGCGGCATTTCAACGCCAAATTCAGAATACGGATGAAGGGTTCCCGAGTTTATCGCCCAATTCCGCGGCGAAAGCGGCAAAAAAAGCCCCTTACACCCGATGCGCACGACGCGTTTTCCAATGAGGCACACACTGCCCTTCACCCATTATGCAGCAAGAACCACTGCACCGCCGCTTTCTGCCCCATCGCTTACTCCGCCACAATGCAAAAAGTGAATATTTACCACCATAGAAAGAATAATCCTTATGCAGGGGTTGTGCTTTCATTCATTGAAGCTTATTTTTATGCACTACTAGTGCATAAATAATTTCAATATATAACCTTTCATTATCGGGGATCGCGATGTTAAAACGTTTAGTTCTGATCGGCGCCTGCCTGGCCGCCACCTTCTCCACCGCCGCGTTGGCGGCTGAACCTACCTACGTCGTCGGTTCCGGCGGCACCTATCGGCCGTTCGAGTTTGAAAACAGCCAAAAACAGCTGGAAGGTTTCGACATCGACATCATCAAAGCGGTGGCCAAGGCCGAAGGCTTCCAGATCAAACTGATCAATACACCGTGGGAAGGGATCTTCGCCACGTTGAATTCCGGCGATCGCGACATCATCATTTCCGGCATCACCATCACCGACAAACGCAAACAAATGGTTGATTTCTCGGCGCCTTACTTCCCGGCCGAGCAGGCTATCGTAGTGCCGCAGGACTCGACGGTAGACTCCATCGCCGCGCTGAAAGCGCTGAAGGTCGGCGTGGTGAACTCCAGTACCGGCGACATCGTGGTGTCCGACGTGCTGGGCAAAAACAGCACCGCCATCAAGCGCTTCGACAATACCCCGCTGATGCTGCAGGAGCTGTATGAAGACGGCATCGGCGCGGCGGTAGGCGACGTCGGCGTGGCCAAGTTCTATATCAAGACCCATCCGGAGAAAGCCTTCAAGCTGGTGCCCGACGCCAAGTTCGAGCGCCAGTATTTCGGCATCGCCGTCGCCAAAGGCAACGACGAACTGCGTAACAAGATCAACGCCGGCCTGAAGAAAATCGTCGCCGACGGCACCTACGCCAAGATTTACCAAACCTGGTTCGACAGCAACGTACCGACGCTGCCGGCGGAATAATGCCCTGTCGCCGGCGCCCGCCAGGCCGTCGGCGCCCCCCGTTTCAGCCTACCAAGAAGGAATACCTTTTGAACTTCCGCTGGGAGATCATCCAGGAATACGCGCCGCTGTTTATGGAAGGTGCCTGGATGACCATCAAATGCACCATTATCTGCGTACTGCTCGGCACCACCTGGGGATTGATCCTCGGGCTGGGCCGTTTGGCGCAAGCGCCGCACGGCATCTGGAAACCTATCCTGCATTACGGCGTTCAGTGGCCGGTGCGCATTTACATCAGCGCCTTTCGCGGCACGCCGCTGTTCGTGCAGATCATGGTGGTGCACTTCGCACTGGTGCCGCTGTTCATCAACCCGCGCGACGGCCTGTTGGTCACCAGCGGCCTGATGAGCGTCGATTTCGCCCGCGCGCTGCGCGCCGACTACGGTGCCTTTCTCTCCTGCGTAGTGGCGATCACGCTCAACGCCGGCGCCTATGTGTCGGAGATCTTCCGCGCCGGGATCCAATCGATCGATCGCGGCCAGATGGAGGCCTCGCGCTCGCTGGGCATGAGCTACGGCAAGACCATGCGCCAGGTGATCCTGCCGCAGGCCTTCCGCCGCATGCTGCCGCCGCTGGGCAACAACGCCATCGCCATCGTCAAGGATTCGTCGCTGGCCTCCGCCATCGGCCTGGCGGATCTGGCCTATGCCGCCCGTACCGTCTCCGGCGCCTACGCCACCTATTGGGAGCCCTACCTGACCATTTCGCTGGTCTATTGGGTCATCACCTTCCTGCTCTCGCTGCTGGTGCAACACATGGAAAAGAGGTTCGGTAAAAGTGATTCGCGTACATAACCTGCAAAAACAGTTCGGCGAAAGCCACGTGCTGCGCGGCATTTCCTGCCGGATCGCCGCCAACGAAGTGGTGTGCGTCATCGGCCCTTCCGGCTCCGGGAAGAGCACCTTCCTGCGCTGCATCAACGCGCTGGAAACGCTCTCCGGCGGCGAGATCGAGGTGAATGGCTTTGCCGTCCACGATCAGAAAACCAACCTGAACAAGATGCGTGAGAGCGTGGGTATGGTGTTCCAGCGCTTCAACCTGTTCCCGCACATGACGGTATTGGAAAATATCATCATGGCACCGGTGAGCGTGAAGAAACGGCCGCGCGCCGAAGCCATCGCGCAAGCCGAGCAGCTGCTGCTCAAGGTCGGCCTGCTCGACAAGATAGACGCCTACCCCAACAGCCTGTCCGGCGGCCAGCAGCAGCGGGTAGCGATCGCCCGCGCGCTGGCGATGGAACCGAAGATCATGCTGTTTGACGAACCCACCTCCGCGCTCGATCCGGAGCTGGTAGGCGAAGTGTTGGCGGTGATGAAATCGCTGGCACACGAGGGCATGACCATGGTGGTGGTCACGCATGAGATGGGCTTTGCCCGCGAGGTGGCCGATCGGGTGCTGTTTATCGATCAGGGGATCATTCAGGAGGAAGGCGCGCCGCAGCAGATCTTCAGCCATCCGGCCAATCCGCGCACACAGGCGTTTCTAAGCAAAGTTTTGTAACCTTCGGCACCGCTTTGCAATCCTTCGGGCGCCGGCAGCGGCGCCCGCTCTCTCACCACCCGGTCAGGAAGCTGAACACCAGCCAGAACAGGCACAGCACGATGGCGCCGGTCAGCAGCAGCGTCAGGATCAGACGGCCGCGCAACAGCATGCTGAGGGTGATGCCGATCAGCACCGACAGCGGCATCAGCGCCAGGAAGAATGGCCAGGTATAGAGCAGGAAAAACAGCGTGTTGGAACCGTAAACCAGGAACGGCAACGCGAACGCCAGCCAGTAGAAAACAAAGCCGCTGACGCCGCCCAGGAAAGAATAAGAAGGCTCCTCTCTCTCCTGTTTTGACTGCTTGGAGTCGATCAAGATAGGCGTGACATTTTGCATAGTGATCCCTGGTTATTCGGCTCGCTCTGCGGCGGCTTAGAGTAAAAAGCGCATGGCGGAAAACGCCACACGCTTTTTTTGAATTCAGGGTTTGATAATAGCCTGACCACGCAACACGTCTAACAATTGCGCAATCAAATTTGTTACCAATTGTTGGCCATCAAGGTGGATTTCCGGCTGCTGCGGCGCCTCGTAAACCGCGTCGATACCGGTGAAGTTGCGCAGCTCGCCGGCGCGCGCTTTTTTATACAATCCCTTCGGATCGCGCGCCTCGCAGATCGCCAACGGCGTGTCGACGAACACTTCGATAAAGCGATCGTTGCCGAGCATTTCGCGCACCATCTGCCGCTCGGCGCGGTGCGGCGAAATGAACGCGGTCAGCACCACCAGCCCGGCATCCACCATCAGTTTGGCCACTTCCCCCACCCGGCGGATGTTCTCGCGCCGATCCTCGTCAGAGAAGCCGAGATCGCGGCACAGGCCGTGGCGCACGTTATCGCCGTCCAGCAGATAGGTGCTGACGCCGAGCCCGTGCAGCGCCTGCTCCAGCGCGCCGGCGACGGTGGATTTGCCCGAGCCGGACAGCCCGGTAAACCACAGCACCACGCCGCGATGGCCGTTGCGCGCTTCGCGATCCGCGCGCGTCACCGCGTGCGGATGCCAAACCACGTTCTCATCGTCCGGCCCGGTCGCCCTCAGTTCGGCGGCCACCTTATCGACCACCGAGCAGATCGCGTGCGCCCCAGTGCGGGAAGTGCTTGCGCACCAGCGCATTAAGCTCCAGCTCGAAGGCGCTGAACTCGCCGTGCGCCGCCGGGGTGGCCTGCAGCGTTTCACGCACCAGACCGGCGCCCACCGTGACGTTGCTCATGCGATCGATGAAGATCAGCCCGCCGGTGTCGTGATTGCTCTGATAGCTGTCCAGCACCAGCGGCTCGTCGAAGGTCAGCTCCACCAGGCCGATGCCGTTAAGCGGCAACGTGTCTGCCGGGTGTTGCGCCAGCGTATTGATCTCCACCTGATGTCGGATGCTCTCCACGCGGGCGCGGGTCTTTTTACCGGCGATCTTGATGTCGTAGCTCTGGCCCGGCACCAGCGGCTGCTCGGCCATCCATACCACGTCCACCAGCGCGCTCTGCGCCGCCTGCAGGCTTTCGCCGGCGTCGACCAGCAGATCGCCGCGGCTGATGTCCACCTCATCCTTCAACACCAGCGTAATCGCCTCGCCCGGGACCGCCTCTTGCAGATCGCCGTCGAAGGTCACGATGCGCGCCACGCTGGACTCCACGCCAGAAGGCAGCACCTTGACCCGTTGCCCCACCCGCACCACGCCGGCGGACAGCGTACCGGCATAGCCGCGAAAATCGAGGTTCGGGCGGTTGACGTACTGCACCGGGAAGCGCAGCGGCTGGTTTTCTCGCTCGCTGACCACGTCAACGCTCTCCAGTACTTCCAGCAGCGTCGGGCCGCTGTACCACGGCATATGGGCGCTTTCGCTCGCCACGTTGTCGCCGTCCAGCGCCGACAGCGGCACGAATTTGATATCCAGATCGCCTGGCAGCTGCTGGGCAAAGGTCAGGTAATCCTGTTTGAACTGCTCGAACACCGCTTCCTGGTAGTCCACCAGATCCATTTTGTTCACCGCCACCACCAGATGGCGAATGCCCAGCAGGGTTGCGATAAAACTGTGGCGACGAGTCTGGTCCAGCACCCCTTTGCGCGCGTCGATCAACAGGATCGCCAGATCGCAGGTGGAGGCGCCGGTGGCCATGTTGCGGGTGTACTGCTCATGCCCTGGGGTATCGGCGATGATAAATTTGCGTTTTTCGGTCGAGAAATAGCGATAGGCCACGTCGATGGTGATGCCCTGCTCGCGCTCGGCCTGCAGGCCGTCCACCAGCAGCGCCAGATCGAGCTTCTCACCCTGGGTGCCGATGCGTTTGCTGTCGCTGTGTAGCGTCGACAGCTGATCCTCGTAGATCTGGCGGGTATCGTGCAGCAGGCGCCCGATCAGGGTGCTTTTGCCGTCGTCGACGCTGCCGCAGGTCAGAAAGCGCAGCAGGCTCTTGTGTTGCTGCGCGTGCAGGTAGGATTCGACGCCGCCCTGGTCAGCGATTTGTTGTGCGATTGCGTTGTTCATCCGGCGGCTCCTTAGAAATACCCTTGACGCTTTTTCAGCTCCATCGAGCCGGACTGATCGCGGTCGATCATCCGCCCCTGGCGTTCACTGGTGGTGGAGACCAGCATCTCTTCGATGATCTCCGGCAGGGTTTGCGCCTGCGAATCCACCGCGCCGGTCAGCGGCCAGCACCCCAGGGTGCGGAAACGCACCATGCGCTGGCTGATCACTTCGCCCGGCTGCAGATCGATGCGATCGTCGTCCACCATCATCAGCATGCCGTCGCGCTCCACCACCGGGCGCGGTTTCGCCAGGTACAGCGGCACAATGTCGATCTTTTCCAGGAAGATGTACTGCCAGATGTCCAGCTCGGTCCAGTTCGACAGCGGGAAGACGCGGATGCTCTCCCCTTTGTTGATCTGGCCGTTGTAGTTGTGCCACAGCTCCGGCCGCTGGTTTTTCGGATCCCAGCGGTGGAAGCGATCGCGGAACGAATAGATGCGCTCTTTGGCGCGCGACTTCTCCTCGTCGCGCCGCGCACCGCCGAAGGCGGCGTCGAAACCGTACTTGTTCAACGCCTGCTTCAGGCCCTCGGTCTTCATGATGTCGGTATGTTTGGCGCTGCCGTGCACGAACGGGTTGATGCCCATCGCCACCCCTTCCGGGTTTTTATGCACCAGCAGCTCGAAGCCGTACTCTTTCGCGGTGCGATCGCGGAACTCGTACATTTCGCGGAACTTCCAGCCGGTATCGACGTGCAGCAGCGGGAACGGCAGCGTGCCGGGGAAGAACGCCTTGCGCGCCAGATGCAGCATCACGGAAGAGTCTTTGCCGATGGAATACAGCATCACCGGATTGGCGAATTCAGCGGCGACTTCACGGATGATATGGATACTCTCCGCCTCCAATTGCCGCAAATGAGTGAGTCGTTTTTCGTCCATAACAGGTCCTTAAAAGCCTTGCCTATGCCAAATTCACGACGGCCGGGCGCGCGGCCCCTTCCGTCTGCGATTGATGCCCGAACCAGGCGATTTGATGGTGCAGTTCCACCACCTCGCCGATCACCAGCAGCGCCGGCAGCGGCGCCCGTTGGGCCAGATGTTCCAATTGATCCAACGTGCCGATCTGCACCTGCTGATCGGCGCGCGTGCCGCGGCTGATCACCGCCACCGGCGTATCGGCAGCGCGGCCGTGGGCGATCAGGCGTTGGCTGATGTCCGCCGCCTTCATGGTGCCCATGTAGATAGCCAGCGTCTGCCGCGCCCGGGCCAGATCGGCCCAGTCCAGGCCATCGCCGTCGGGGCGGCAGTGGCCGGTGATAAAGGTTACGCTCTGCGCGTGATCGCGGTGCGTCAGCGGAATGCCGGCGTAGGCGGTCGCCCCCGCCGCGGCCGTGACGCCCGGCACCACCTGGAACGGAATGCCGGCGGCGGCGGCTACCTGCAGCTCTTCGCCGCCCCGGCCAAAGATGAACGGGTCGCCGCCCTTGAGGCGCACCACGCGTTTGCCCTGCTGCGCCAGCTCCACCAACAGCCGGTTGGTCTCTTCCTGGATCACCGAGTGCGCGCCGGCTCGCTTACCCACGCAGATGCGCTCGGCGTCGCGGCGCACCAGATCGAGGATCTCGCCGCTGACCAGGTGGTCATACAGCACCACGTCCGCCTGCTGCATCACCTGCAGCCCGCGCAGGGTCAACAGCCCCACGTCGCCCGGCCCGGCGCCCACCAAGGCTATCTCACCCTGCACGCCTTCATCGCCTACGGCGAAGCTTTGCAAATCCTGCTCCAGCTGCCGCTCCGCCTGCGCCGTCTGGCCGTTGGCCACCAGCGTGGCGAAACGGCCGCCGAAGGTTTTCTCCCAGAAACGGCGACGTTCGCCGATCGAGGCCAGCCGCTGTTTGACCTGGCCGCGCCAGCGGCCCGCCACCTGCGCCATCTGCCCCAAACTGGCGGGCAGCAGCGCCTCCAGCTTTTCGCGCAGCAACCGCGCCAGCACCGGCGCCTGGCCGCTGGACGATACGGCGACCACCAGCGGCGAGCGATCGATGATCGACGGGAAGATAAACGAGCAGCGCGGCTGGTCGTCCACCACGTTGGCCAACACCCGGCGTTTATCCGCTTCGGCAAACACCGCGGCGTTCAGCGCGTTGTCGTCCGTGGCGGCGATCGCCAGAAACACGTCGTCCAGCTGCTGCGGGTCAAAGGTTTTCCCCAGCCAGAGCAGTTGCCCTCGCTGACGTTGTTGTTCCAGTTCCGGTGAGAGCGACTGCGCAACTATCCGTATTTCAGCCCCGGCGCGCTGAAGCAGATCGACTTTGCGCGCAGCCACGTCACCGCCGCCAACGACCAGCACCGGACGTTGTTTCAGATCGGCGAATATTGGTAGATAGTCCACAACAGCCTTTTCATATAACAGAAAGATAGTGTGACTATACGGGCTGAGATTTAGCCTCTGAAATGACGAAAAGGAATGATTAGTTCCTTTATGGAATATAGGTCGCAACGCCAGAGGCAAACGGTGATAACTGCGGCGACGGTTTACGCATTCGCGCGAAAATTAAGAGACGGGGAAATTGTGTAATGCCGCCCGGCGTCTCATACTGGGTGCCGCAGAAAAATGATCGGCAGCGCCGATAGCAAAGAAGGATTTTTCGGTATGTTTTCCCGTTTTTACCTGAAGACCAGCCTGCTGGCCCTCGCACTCGGCGGCGTCTTCAGCGTTTGTGCCGCACAGCCCGCAAAAGACGCGCCAATGGGCCGTTTCGCCGCCGAACAGACCCGCCACATCGCCACTTACTTCCCCGGCCGCATGGCGGGCAGCCCGGCCGAATTGCTCACCGCCGACTACCTGAAGCAGCAGTTCGCCAAGATGGGTTACCAAAGCGACATTCGCAGCGTCAACACGCGCTATCTCTACACCAGCAAAGACGGCAAGAAGAACTGGAACAACGTCACCGCCAGCTCGGTGATCGCCGCCCGCAACGGCGACAGCCCGAAACAGATAGTGATCGTCGCCCACTTCGACACCTACACGCCGCAGAGCGACGAAGATCTGGATAACAACCTCGGCGGCCTGACGCTGCAGGGCGTCGACGACAACGCCTCCGGCATCGGCGTGATGCTGGAACTGGCGGAGCGCCTGAAAAGCATTCCCACCGCCTACGGCCTGCGCTTCGTCGCCACCAGCGCCGAAGAGCTCGGCTCGCTGGGCGCACAGAACTACCTGCAGCGCATGAGCGCGGAAGAGAAAAGCAACACCGTGCTGGTGATCAACCTCGACAGCCTGATCACTGGCGATCGTCTGTACTTCAACGCCGGGCGCAACACGCCGCCGCAGATGGCGAAACGCTCCCGCGATCGCGCGCTGGATATCGCCCATCGCTACGGCATCGCCGCCGCCAGCAATCCGGGCAGCGCACAGCATCCGAAGGGCACCGGCTGCTGCTCCGATCAAGAGGTATTCGACGCCGCAGGCATCCCGGTGCTGTCGGTGGAGGCCACCAACTGGTCGCTGGGCGACAAAGACGGCTACCAGCAGCGCGCCGTCAGCCCGCACTTCCCGCAGGGCATCACCTGGCACCGCCCGCAATATGACAACCTGCAGTACCTGGATCGCTACCTGCCGGGGCGGATCGACAAACGCAGCCACGACAGCGTGCAGATCCTGCTGCCGCTGATCAAAGAGCTGGCGCAGGCGCACCCGCCGAAAGCACAGAAGAAAAAGTAGCCCGCCAAAAAACAGGGCCCAGCATTGCTGAGCCCTGTCGTGTGATTCGCCTCGTTTAGCCTTCGTGCAGGCCGCACTCGCGCTTCAGCCCGAAGAAACGCGTCTCTTCCTCGCTCATACCCGGTTCCCACTTCTGGGTGGTGTGGGTATCGCCTACCGACAGGTAGCCCTGCTCCCACAGCGGGTGATAGCTCAGCCCGTGCTCGGTCAGATACTGGTAAATCTTGCGGTTGTCCCAGTCGATGATCGGCAGGATCTTGAACACTCCGCGCTGCACCGCCAGCACCGGCAGATTGGCGCGGCTACCGGACTGCTCGCGCCGCAGGCCGGCGAACCAGCTCTGCGCCCCCAGCGTCTCCAGCGCGCGGTTCATCGGTTCGACCTTGTTGATCTGGTTGTACTTTTCAATCCCTTCCACGCCCTGTTCCCACAGCTTGCCGTAGCGCGCCTCTTGCCAGGCGGGAGACTGTTCGGCGCGGAACACCTGCAGATTCAGCTTCAGCTGGTCGGTCAGTTGATCGATAAAGCGGTAGGTTTCCGGGAACAGGTAACCGGTGTCGGTCAGGATCACCGGGATATCCGGCCGGATGCGCGTCACCAGGTGCAGACATACCGCCGCCTGAATGCCGAAACTGGACGAGAGTACGAACTCGCCGGGCAGATGCTCCAGCGCCCATGCAACGCGCTGTTCGGCGCTGAGGGTCTCCAGTTGGCCGTTGACCACCGCCAATGCCAGCGCCTGCCCGGATTTGGGCAACGCGTTCAGCGCCGCCAGATCGAATTCAGCCATGTTGTCTCTCCTGCTACTTTAAATTACCTGTGCGGCCCCTCTGCCCAGGGGCCGCCCGGCCTCACTCCCAGAAATCCCGCGCCGGATCCAGCACCGGTTTGACGATGCCCGCGCGAACGGTGAAGTCGCCGAAGCCTTCGCCGGCGTTACGCTCCTTCGCCCAGCGCCCCACCAACAGGTCGATCTCGCTCAGGATCTCGTCTTCATTGATGTTCTCGCGGTACATGCGCGGAATGCGCGTGCCTTCGCGGTTGCCGCCCAAGTGCAGGTTATAGCGGCCGACCGCCTTGCCCACCAGTCCCAGCTCCGCCAGCAGCGCACGGCCGCAGCCGTTCGGGCAGCCGGTGATGCGCAGCACGATATGTTCGCCGCCCACCCCGTGCCGATGCATGATCCCTTCCACCTTGGTGACGAACTGCGGCAGGAAGCGCTCGGCCTCCGCCATCGCCAACGGGCAGGTCGGAAACGATACGCAGGCCATCGAGTTCTTGCGTTGCTCGCTGATCTCGTCGTCGATCAGGCCATGATCGCGCGCCAGGGCTTCGATCTTCGCCTTCTCGCTTTCCGGCACGCCGGCGATGATCACGTTTTGGTTCGCCGTCAGACGGAAATCCCCTTTATGGATCTTGGCGATCTCCGCCATGCCGGTCTTCAGCGGGCGCCCCGGATAGTCCAGCAGGCGGCCGTTCTCGATAAACAGCGTCAGGTGCCACTGATCGTCGATGCCCTTCACCCACCCGATGCGATCGCCGCGGCCGGTGAATTCATACGGCCGGATCGGCGCAAAGGTGATACCGGCGCGTTTTTCTACTTCGGCGCGGAAAACGTCCACCCCGACGCGCTCCAGCGTGTATTTGGTTTTGGCGTTCTTGCGATCGGTGCGGTTGCCCCAGTCGCGCTGCGTGGTCACTACGGCCTCCGCGACCGCCAGCGTATGTTCGAGCGGAATGTAGCCAAACTCGCTGGCCTGGCGCGCGTAGGTTTTCTTGTTGCCGTGCTCGATGGATAACCCGCCACCCACCAGCAGGTTGAAGCCCACCAGCTTGCCGTTTTCGGCGATCGCCACGAAGTTCATGTCGTTGGCGTGCAGATCGACGTCGTTCTGCGGCGGGATCACCACCGTGGTTTTGAACTTACGCGGCAGGTAGGTCGGCCCCAGAATCGGCTCTTCGTCGGTGGTGGCCACCTTTTCCTGATCCAGCCACACCTCGGCGTAGGCGCGGGTGCGCGGCAGCAGGTGTTCGGAGATCTTCTTCGCCCACTCGTAGGCTTCCTGATGCAGCTCGGACTCCACCGGGTTGGAGGTGCACAGCACGTTGCGGTTCACGTCGTTGGCGGTCGCCAGCGCGTCCAGCCCCAGACGGTTCAGCAGTTGGTGCACCGGTTTGACGTTGCCTTTCAGAATGCCGTGAAACTGGAACGTCTGGCGGTTGGTGATGCGAATGCTGCCGTACAGCGTGCTCTCTTGCGCGAACTTGTCGATGCCCAGCCACTGCTGCGGGCTGATGATGCCGCCCGGCAGGCGGCAGCGCAGCATCATGGCGTGGCGCGGCTCCAGCTTCTGCTCGGCGCGTTCGGCGCGAATATCGCGGTCATCCTGCTGATACATGCCGTGAAAACGGATCAGCAGGAAGTTGTCGCCGTTGAAGCCGCCGGTCAGGCCGTCGTTCAAATCTTCGGCGATGGTGCCGCGCAGGAAGTGGCTCTCCTTCTTCATGCGCTCCGCATCGGCCAGTTTGCCTTCGACTACCAAAGGCCCGGGGTGTTTATCACTCATCAGTAAACATCTCGCTGATAACGGCGCTCAAGGCGCAGCTCACTTAAAAATTCATCCGCCTGCTCGGTATCCATGCCACCGTGCTCGGCCACCAGTTCCAGTAATGTGTTTTCCACGTCTTTCGCCATGCGATTGGCATCGCCGCAGACGTAAATGTGCGCGCCTTCCTGAATCCAGCGCCACACTTCCGCGCCCTGTTCGCGCAGTTTGTCTTGTACGTATATTTTATGTTGTTGGTCGCGGGACCAGGCCAGATCGATGCGGGTCAAAAGACCGTCTTTCACGTAGCGCTGCCATTCGACCTGATACAGGAAATCTTCGGTGAAGTGCGGGTTGCCGAAGAACAGCCAGTTCTTGCCGCCGGCGCCGTCGGCGTCGCGCTGCTGCATAAAGGCGCGGAACGGCGCGATGCCGGTGCCCGGGCCGATCATGATCACCGGCGCTTCCGGATTGGCCGGCAGGCGGAAGTTGTCGTTGTGCTCGATAAACACCCGCACGTCGCCGTCCTCCTCCAGGCGATCAGCCAGGAAACCGGAGGCGCCGCCGCTGCGGGCACGCCCGTCGATGTCGTAACGCACCACGCCCACGGTGATATGCACTTCGCTTTCGTTCTCCGCCTGTGAAGAGGCAATGGAGTAAAGACGCGGCGTCAGCGGACGCAGCAGACCGACCAACTGGTCGGCGCTCAGATCCGCCGGCGCCTGACGCACCATGTCGACGATCGGCGTGTTGTGCGCGTACTGCTGCAGCGCGGCTTTATCCGCCAACAGGCCGATCAACTTTTCATCGCGCGACAGCGCGGCATATTTATCGACGATCGGCGTGGTGTTCTGCGTCAGTTCGAAATGGCTGCGCAGCGCCTGCGCCAGCGGCAGGGTCTGCCCTTCCACCTCGACCGGCTCGTCGCCTTTCAGCCACAGCAACTGCACCAGTTCGTCCACCAGCGCCGGATCGTTGTCGAACCATACGCCGAGCGCGTCGCCCGGCTGATAGCGCAGGCCGGAGTCGCCCAGATCGATTTCGATATGGCGCACGTCTTTATCCGACGCGCGGCCGGTAATTTTCTGATTGACCGCCAGTTGGGCGGTGAGCGGTTGTTCCTTGCTGTACGGGCTGCTGTCGAGCAGATCGACCGCACCGCTGGCCAACACGCCCGGCGCGGCGCTTTCCGCCGGCGCGCGCGCCTTCAGCACCGACACCACCTGTTTGCGCCAGGCGGCGGCCAGTTCCTGGTACTCCACGTCGGCGTCCACGCGCTCCACCAGGCGCTCGGCGCCCAGCTCGGCCAGCTTGCCGTCGAAATCTTTACCTGACTGGCAGAAATTCTCATAAGAGGTGTCGCCCAGCCCGAACACCGCAAAAGCGGTATCATTCAGCTTCGGCGCCTTCTTCGAGAACAGGAATTTATGCAGCGCCACCGCTTCTTCCGCCGGTTCGCCCTCCCCCTGCGTCGAGGCGACGATCACCAGCAGCCGCTCTTGGGCTATCTGCTTGAACTTGTAGTCGCCGGCGCTGATCAGCGTGGCGCTCAGATTGGCAGCCAGCAGATCGTCACGCAGCTGCTCCGCCAGGCGGCGCGCATTGCCGGTCTGCGAAGCGGAAATGATGGTGATGCCGGCAGCCGCCGCAGGGGCGACAGGCGCAATGGCCACGGCTCCGGGCTGTTGATTGACCATGCCCCAAAAATAGCCGGACAGCCACGCCAGCTGCGTCGGCGAATAGTCGCCGATCGTCGCCTGCAGGCGCGCCAGCTGTTCGGGCGTCAGCGGGAGCAAAGATGTTGGAGGAGCCTGAGTCGTCATTGCTGTACTTATTTCCTATACTTAGCGCCTTTCCTGCCAGGCGCGCGCCAGTGTCAGTCGTTGTCTCTTCGCTGCGTCGGGTGTGCGGAAAAGATCAGGAGAGTTTGTAAGGTTACCGAGCAGAATAGCAACGATTAAATAAGGGATAGCAATAAATCATAACCAAAATGACTAAGCTGTTTTTCTGGTAAGGGATAACGCTTAAACCGTTAAACAAAGTTTTTTATCCAGATGAAATTAAAGCGCTTTTTTTCATCGTTTTTTCACCGTTCAACATTTCGGCTCATTACCCCAGCCGATAGGTGCCGCAAACACCAAACAAAAAAAGTGTTAACCGGGCGCGGTTGCCGCGGCGCTAGACCATAACGGTATAAATGGCAAGCAGACGCGCTTTCCGGTACTATGCGGCGGTTTTTGAGTCAATGAGGCCGTAATAATGGCAACCACGCTGTTTAAAGATTTTCAGTTTGAAGCCGCACACCGTTTGCCGCACGTGCCGGAGGGCCATAAATGCGGCCGTCTGCATGGGCATTCGTTTATGGTGCGTCTGGAAGTGACCGGTGAAGTGGACCCCCACACCGGTTGGGTGATGGATTTCGCCGAGCTCAAGGCTGTGTTTTCCCCGATCTGGGAGCGGCTGGATCACCATTATCTGAACGATATTCCAGGATTGGAAAATCCCACCAGCGAAGTGCTCGCCGCCTGGATTTGGCAGCAGCTCAAGCCCCAGTTGCCGGAACTGACTGCGGTGATGGTGAAAGAGACCTGTACCGCGGGATGCGTATATAAAGGTTAAAAGAAAGGGCGCCGCAAAGGCGCCCTGATTTTAGGCGATGTTCAGATACTTGTGGGTCTGCATCGACAGCCGCCAGTTGCGCGCGATGCAGGTTTCGATGCACAGGCGAGTCGCCTCTTCTTTCTGGCTTATCGGCTGCAGCGCAATAATCCGCGCCTTATCGTCCTGCAGCGTCGCCAGCAGCGCGTCCAGCGCCTCGATGTCGCGCTCGCGCGCCACCGGATGCTTCACCTCGTCGGCGCGCCGCAGCGCCTGATCCAACACCTTCATGCCGCCGCGCATATTCACCTTCGGCGAAACCGTCACCCAGGTTTTGGCGGAACAGCGAATGTCGTGGGTGCCGCTGGTCTCAATCTGGCAGCCGTAGCCATGCTGTTCGAACAGCTCGGTCAGCGGCGTCAGATCATAGATGCAGGGTTCGCCGCCGGTGATCACCACATGCCGTGCGGTATAGCCTTGTTGGCGCATCACCGCCAACAGCTGTTCGGCGCTGGCGCTGCCCCAAGCGTCGCTCTCTTCTGTTTTGACCAGGATCCGTTGCAGGTCGACTTCCCGATTGGCTTCCTTTTCCCAGGTATGTTTGGTGTCGCACCAACTGCACCCTACCGGGCAGCCCTGCAAGCGGATAAAAATGGCCGGCACGCCGGTGAAAAAGCCTTCGCCCTGCAAGGTTTGGAACATCTCATTGATCGGGTACTGCATCGGTTTCTCAATCTGGAAAAGTAAAAAGCGATTATCGCAGATTCCGGCCCGCCGACCAAACGGCCAACATTGTATTAAATTTTATTTTCAGCGCCGCCACCAGCATATCTCACCGCCCATGGCGTTTAATTTAATTTGTTCGACGGGTTCTGATCTTTCATTCACGGTGTAACCTGCTTCGCAAAAACAACATTTATTTAACGCATAAGATAAATATATTTGACATAAAGCCTCGGCGCGCAGATGTATATACAAGCAAACACAAGCCGGGCGCCAGTTTCGGCCACGTTCCATCACGACTACATCTGCGTTTAGAGGGTGCCATGACTCATTCCACCAGCGAGTTAAACATTCAACAGGCCATCGACGACAGCAAGTTTTCGCTGTTTCACTGGACCCTGATCATTCTCGGATTCCTGATCCTCGCCATCGACGGTTTCGATACCGCCGCCATGGGCTATATCGCCCCCTCGGTCGCCAAAGACTGGGGCATCGTCAAACAGGATCTGGGGCCGGTGCTGAGCGCCGCGCTGCTGGGGCTGTCGCTCGGCGCGCTGATCGCCGGGCCGATCTCCGACCGCATCGGCCGCAAGCGCGTGCTGGTGTTTTCCTGCCTGTTCTTCGGCCTGTCGAGCTTGGCCACCGCCTACGCCGGCTCGCTCAATAGCCTGACGCTGTGGCGTTTCCTCACCGGCCTCGGGCTGGGAGCGGCGATGCCCAACGCCATCACGCTGATCTCCGAATACGCGCCGCAGCGCTGCCGTTCGCTGGCGATCAACACCATGTACTGCGGCTTTCCGCTGGGCGCGGCCGGCGGCGGTGCCATTTCATCGTGGCTGATCCCGAGCTACGGCTGGCACAGCGTGCTGTTGCTCGGTGCCATTGCGCCGCTGGCGTTGACGGTCTTGCTGATCCTGCTGCTGCCGGAATCGGTCAAATATATGGTCAACCGCGGGCAGGATGCGGCGAAGATCAAGCGCATCGCGCAACGTTTCGTCAGCCAGAGCCTTGACGGCGTGACGCGTTTTTACCTATACGAAGAGAAGCTGACGCAGACCAAGACCAGCATCGGCGTGCTGTTCAGCCGCCCTTACCTGCTCGGCACGCTGATGCTGTGGGTGACCTACTTCATGGGGCTGGTGATCTACTACGTGTTGCTGAGCTGGATGCCAATCCTGATGCAGGGGCTGGGCTATCAGCTGGAACAGTCGGCGATGCTCACTTCGCTGTTCACCTTCGGCGGCACGCTCGGCATTCTGGTGGCCGGCTGGCTGATGGATCGCTGGAATGCGCATAAGGTGGTCTCGAGCGGCTTTGTCGCCACCGCCTTGCTGATCGTGGCGATGGCCACCGAGGACAAGCATATCGTGTTGTTGGGCGCCTTCATCTTCCTGATGGGCGTCACCATGAACGGCGCGCAGTCCGGGCTGCAAACGCTGGCGGCCACCTTCTACCCCACCCACAGCCGCGCCACCGGCATCGCGTGGATGCAGGGCATCGGCCGCTTCGGCGGCGTCGCCGGTACCATGATGGGCGCCCAACTGCTGGCGATGCAATGGGAAGTGCAGAGCATCCTGATGTTCCTGTGCGTACCGGCGCTGATCGCCGCCATCGCCACGGTGTGCAAGATGACCCGCAAGCCGACGCTGCAACCGGCCGCCTGATCCGTAAAGCCCGCCCACGGCGGGCTTTCTTCCTGCGGTGATAGGGCTTGTTTATCCTCCGCCGCCAACTGTAATCAGTCTGTAAAAATATTGTGACTAGTCGCCCAAAAATGAGTCAATTTTAATTCATTTTTGCCGAACAGCTCACTTTTCTCCGGCTTTCTGCACATGAAACCGGCGACAAAAAATCGCATATCAACCTGATATAAAAAGAAAATAGCTTTTTATTATGCCACTTTTCAGCGGCAACTGGTCAGTGTTGCATATGCTTGTACATACAAGTATATGTTAATAAGCCCTACGCATTGTTATGCCGTGGTACTCATCCCCACCGCGGCATGGAATCTGCACCGATACTGTTTGAGGAAACTGCTGTGACTACAAATAACAAAGTTCGCAATGTCGATGTACGCGCGCCACGCGGCACACAATTAAACGCAAAAAGCTGGCTGACCGAAGCGCCGTTACGCATGCTGATGAACAACCTCGATCCTGAAGTTGCGGAGAACCCACACGAGCTGGTGGTGTACGGCGGCATCGGCCGCGCCGCACGCGACTGGGATTGCTACGACAAGATCGTCGAAACCCTGAAAACGCTGGAAGAAGACGAAACCCTGCTGGTGCAGTCCGGCAAGCCGGTCGGCGTATTCAAAACCCACAGCAACGCGCCGCGCGTGCTGATCGCCAACTCCAACCTGGTGCCACACTGGGCGACCTGGGAACACTTTAACGAACTGGACGCCAAAGGCCTGGCCATGTACGGCCAGATGACCGCCGGCAGCTGGATCTACATCGGCAGCCAGGGCATCGTCCAGGGCACCTATGAGACCTTCGTCGAAGCGGGCCGCCAGCACTACGACGGCAGCCTGCAGGGCCGCTGGGTGCTGACCGCCGGCCTGGGCGGCATGGGCGGCGCGCAGCCGCTGGCCGCGACCCTGGCGGGCGCCTGTTCGCTGAACATCGAATGTCAGCAGAGCCGCATCGATTTCCGTCTGAAAACCCGCTACATCGATGAGCAGGCCAAAGATCTGGACGACGCGCTGGCCCGCATCAAAAAATACACCTCAGAAGGCAAAGCCATCTCCATCGCCCTGTGCGGCAACGCGGCGGAAATCTTGCCTGAGCTGGTCCGCCGCGGCGTGCGCCCGGACATGGTCACCGACCAGACCAGCGCCCACGATCCGCTGAACGGCTACCTGCCGAAGGGCTGGAGCTGGGAAGAATACCGCCAACGCGCGCAGACCGAACCGGCTAAAGTGGTCGCCGCCGCCAAACAGTCGATGGCCGACCACGTAAAAGCCATGCTGGCGTTCCAGCAGATGGGCGTGCCGACCTTCGATTACGGCAACAACATTCGCCAGATGGCGAAAGAAACCGGTGTCGACAACGCCTTCGACTTCCCGGGCTTCGTGCCGGCCTACATCCGTCCGCTGTTCTGCCGCGGTATCGGGCCGTTCCGCTGGGCGGCGCTGTCCGGTGACCCGCAAGATATCTACAAAACCGACGCCATGGTGAAAGAGCTGATCCCGGATGACGAACACCTGCACCGCTGGCTGGACATGGCGCGCGAACGCATCAGCTTCCAGGGCCTGCCGGCGCGCATCTGCTGGGTTGGCCTCGGCCAGCGCGCCAAGCTGGGCCTGGCGTTCAACGAGATGGTGCGCCGCGGCGAACTGTCCGCCCCGATCGTCATCGGCCGCGACCACCTGGATTCCGGCTCCGTTTCCAGCCCGAACCGTGAAACCGAAGCGATGAAAGACGGCTCCGATGCGGTTTCCGACTGGCCGTTGCTGAACGCCCTGCTGAACACCGCCAGCGGCGCCACCTGGGTTTCCCTGCACCACGGCGGCGGCGTCGGCATGGGCTTCTCCCAACACTCCGGCATGGTGATCGTCTGCGACGGCACCGACGAGGCCGCCGAGCGCATCGCCCGCGTCCTGCACAATGACCCGGCTACCGGGGTCATGCGTCACGCCGACGCCGGTTACGATATCGCTATCGACTGCGCCCGCGAACAAGGCCTGAACCTGCCGATGGTTGCTGCGACCCAAGGAGAAAAAGCATGAAAGCGCTGACTATTCGCCCAGGCAAACTCACGCTGGCTCAACTGCGTGAAGTCTATCAACACCCGGTAACGCTGACGCTGGACGACAATGCGTACGCGCCAATTCAGCAGAGCGTGGCCTGCGTGGAACGCATCGTTGAAGAAAACCGCACTACATACGGTATCAACACTGGGTTTGGCCTGCTGGCTTCGACGCGCATCGCTCGCGACGATCTGGAAAACCTGCAGCGTTCGATCGTTCTGTCACACGCCGCCGGCGTAGGCGAGCCAACCGACGACAACCTGGTGCGCCTGATTATGGTGCTGAAGATCAACAGCCTGTCGCGCGGCTTCTCCGGTATTCGTCTGGAAGTCATCCAGGCGCTGATCGCGTTGGTCAACGCCGAAGTTTATCCACATATTCCGCTGAAAGGCTCGGTCGGTGCCTCCGGCGACCTGGCGCCGCTGGCTCACATGAGCCTGGTGCTGCTGGGCGAAGGCCAGGCGCGCCATCAGGGCCAGTGGCTGCCGGCGACCGAAGCGCTGGCCAAGGCCGGCCTGAAACCGCTGACGCTGGCGGCGAAAGAGGGCCTGGCGCTGCTGAACGGCACCCAGGTCTCCGCCGCCTTCGCGCTGCGCGGCCTGTTCGATGCCGAAGATCTGTTCGCCGCCGCGACCGTGGCGGGCAGCCTGACGGTGGAAGCGGCGCTGGGCTCTCGCAGCCCGTTCGATGCGCGTATCCACGAGGTGCGCGGCCAGCGCGGCCAGATCGACGCCGCCCTCGCCTATCGCCACCTGCTCGGCGCGCGCAGCGAAGTCTCCGACTCGCACCGCAACTGTGAAAAAGTGCAGGATCCTTACTCCCTGCGCTGCCAGCCACAGGTCATGGGCGCCTGCCTGACGCAGATCCGCCAGGCCGCCGAGGTGCTGGAAATCGAAGCCAACGCCGTCTCCGATAACCCGCTGGTGTTCGCCGAACAGGGCGACGTGCTGTCCGGCGGCAACTTCCACGCCGAACCGGTAGCGATGGCCGCCGATAACCTGGCGCTGGCATTTGCCGAAATCGGTTCGCTGTCCGAACGCCGCATCTCGCTGATGATGGACAAGCACATGTCGCAGCTGCCACCGTTCCTGGTGGAGAACGGCGGCGTGAACTCCGGCTTCATGATCGCCCAGGTGACCGCGGCGGCGCTGGCCAGCGAAAACAAAGCGCTGGCGCACCCGTCGAGCGTCGACAGCATCCCGACCTCCGCCAACCAGGAAGACCACGTTTCCATGGCGCCGGCCGCCGGTCGCCGCTTGTGGAGCATGGCGGACAACGTGCGCGGCATTCTGGCGGTCGAATGGCTGGCCGCCTGCCAGGGCCTGGATTTCCGCAACGGCCTGAAGACCTCGGAAGGTCTGGAGCAGGCGCGCCGTCTGCTGCGCGAGCATGTCAGTTTCTACGACAAGGATCGTTTCTTCGCCCCCGACATTGAAGCCGCCAGCCAACTCTTGGCGGCCGGTCACCTGACATCGCTGCTGCCTGCGGCGCTGCTGCCTAGCCAAGCATAATCATCACACACTGAATCACGCAGTTTGTTCTGCCCCGCCGGGTGCGTTCCACCCGGCGCGGGCAGCGCGTGCCTGTTCGGCAAACACTTAACGGGAAGCAACATGCGTAACGAAACGACACAACTCAGACGCGGACTAAACGCGCGGCATATCCGTTTCATGGCTCTCGGCTCGGCGATCGGCACCGGCCTGTTCTACGGCTCCGCCGGCGCCATCCAGCTGGCCGGCCCAGCCGTGCTGCTGGCCTACCTGGTGGGCGGCGCGGCGGTGTTCATGGTAATGCGCGCGCTGGGTGAAATGGCGGTGCACCAGCCGGTTTCCGGCTCGTTCGGCCACTACGCCAGCCACTATCTCGGCCCGCTGGCCGGGTTCCTCACCGGTTGGACCTACACCTTTGAAATGGTGATCGTCGCCCTGGCGGACGTCACCGCCTTCGGCATCTATATGGGACTGTGGTTCCCGGACGTCGCCCAGTGGGTCTGGGTACTCAGCATCATTCTGTTTATCGGCGCGCTCAACCTGTGCAGCGTCAAGGTATTCGGTGAACTGGAGTTCTGGCTATCGCTGGTCAAAGTCGCCGCCATCGTGGCGATGATCGTCGGCGGCGCGGCGGTGATGCTGTTCGGCTTTGGCCAAACCCAGCACGCCACCGGTATCAGCAACCTGTGGCAGCACGGCGGCTTTATGCCTAACGGTATCGGCGGCGTGGTCGCCTCACTGGCGGTCGTGATGTTCGCCTTCGGCGGCATCGAGATCATCGGCATCACCGCCAGCGAGGCGAAAGACCCCGCTAAAGTGCTACCAAAAGCGATCAACGCCGTACCGGTACGCATCCTGCTGTTTTACGTACTGACGCTCACTGTGCTGATGGCGATCTACCCATGGAACAGCATCGGTCAGGACGGCAGCCCGTTCGTTGAGATCTTCAGCAACCTCGGCATCAGCTCCGCCGCCAACGTGCTGAATGTGGTAGTGATCACCGCCGCTATCTCCGCCATCAACAGCGATATCTTCGGTGCCGGCCGCATGATGTACGGCATGGCGCAGGACGGCCAGGCACCACGCAGCTTCTCCAAACTGACCGCCAGCGGCGTACCGTGGATGACGGTGCTGGTGATGTCGATCGCCCTGCTGCTGGCGGTGGTGCTCAACTACCTGATCCCGGAGAAGATCTTCATGATCATCGCCTCGATCGCCACCTTCGCCACCGTCTGGGTGTGGCTGATGATCCTGCTGTCGCAGGTCGCCATGCGCCGCACGTTGTCGCCGGAAGAAACCCGCCAGCTGAGCTTCCCGGTACCGTGGTGGCCGGTGGCGCCGGCGCTGGCGACCGCCTTTATGGTGTTCGTTATCGGTCTGCTCGGCTACTTCGAAGAGAGCCGCATCGCGCTGTACGTCGGGCTGGTGTGGATCGCTTTCCTCACCGTGGCCTACTGGCTGTGGGTGCGCAAGAAAGGCGGCGGTTCGCCGGTGACCGCAGCGACACAACAGATGTAACGCTCGCTTCTGCTAAAACCCGCTGCGGCGGGTTTTTTATTGTGCCTGCGCCAACGCTTGCAGGACATCTGCCCGCAGGTCCTCGAACGCCTCCAACCCCGCGGACAAACGCACCAGTCCTTCACTGATATGATGCCGCCGCCGTTCTTCCGGGCTGTAGGCCGAGTGCGTCATGCTGGCCGGATGCTGCGCCAGGCTCTCACAATCTCCCAGGCTAACCGCACGCAAGATGAGCTGCAGCGCGTTAAGGAAACGAATGCCCGCCGTCATGCCACCGCGCAATTCAAACGCCAGCATGCCGCCGTATCGCGCCATTTGCCGCTGCGCCAACGCATGCTGCGGGAAGCTTGCCAGGCCTGGATAGTAAACCCGCGCCACCGCCGGATGATCCGACAACACCTCGGCCAGACGCTGGGCGTTGTCGCAGTGCCGCTCCATACGCAGCGGCAGCGTCTTCAACCCACGCAGCACCAATGCGGCGTCCTGCGCCGACAACACCGCCCCGTTCATATCTTTCAGTCCCTCCAACCGTATCTCCTGCGCCAGCGCCTCGCTCGTCACCGCTATCCCGGCCAGGAGATCGCCATGCCCGCCGAGGTACTTGGTTGCCGAGTACACCACAATATCGGCACCTAACGTCAGGGGCCGCTGCAGATAGGGCGTGCAGTAGGTGTTGTCCACCAGCAGCAACGCCCGATGCCGATGAGTGATCTCCGCCACGGCGGCGATATCGATCAAGCGCATATTAGAATTGGCCGGAGTTTCGCAATACACCAGCCGGGTATGCGGACCAATGGCCGATGCCAGCCGCTCCGGCCGGGTCATATCAACGTGGGTTATCTTGACGCCAAAGCGCGCCAGACCGTGATGAAAGTAGCTGAAGGTGCAACCATACACCGTTTCATCGACGATCAGCTCATCGCCCGGATTGAGCAACGTCCAGCAACAGGCGGTGATCGCCCCCATGCCGGAAGCGAACGCCACCGCCGCTTCCCCCTCTTCCAGGTTGGCGATGCGCTGCTCGAGCAAGTTTAACGTCGGGTTGGCGATGCGCGAATAAACGTACCCCGACTCGGTGCCGGCAAAGCAGGCGCCGCCATATTCCGCCGTGGGAAAGGTAAAGGTAGAACTCATAAACACCGGCGGGCACAGCGCTCCCTGATGCTGCTGGGGATCGTAGCCGTAATGAATGGCGCGGGTGGCGAAAGCGTGGCCAGTGATGGCGGACATAACGCAACTCCTTACCTGAGTGGGAAAGCTTAATTCGATGGCTCATCCTGGAGCGAGAGCGGCAACGCGCTGTCCCGCGTGCGCCCGCCGATGATTTGCAGAGTACGCAGCAGCAGCATGATGCCCAGTAAAGTATCCGGATGCTTCAGCAAGGCGTAAGCCGCACGAAAATTGGCGGGCGGCGGGTTCAATTGCAGCTCGCTGTGCGCCATCTTCAACGCAGTCCCTCCCTCCCAACCGACCGTAACCAGCCCTTCAAACACGCCTGCCAGTTTTTCTACCAGCGCGTTGTCGGCAATATCCACCACGTCCGACAGCAACGACAGCAGATCGACCACGTTATCCAACCGGCCGCCCGCCAGCAGCGGCTGCAGTTTCTCGAGCAACGCCGCCAATGATTGCAGGTCAGCCGCATGCACCGTGCTTTCCGTCATATCAGCCCCCTTACCGTGGCCCAGTAAAGACCGCGGTTAAACCCATTGCGCAGCATGCCGCCCACCTTGGTGGCGGGCGTCGGCAGCACGTCGTGACGGTAGTCGTACACCAGCGGCATGCCGGCATTCAGCCCCATTTGCGC
The DNA here is from genome assembly GCF_052168715.1 of Serratia sp. CY44782. Taxonomy (NCBI): domain Bacteria; kingdom Pseudomonadati; phylum Pseudomonadota; class Gammaproteobacteria; order Enterobacterales; family Yersiniaceae; genus Serratia; species Serratia sp. CY44782. The sequence goes on from NZ_JBJNME010000002.1 coordinate 71,817, forward strand.
GACCGCCTGCACCTTGCCGTCATAATGGCTCACGGTTTGACCCAGCCGCATTTCCGCCACGATGTTGTCGGCAATGACCGGAGCCTGATTATGGCAAGAACCGCCGGCCTTGCTGACCGGCAAATCCACGGTATCGCCTATGACATACACGCCCTGCTGGCCATAGACCTGCAGCGTTTGATGATCGGTCGGCAGCCAGCCTTCACCGTTTTGACTCTCGCTCAACCCGGTATTGCGCACCGCCTCGACTGCGCGAATCGGCGGCGTCGCCATCAGAATGTCGAACGGCTGCTCTTCCCCCTCAGCGGAACAGGCGATATTGCGCTGCGCATCCACCCGATTGAGCGTAAAGCCACGCTGGTGGTAGATATCGCGCGCCGCGAAAATGGCGGGCAGTGCTTCGCCGGTTGGCCGCTGCAAAAACAGGCAGTTGCGCAGCAGTTGGGAAATGGTCGGGTAGGTATAAACGATCTCCACCGCCTTACGTACGCCGCGCCGCCGCAGGTAGTCGTCCAGCATCAAGGTGGTTTCAATCGGTGCAATGCCGCACTGATGGGGCACATTGGGTGTTTCGGGGAAGGAAACGGTGATAAAGATACGCCCTTTCTCGATGGTAGCCAGTTTATGCGCCAACCGCCTGGCGGCCTGATACTGGTAAAAATGATCGCCCGCCTGCGCCAATCCCTCGATGCGCTCTGGCCAGGGGACACAGCCGGTCGCAAAGACCAGAAAGTCATAGGAATAAATTTTACCGCTTTGCGTGGCTAGACTTCGCTGCTTTAAATCGAAAGATTCCGCTTTATCAACAATAAACTGTATTTCGGGCCGCAATAAACTCCGCTGTGAGCGCATGAGTTCTTGCTTGAAAAAAGTATTGAACGCGACATACATAAACGCCGGTTTGTAATAATGCAGCGGTGAATCCGATATCATTAATAACTCGACTTTATTATTAATAATTTCCCGGTGCAATTTTGCGGCCAATAAATTGGCCAGGATGGTGCCGCCGGTTCCGCCGCCGACAATGATGATTCGCTGTCGCATCAAGCCCTCGCTCAACCGGCCAGCAAGCCGGCAGTATTAAGGTATGGTGATGATGAAGGTCTACGGCAGAACGGCGAAAAATAAACTGCCTTATTGGCAGTCTAGTAACGAATAGTTATAAAGCAAACAAAATGGGAATATAAAATAAACGCATTTACTATCCTTAATGAAATTATCGGGTTAAACAAAACCACGCTTTCAATAAAAAAATTCTTATTAAACTGACAATCATCATAAATTTAAAATATAAAAAAACCCGCCGCAGCGGGTTTTTATTTAGCAACCGAATCGGTCGAACTTACTGGCCTTTAACTTCTTTCAGGCCGTTGAACGGCGCACGGTCACCCAGCGCTTCTTCGATACGGATCAGTTGGTTGTATTTGGCAACGCGATCAGAACGGCTCATGGAACCGGTTTTGATCTGGCCAGCCGCAGTCCCTACCGCCAGGTCGGCGATGGTCGCGTCTTCGGTTTCACCGGAACGGTGAGAGATCACCGCGGTGTAGCCAGCGTCTTTCGCCATCTTGATAGCAGCCAGAGTTTCGGTCAGAGAACCGATCTGGTTGAATTTGATCAGGATGGAGTTAGCGATGCCTTTCTCGATGCCTTCTTTCAGGATCTTGGTGTTGGTAACGAACAGATCGTCGCCCACCAGCTGGATTTTGTCGCCCAGAACTTTGGTCTGGTAAGCGAAGCCCGCCCAGTCGGATTCATCCAGGCCGTCTTCGATAGACACGATTGGGTACTGTTTGGTCAGATCTTCCAGGAAGTGAGTGAACTCTTCGGAAGTGAAGGCTTTGTTGCCTTCGCCGGCCAGCACGTATTTACCGTCTTTGTAGAATTCGGAAGCCGCACAGTCCATCGCCAGAGTCACGTCTTTGCCCAGCTCGTAGCCCGCCGCTTTTACCGCTTCAGCGATAACCGCCAGCGCTTCGGCGTTGGAACCCAGGTTTGGTGCATAGCCGCCTTCGTCGCCCACGGCGGTGTTCATGCCTTTGGCTTTCAGAACTTTCGCCAGGTGGTGGAACACTTCAGAACCGATGCGCACCGCTTCTTTCAGGGTTTTCGCGCCAACCGGCTGAATCATGAATTCCTGAATGTCGACGTTGTTGTCAGCGTGCTCGCCGCCGTTGATGATGTTCATCATCGGCAGTGGCATGGAGAATTTGCCTGGGGTGCCGTTCAGTTCAGCGATGTGCTCGTACAGCGGCATGCCTTTAGAGGCTGCGGCCGCTTTCGCTGCTGCCAGGGAAACCGCCAGAATGGCGTTGGCGCCGAAGTTGGATTTGTTCTCGGTGCCGTCCAGATCGATCATGATCTTGTCGATGTTCGCCTGGTCTTTGGCATCTTTACCCAGTACTGCCTGAGCAATCGGACCGTTTACTGCAGCAACGGCTTTCAGTACGCCTTTACCCAGGAAACGAGACTTGTCACCGTCACGCAGTTCCAGCGCTTCGCGGGAACCGGTAGAAGCACCTGACGGCGCAGCAGCCAGGCCTACGAAACCGCCTTCCAGATGAACTTCGGCTTCAACAGTCGGGTTACCGCGGGAGTCGATGATTTCACGACCGATGACTTTAACGATTTTGGACATTAGGTTTTCCTCAGTACAAGTTAAACTAAAACTCCAGACAAACAGCGCGCGGTTCTCACCGCGCGCCGCCTACCAAATATTTTATTTCACCTGGCGCTTCTGATGCTCGCCTGCGGCTTTCACGAAGCCGGCGAACAGCGGATGCCCATCACGCGGCGTAGACGTAAATTCCGGGTGGAACTGACAGGCTACAAACCACGGGTGATTCGGCAGTTCAATGATCTCAACCAGCTTGTTGTCGGCGGAACGACCGGCGACACGCAGCCCTGCGGCTTCGATCTGCTTCAACAGCATGTTGTTAACTTCGTAACGGTGACGGTGACGCTCGACAATGGTCGGTTCGCCGTACAGCTGACGCACAAGGCTGTTGTCGATCAGGTTGCACTGTTGGCCACCTACGCGCATCGTGCCGCCCAAATCGCTTTCTTCGCTGCGCACTTCGACGTTGCCGTCTTCGTCGCGCCATTCGGTGATCAACGCCACCACCGGGTACTTACAGTCTGGCATAAACTCGGTGGAGTTGGCGTTTTCCATGCCCGCCACGTTGCGAGCAAACTCCATCAACGCCACCTGCATGCCCAGGCAAATGCCCAGATAAGGAATGTTGTTCTCGCGCGCATAGCGTGCGGTCATCACTTTGCCTTCCACGCCGCGGTAGCCGAAGCCGCCCGGGATCAGGATCGCGTCCAGCCCTTTCAGCACTTCCACGCCGCGGGTTTCCACGTCCTGCGAATCGATCAGCTTGATGTTTACGGTCAGACGGTTTTTCAACCCGCCGTGCTTCAGCGCTTCGATCACCGACTTGTAGGCGTCCGGCAGCTCAACGTATTTGCCGACCATACCGATGGTCACTTCGCCGCCCGGATTGGCTTCTTCGTAGATCACCTGTTCCCATTCGGCCAGGTTGGCTTCCGGTGCGTTCAAGCTGAATCGTTTACAAATATAATCGTCCAGCCCCTGAGATTTCAATAGGCCTGGGATTTTATAAATAGAATCAACGTCTTTCAGAGAGATAACCGCTTTTTCCGGCACGTTGCAGAAAAGCGCGATTTTAGCGCGTTCGTTAGCAGGAACCGCGCGATCGGAACGGCAAATCAGCACATCCGGCTGAATACCGATGGAAAGCAGCTCTTTTACGGAATGCTGGGTCGGCTTGGTTTTCACTTCACCAGCTGCCGCCATGTACGGCACCAGCGTCAGGTGCATGTACAGAGTGTGCTCGCGGCCCACTTCCACCGCCATCTGACGGATGGCTTCGAGGAACGGCAGCGATTCGATATCGCCGACGGTGCCGCCGATTTCCACCAGCACCACATCGTGGCCTTCGCCACCTTCGATGATGCGCTCTTTGATCGCGTTGGTGATGTGCGGAATGACCTGCACGGTCGCACCCAAATAGTCGCCGCGGCGTTCTTTACGCAGCACGTCGGAGTAGATGCGGCCGGTGGTGAAGTTGTTGCGACGCGACATTTTGGTGCGGATGAAGCGCTCGTAGTGACCCAAATCCAGATCGGTTTCTGCGCCGTCTTCGGTGACGAAAACTTCCCCATGCTGAATCGGGCTCATGGTGCCCGGATCCACGTTGATGTACGGGTCCAGTTTCATGATGGTAACGTTGAGGCCACGGGCTTCAAGAATAGCCGCCAGAGAGGCTGCGGCAATGCCTTTACCCAGAGAGGATACGACCCCGCCGGTCACAAAAATATAATTAGTTGTCATGCTGAACCTGAGAGTTTAGGTTTAAAGACGATGGAAGAACCAGGACGGGAAAGTAGTATACCCGAACCTCTCCTGACCTACAAACGATCGTTTTGCTGTCCATCATCTCGGCCGCCCTCCCGTGTTCATCAGGGTTTACTCCGCCGGCGCCGCCTAAACCCTCCAGGTAAAACAAAGAGTTAGCAGAGAAAATTTCTTTTTACCGCCCCTCAGGAGCGATAAAACGCCTTAGATTTCAGTTTGTTGCCCTTTTGCTGCCGCCGGCAGCCATGCGCCTCTAACCTGACCGAAAGCTTAACCGTTTCAGCTTGAGCGAACCTTGTCGGCGATCAACATTGTCGCGGCGATTCAACTTTCCTGACGTTTCACCTGCTGCCAGGCCTCTTCCATCTGCTCCAGCGTGGCGTCTTCAAGCCGCAGCCCGCTTTGCTGGACAATCTCTTCCACCTGGCGGAAGCGGCGCTCGAACTTGCGGTTCGCCGCCTGCAGCGCGTTCTCCGCCTTGTGGCCTAAATGGCGCGACAGGTTCACCGTGGCGAACAGCAGATCGCCGATCTCCTCTTCCAGCTTGCTCTCGTCGACCACCGCCTGGCGGGCTTCGTGCATCACTTCGTCGATCTCTTCGTACACTTTGTCCAGCACCGGGCCCAGGGTATTCCAGTCGAAGCCGACCGAGGCGCAGCGTTTCTGGATCTTGTGCGCTTTCATCAACGCCGGCAGCGCCTGCGGAATGTCGTCCAGCACCGAGTGCAACGCTTTCTCGGCGCGCTCACCGGCCTTCAGTTGCTCCCAGCGCGCCGCCACGGCTTCGCTGTCTCCGCCCTCGGCGTCGCCGAAGATGTGCGGGTGACGGCGCTCCAGCTTGTCGCTGATGGCGGTGCACACCTCATCGAAATCGAACAGCCCCTGCTCCTGCCCCATCTGGGCGTAGAACACCACCTGGAACAGCAAATCGCCCAGCTCGTCGCGCAGATCGGCGTAGTCCTGACGCTCGATGGCGTCCAGCACTTCGTAAGTCTCTTCCAACGTATAAGGCGCAATGGTGGCGAAGGTTTGCTTGCGGTCCCACGAGCAACCGATCTGCGGGTCGCGCAGCGTTTTCATGATGTTCAGCAGACGCTGCAGTGGAGTGGATTGGGTCATAAAAAATCTCTGAGAAAGCATGGGGGCGCAGGGGAGCGCCCGCCGAATTCATGGATTTCGGGCCGCATCCGCTATCGATACGGCCCGAAAGGCGATGTGGGCTTAGTTGCCGTGCAGACGCTTGGCGTCTATCACGTCCGGCAGCTGGTTCAGCTTCGCCAGCACCCGGCTCAGCACCTGCTGGTTGTAGATTTCGATATCCATGTCGATGGTGGCCAACTGTTTCTTGGTGTCGCTGCGGCTGGCGACGCCCAGTACGTTGACCTTTTCGTTGGCCAGAATGGTGGTAATGTCGCGCAGCAGCCCGCTGCGATCGTTGGCCATCACGCGCACCACCAGCGAATAACCGCTGGAGTAGCTTTCACCCCATACCGCGTCGACGATGCGCTCCGGCGCGTGCGATTGCAGATCGACCAGCTGATCGCAGTCCGCACGGTGGATCGAAATACCGCGCCCCTGGGTGATAAAGCCGACGATGTCGTCGCCCGGGATCGGCTGGCAGCAGCGGGCGATATGGTGCATCAGATTGCCCACGCCCTCCACCACCACCCGGCCGTTGTCCTTGCTACGAGTCGGCGGCGGCGCTTTCTGCTGCACCAGCTGGCGCAGCGCCTCGCGATCCTGCTCTTCGGCGCTCGGCTTGTTGAACTTGCCCTGCAGGTAATTCACCATCTGGTTCAGGCGAATGTCCCCACCGCCGATCGCCGCCAACACCTCGTCCAGCGAGTTCATGTTGTAACGCGGGATCAGCAGTTTCTCGGCCTCTTTCAGGCTGATGCCAAGGTGCTCAAGTTCGTTGTCCAGCATCTGACGACCGGCGAGAATGTTTTTGTCGCGATCCTGCTTGCGGAACCAGTTATGGATCTTCGAGCGCCCGCGGCTGGTGGTGACATAGCCCAGGTTCGGGTTCAGCCAGTCGCGGCTCGGGTTCGGCTGCTTCTGGGTGATGATCTCAATCTGATCGCCCATCTTCAGCTGATAGGTAAACGGCACGATGCGGCCGCCGATCTTGGCGCCGATACAGCGGTGACCGACGTCGCTGTGAATGTGGTAAGCGAAATCGAGCGGCGTGGAGCCGGCCGGCAGATCCACCACGTCGCCTTTCGGCGTAAACACATAGACCCGATCGTCGAACACCTGGCTGCGCACTTCGTCGAGCATCTCGCCGGAGTCCGCCATCTCTTCCTGCCAGGCGATGAGCTTGCGCAGCCAGGCGATGCGTTCTTCGTAGCCGGAGCGCACGGTCACGCCCGCGCCCTCTTTGTACTTCCAGTGCGCGGCCACGCCCAGCTCGGCGTCTTCATGCATTTGCCGGGTGCGGATCTGAATCTCGACGGTTTTGCCGCGCGGCCCCAACACCACGGTGTGGATCGACTGGTAGCCGTTGGGTTTCGGGTTGGCGACGTAGTCGTCGAACTCATCCGGCAGATGGCGGAAATGGGTATGCACGATGCCCAACGCCGCATAGCAATCCTGCAGGCGCTCCGCCACGATGCGCACCGCGCGCACGTCGAACAGTTCGTCGAACGCCAGGTGCTTTTTCTGCATCTTGCGCCAGATGCTGTAGATGTGTTTCGGCCGGCCGTAGATCTCCACCCGAATGCCTTCGCTGGCCATCTCGGTGCGCAGCCCGGCGACGAAATCGTCGATGAACTGTTCGCGATCGATGCGGCGTTCATGCAACAGCTTGGCGATGCGCTTGTATTCTTCCGGATGCAGGTAGCGGAAGCAGAAATCCTCCAGCTCCCACTTCAGCTGACCGATGCCGAGCCGGTTGGCCAGTGGGGCGTAGATGTTGGAACACTCTTTCGCCGCCAGCACGCGTTCGTCTTCCGGCGCGTCTTTCACCTCGCGCAGGTGGGCGATGCGCTCCGCCAGCTTGATGACCACGCAGCGGAAATCCTCCACCATCGCCAACAGCATGCGGCGCACGTTGTCGACCTGTTCGGAGGCCATCGAGTCGTTTTGGGTGGCTTTCAGTTGGCGAATGGCGTCCATGTCGCGCACGCCGTGCACCAGCGCGACGATGCCCTTGCCGAACGCTTCGGTCAGGGTCTCTTCCTGCACGATGCCGGCGTCCACCAGCGGGAACAGCAGCGCGGCGCGCATGCTGTCGTTGTCCATGCTCAGCGTCGAGAGGATTTCCACCATCTCCAGACCGCGCCACAGCAGCAGCGAGGCGTCGGGATGGTTCTGGGTCTGCTGCTCACAATAACGCCAGGTTGCGGCCAATCGCTCACATGACTGCGGGTTAGGTAGCCCTAAGCCGGCGATCCACTCATCGAGAGCGAATTCACCCGCCGTATTCAGATGTGCACTTCTTACCGCAACCATAACTTCTCCCTACTTTGCAGCGACCTCTGGCGCGCTCTCGTTGATAAACAGCGCCATTGATTCAAGATGCCCCGTGTGCGGAAACATATCCAACATCCGCACGCGCGCAAGACGATAACCGGCGCTCAACAGCACTTTGCTGTCGCGAGCCAGCGTGGTGGGGTTACAGGAAACATACACCACCCGCGCCGGCGCCAGTTTTACAATGTGTGACATCACCCCGGCCGCACCGGCACGGGCGGGATCCAGCATCACCTTATCAAACCCTTGTGCTGCCCAAGGTTGCCGTGCAACGTCGTCCTCCAGATTCTCGTGGAAGAACGATGCATTATTCAGCTTATTCTTATGTGCATTATATTGCCCATTCGCTACCAGCGTGGCAACACCTTCGATGCCCACCACCGCAGCGGCCCGGCGCGCCAACGGCAGGGTGAAATTGCCCATACCGCAGAACAGGTCCAGCACCCGATCATTGGGTTGAATATCGAGCCATTCAAGGGCCTGCGCCACCATTTGTTGGTTTACGACGTCATTGACCTGAATAAAGTCGCGCGGGCTGAAGTCTAAGCGTAGCCCGTCAACCTGATAATACGGCGTGTCACCGCACAGTTTCTCCACGCGATCGCTGTCCGGCGCCAGATAAACGGCGACGTTTTCCCGCTCGCCAAACGCCAACAGCGCCTGCCGATCCGCCTCTTTCAGCGCGTCGAGATGGCGCAGCACCAGCAGCGGGCCGTTGTCCGCCAGCACCAGCTCCACATGCCCCAGCCGCCGCACCGCCTGCAGCCCGCTCAGGCAGGCGCGCACCGGCGCCAGCAGCTGTTCCAGCTCCGGCCGCAGCACCGGGCAGTGCTCCACCGCCACCAGCTCGCTGGAGGCCGCCTGTCGAAAGCCCATCATCAGGCGCTGCTGCTTGGGCTGCCACGCCAGGCTCAGGCGAGCGCGGCGGCGATAGCCGTATTCCGGGCCGGCGATCACCGGTTCCTGCTGCGGGGTCACCCCGGTTTCGCGGACGATCATGCGCACCAGCGCCGCCGCCTTGCTCTGCTGTTGCAGCGCCTCATCCGCATGTTGCTGCTGGCAGCCGCCGCAGACGCCGAAATGCGGGCAACGCGGCGCCACCCGCTGCGGGCTGCGGCTCAGCAAGCGTTTGAGCTTGCCTTTGGCGAACTGGCGCTTGTCTTCGGTCAGCTGGATTTCCGCCTGCTCGCCCGGCAATACGCCCGGCACGAACACCGCTTTGCCGTCGTGGCGCGCCACGCCCTGGCCGAAAGGATCGAGATCGCTCACCGTCACGGTGAAGATTTGTGAGCTCTGCCGGGTCGTCACGCGGCGTTTGGGAGAGTAGAATTGCGCCATATTTGTCGATTGTGTGCTGGTTCATTAAGCTAGTGTCAGCTGTCAATTCTCCCACATTGGAATCCCATGACCAAATACAGCCTGCGTGCGCGCATGATGATCCTGATTCTGGCCCCGACCTTGCTGATTGGTTTGCTGCTCAGCACCTTCTTCGTGGTGCACCGCTATAACGAGCTGCAGGAGCAATTGGTCGACGCCGGCGCCAGCATCATCGAGCCGCTGGCGGTGGCCAGCGAGTACGGCATGACGTTCCGCAGCCGCGAATCGGTCAGGCAGCTGGTCAGCCTGTTGCACCGCCGCCATTCGGACATCGTGCGTTCGATCACTGTGTTCGATGCGCAGAATAATTTGTTCGTCACCTCCAATTATCATCACAACTTCGCTCAGCTACAGCTGCCGAAAGGCGTGCCGTTGCCCACCGAACTGATGCTCACCCGACGCGGCGATTCGCTGATCCTGCGCACGCCGATCCTGTCGGAAAGCCAGTATCCGGATGAAACCGCCGACGGCGGCAGCCACCCCGACAACAACCTGGGCTATGTGGCGATCGAGCTGGATCTGCAGTCGGTGCGGCTGCAGCAATATAAAGAGGTCTTCGTCTCCACCCTGCTGCTGTTGCTGTGCATGTGCATCGCCATCCTATTCGCTTACCGGCTGATGCGCGACGTGACCGGCCCGATCCGCAACATGGTGAACACCGTCGACCGCATCCGCCGCGGCCAGCTCGACAGCCGCGTGGAGGGCTACATGCTCGGCGAACTGCACATGCTGAAGAACGGCATCAACTCGATGGCGATGTCGCTCACCGCCTATCACGAAGAGATGCAGCAGAACATCGATCAGGCCACCTCCGACCTGCGTGAAACCCTGGAGCAGATGGAAATCCAGAACGTCGAACTGGATTTGGCGAAAAAACGCGCGCAGGAGGCAGCGCGCATCAAGTCCGAATTCCTGGCCAACATGTCGCACGAACTGCGTACTCCGCTCAACGGCGTGATCGGCTTCACCCGTCAGATGCTGAAAACCGATCTGAGCGCGACCCAGACCGATTATTTGCAGACCATCGAACGCTCGGCCAACAACCTGCTGACCATCATCAACGATGTGCTGGACTTCTCCAAGCTGGAAGCCGGCAAGCTGGTGCTGGAGCATATTCCTTTCGCCCTGCGTGAAACGCTGGACGAAGTGGTGGTGTTGCTGGCGCCCAGCGCCCACGACAAGGGGCTGGAGCTGACGCTGGATGTGCACAACGACGTTCCGGAGCAGGTGATCGGCGACTCGCTGCGTCTGCAGCAAATCATCACCAACCTGCTGGGCAACGCCATCAAGTTCACCGAAACCGGCAATATCGACATTCGCGTCGAGCTGCGCAAACAGCTGGATCGCAGGGTGGAGGTGGAAGTGCAGATCCACGACACCGGCATCGGCATCTCCGAACGCCAGCAGTCGCAGCTGTTCCAGGCATTCCGTCAGGCGGACGCCAGCATCTCCCGCCGCCACGGCGGTACCGGGCTGGGGCTGGTGATCACGCAAAAACTGGTGAAAGAAATGGGGGGCGATATCTGCTTCCACAGCCAGTTGAACCGCGGCTCGACCTTCTGGTTCCACATCACGCTGGATCTGAACGAGGGCATGCTGTCGCTGGCACCGAGCCTGCCGGATCTGAGCGGCAAAACGCTCGCCTATATCGAGTCCAACCCGACGGCGGCGCAGGCGACGCTCAACATGCTCAGCATCACGCAGTTGGTGATCACCCACTCGCCGACGCTGGGCCAGTTGCCGCCGGGCCACTATGACTTCCTGCTGGCCGGCGTGCCCATCCCGTTCCGCGACAACATGGCGCAGCACGAGGACAAATTGCTGGCCTCGCTGAAGCTGGCCGATCGGGTGATTCTGGCGCTGCCGTGCCAGGCGCAGATCGACGCCGAGCTGCTTAAACAACAAGGCGCGCTCGGCTGTCTGATCAAGCCGATCACTAGTACCCGTCTGTTCCCTCTGCTCCGGATGGAAGCGCCGGCACGCCTCACCGCACAGCCTGAGCGTAAACGCCTGCCGCTAACGGTGATGGCGGTTGACGACAACCCGGCCAACCTGAAGCTGATCGGCACGCTGCTGGGGGAACAGGTAGAAAAAACCCTGCTGTGCGAGAGCGGTGAGGAAGCGCTGGCGCTGGCGCGCGACAACGTGCTGGATCTGATCCTGATGGACATTCAGATGCCGAAGATGGACGGCATTCACGCCAGCGAGCTGATCCGCCAGCTGCCGCATCACAACTCCACGCCGATCGTCGCCGTTACCGCCCATGCCGCCAGCGGCGAGCGCGAGCACCTGCTGCAGGCCGGGATGGACGACTATCTGGCCAAACCGATCGACGAGAAAATGCTGACCCGCGTGCTGTCGCGCTACCACAGCGGCGACGTGGAAAACGCCATCGCCGATGACGCTCCGCTGTCGCTCGACTGGCCGCTGGCGCTGCGTCAGGCGGCCAACAAACCGGATCTGGCGCGCGATCTGCTGCAAATGCTGCTCGATTTCCTGCCGCAGGTGCGCGAACGGGTACAGGCGCTGCTCGACGGCCAGCATGACGACGAGATCCTCGATCTGGTCCATAAGCTGCACGGCAGCTGCAGCTACAGCGGCGTGCCGCGCCTCAAGCAGCTGTGTTTCTACCTCGAGCGGCAGCTGCGTCAGGGCATCACCAACGACGAACTGGAGCCGGAGTGGCTGGAGCTGTTGGATGAGATTGAACTGGTGATCCACGCGGCGCGCGCGCATCTGGCGCAACCCGCCTGAATCCTCAGGCCATAATGCAAAAAGGCACGCCGCAGCGTGCCTTTGTTTTTAACGCCTGATGCCTATCACTGCGCCAGCAGGTACAGCTGGCTCTCGCCGCGCTGAATATTCAACGCCAGCACCGACGGCTTGCTGTCGAGGATTTTACGCAGCTCACCCAGGTTCTGGATCGGCTGCTGGTTCACGCCCAGGATCACGTCGCCCTTTTTCAGGCCGATGCGCGCCGCGGCGCTGCCGGCTTTCACGCTGTCAACCTTGACGCCCTTCACGTTGCCGACCTGGGTATTGCTCAGCTCGGCGCCTTCAATGCCGGTGTAGATATTGCCCGAGGCCACCTGGGTCTGCGCGCTTTGCTCCAGCGTGACGTCAATCGTCACCGGCTTGCCGTCGCGAATAATGCCCAGCGACATCTTGCTGCCGACCGGCAGCGTGCCGATCTCCGCCCGGAACGAGGCGAAGCTGGAGATGGCCTTGCCGTTCATGGTGACGATCACGTCGCCGGCCTTGATGCCCGCCTTCGCCGCGGAAGACTTCGGCATCACCTGGCTGACGAAGGCCCCGCGCTGCGCGTCGACCTTCATCGCCTTGGCCAGCTCAGAGTTCAGCTCGGTACCCATGATGCCCAGCTCGCCGCGTTTCACCTGGCCATATTCGACCATTTGCGCCGTCAGGTTTTTCACCATGTTGCTCGGAATGGCGAAGCCGATACCGATGTTACCGCCGTCCGGTGCCAGGATCGCGGTGTTGATGCCGATCAGCTCACCGTTCAGGTTAACCAGCGCACCGCCGGAGTTACCGCGGTTGATCGCCGCATCGGTCTGGATAAAGTTTTCGTAGTTTTCGATGTTCAGGCCGCTGCGCCCCAGGGCGGATACGATACCCGAAGTGGCGGTTTCACCCAGCCCGTACGGGTTGCCGATCGCCACGGTGTAATCGCCAACGCGCAGCTGATCGGAATCCGCCATCTTGATCGCCGTCAGGTTCTTGAAGTCTTTCAGCTGGATCAGCGCGATATCGGAACGCGGATCCTTGCCGATCACCTTGGCGTCGAAACGGCGGCCGTCGCTCAGCTGCACCTGGATCTTGTTGGCGTTGTCCACCACGTGGTTATTGGTCACCACGTAGCCCTTGGCGGCATCGATGACCACCCCGGCGCCCAGCGCCTGGAATTTCTGCTGCGTGCCCTGCGGCTGGCCATCCGGCCCAGGCTGTTCGCCGCCCTGACACATCGGCGAGCCCTGGAATGGCGAGCCGTCCTGGCAGAACGGCGAATCTTCGCCGAAGAACTGTTGGAACTGCTGAGGCATGCGCGGCGTATTGACCGTGGTGCTGCCCTCAACGTTAATGCTCACCACGGAAGGCATTACCTTTTCCAGCATCGGCGCCAGGCTCGGCAGCTGTTGGGTGCTGGATGAGGCGGTTTCAGCGGCGCTGGCCGTGACCGGGCCCATCGCCATACCGATACTGAATGCCAGTGCGCTCAGAACTAATGCGGTTTTTTTCATCTGTGTGTCTCTTATAAAGTCGTTCAAAAAGAATGGCTGTCTTGCGTGCTTATTCAGAGTTAATTAATAGCCCGAAGTTCCGGCACAGATGATTGGCAATAGTAAACAAATATTGTCCGTCTTTACAAAACTCGAGACAGCCAACCGATTGGAATTGCTAAAATTATTCTTCAGCGTAATTATTCCGCCGCCATCAATCGACGATATTCGTCATAGGCGTAAAGGTCGGTCATTCCGCTGATATAGTCCTGCAATAAACGCGCGCGGAAATAATATTCCCGAATGGCTTGCTGCTCCGGCGATAAATGCTGCAGCCCCTCTACCGCCTCCGCATACGCCAGCCGATGCTTGGTGGACAGCTTGTGGAACAGGCGCGTTTCGATCGGGTAAGCGCGATGGCTGTCCTCGCGCACCAGCTGGCTGAAGTCCGCCAGCGACATCGCCAGCAGCGGGCTGTAAATGTCCAGCAGGCCGCTGATCACCCGGTAGCCTTGCAGCTCGAGTTGCTCGACCTCCGGGTGGTTGAACACGTGCTTGAACGCCACATTTTTAAATATTTTCAGCAGCCGGTACGCCGGGCTGGAATCCTCCAGCAGCGCCTGATTGAAACTGCCCTGATAGACCGCGTCCAAATTGTCGATAAAGCGCTGCGCCGCGTGCGGCACCAGCCGCGCCACGGTAAACACCCGCAGATACATGAAGAACTGATCTTCCGCGCTGCGCCGCGCGCCGCCGCGATCGATCTTGCGAAATGCGCTGGCGACGGTCTTGTCGAACAGATCGCCCGGCACCACCTCGCCCCACTCCTGAATCAGGTGCTGATACAGCTGCTCGACGGTGAAAATGCTCTTCTCCACCGCGTCTTCCAGATCGGCCACGCAGTACGAGATATCGTCGGCGGCCTCCATGATATAAGTCAGCGGGAAACGATCGAACTCGCCCATGTGCAGCTCGCGCCGCAGCCGATCGACGAAGGCCTCTTCCGCCAGATAGTAGCCGGGCTTTTTCATCAGGTAACTGTGGCTGGCGGGGATGTCGCTCGCCCAGTAGGCCGGGCGGGTGTATTTCAAAATGCAGCCGACCTGCGCGTAGGTCAGGTTGAGCTTGAGCAGGCTGTACACCATGCGGATCGCCTGGGCATTGCCCTCGAAGTGGCTGAGATCCTGACGGATCCGGCTGCGCAGCCGGTTCAGATCGCTCTCCCCCTCATGCAGGCGCAGCGTCGCCACCTGACAGCGATCGTGGCTGCCCGGCTCGCTGCCGCAGCTGGCGGGATCGAGCCGTTGGGCGAACCAGTCGTTGATCGCCGACTCGCCGAAGTGACCGAACGGCGGATTGCCGATGTCGTGCATCAGGCAGGCCATTTCCACGATGCTTTCAAACGGATCGAGCAGCCGGGCCAGGCCGAGCTCATCAATTCTCCCCGCCTGTTTGAAGCGGTTGAGGATCTCTTTGGCGATGTGGCGCCCAACCTGCTGCACCTCCATCGAGTGCGTCAGGCGGCTGCGCACCGCCGCGTTGCGCTCCAGTGGAAACACCTGGGTTTTTTGCTGCAGACGGCGAATGGCGGCCGAGTTGACGATGCGCCCGCGATCGCTCTCGAATTGCCGCACGATGTCGTACTCTTCCTCGGCCTCGATCGGTTTGCTGAAAGGCCGTTGGAAGCTGATTTTTTGCTTGAAGTCGATCCCGGACATCTGTTTCTCCGCCGTTGCGCCCTGCCCCCGTGATAACAATTCCCGGCAGCGGATGCAACGCATTATCTCTCATACACAGCCATGATAGACTATGCCGCAATTCTCACGGCCAATCAGCGAGTGTTATTTATGAAAGTAGGCATCATCGGCGCAATGGAGCAGGAAGTCACCCTGCTGCGCGATCAAATCGAAAACCGTCAAACCATCCAACGCGCGGGCTGCGAAATCTACACCGGCCAGATCGGCGGCGTTGACGTGGCCCTGCTGAAATCCGGCATCGGCAAAGTCTCTGCGGCCATGGGCACCACCCTGCTGCTGGAACACTGCAGCCCGGATCTGGTGATCAATACCGGTTCCGCCGGCGGCCTGGCCAGCACCCTGCGCGTGGGCGATATCGTGGTGTCGGAAGAAGTGCGCTACCACGACGCCGACGTCACCGCCTTCGGCTACGAGCCGGGCCAGATGGCCGGCTGCCCGGCGGCGTTCGTCGCCGACGACGCGCTGATCGCGCTGGCGGAAAGCTGCATCAAACAGCTGGATCTGCACGCGGTGCGCGGCCTGATCTGCAGTGGTGACGCCTTCATCAACGGCGCCGAGCCGCTGGCGCGCATTCGCGCCACCTTCCCGCGCGTCGCCGCCGTGGAAATGGAAGCCGCGGCGATCGCTCACGTCTGCCATCTGTTCGGTACGCCGTTCGTGGTGGTGCGCGCCATTTCTGACGTCGCCGACAGCGAGTCGCACATGAGCTTCGACGAGTTTCTGGTGGTAGCGGCCAAGCAGTCTACGCTGATGGTCAACGCCATGCTGCAAACCCTGGCCAAGCGCGGTTGATGTGAGGCTGCGCTTCACCTCGATGCTCTGTCTGTTGGCGCTCTGGCTGGCCATGCCGGCCGGCGCCGCTCAGCGGGTGATCAGCCTGGCGCCCAACGCGACCGAACTCGCCTATGCCGCCGGCATGGGCGATGTGCTGGTGGCGGCGAGCGCCTATTCCGATTATCCGCCGCAGGCCGCCAAGCTGGAGCAGGTGGCCTCCTGGCAGGGCATCAATCTGGAGCGGGTGCTGGCGCTCAAGCCGGACCTGATCCTCGCCTGGCGCGGCGGCAATCCGCAGCGCGTGCTGGATCAGCTCGCCGCGTTCGGCATCCCGATTTTCTATGCGGACGCCGATACCCTCGAAGGGATCGCCGGTTTGCTGGACCAGCTGGCGCAATACAGCCCGCACCCGGAGCAGGCGCATCAGGCGGCGGAAGGCCTTCGCCGCCAGTTCGCCGCTCTCAAGCAACAGTATGCCGCTAACCCATCGCGGCGCGTGCTGCTGCAGTTCGGCACCCAGCCGCTGTTCACCAGCGCCGGCGCCACATTGCAAAGCCAGGTGCTGGCGCTGTGCGGCGGGCAGAACGTCTTTGCCGACAGCCGCACCCCTTGGCCGCAGATCAGCCGCGAGCAGGTGTTGGCACGCCAGCCGCAGGCCATCGTCATCACCGGGGGCGCGAAAGCAGCCGCCAGTGTGAAAGCCTTCTGGGCCCCGCAGCTGCAGGTGCCGGTGATCGCGCTGAACGAAGACTGGTTCAACCGCGGCGGGCCGCGCATTGCGTTGGCGGCGCAGCAGCTGTGCCGCCAGCTGGCGGAGATCCGCTGATGCTGGTGTTCTGGTTGGATATTCTCGGCACCGCAGTGTTCGCCGTCTCCGGCGTGCTATTGGCCGGCAAGCTGCGCATGGATCCGTTCGGCGTGCTGGTATTGGGCGTGGTCACCGCGGTCGGCGGCGGCACCATCCGCGACATGGCGCTGGCCAACGGCCCGGTGTTCTGGGTCAAGGATCCCACCGATTTGGTGGTGGCGATGATCACCTGCGTCTTGACGCTGCTGCTGGTGCGCCAGCCGCGCCGGCTGCCGAAGTGGGTGCTGCCGGTGCTGGACGCCGTCGGGCTGGCGGTGTTCGTCGGCATCGGCGTCAACAAGGCCTTCGCGGCCGGCACCGGCCCGCTGGTGGCAATCTGCATGGGAGTGATCACCGGCGTCGGCGGCGGCATTATCCGCGACGTGCTGGCGCGCGAGATCCCGATGATCCTGCGCACCGAAATTTACGCCACCGCCTGCATCATCGGCGGCATCGTGCACGCCACGGCGTTTTACACCTTCCACATGCCGCTGCAACAGGCCATGATGCTGGGCATGATCATCACCCTGGCCATTCGCCTGGCGGCCATCCGCTGGCACCTCAAACTGCCCGCCTTTATTCTCGAACGCTGAGCCGTCGCCCTGCGGGGCGACGCTTTGCAACGCCGCACCTGGTGATTTATTAGACTATTAACGGGGTTGATGGTATTATTTTCGACCGAAAAATAGCGTAGTGACGATGTAAAATTCTGTTATCCGCAGGTTAATTCCTTTCCCACGCTGTTAAAACTTTTTAACTTTTTGCCGATAAGTCATCACAAGATGGCTTACGGATGACTATTCCCGCAATGATGAAAAAAATTCTGCTTGCCAGCTGTGGCACCCTGCTGAGTGGCGCCGCGTATGCCGATGCCGTCAGCGGCCAGATCGGCGTTACCCTGACCATTGAACCGCAATGCGCCGTGCGCCTCGAGGCCGCCGCCCCACAGGCCGAATGCAGCCACGCAACGGCGCAGCCGAACATCATCCACAGCCCACCGGCACAGGAGAACGGTGCAGAAGTGATCCTCGTGGAATGGTAGGCATAAAAAAACCCGCCGGCCGTAAGGCGAGCGGGTTGATATTCTGACCGGCAAACTCAGATGCTGAACGACGAACCGCAACCGCAGGTGGTTTTGGCATTCGGGTTGGTCACCACGAAGCGCGACCCTTCCAGCCCTTCGGTGTAGTCCACCGAGCCGCCGACCAGATACTGCAGGCTCATCGGATCGACCACCAGCGCCACGCCCTGCTTCTCGATGGTCATGTCGCCATCGTTGACCTTGTCGTCAAAAGTGAAGCCGTACTGGAATCCGCTGCAGCCGCCGCCGGTAATGTAAACCCGCAACTTCAGGTTCGGATTTTCTTCGTCAGCAATCAGGAACTTAACCTTGCTTGCTGCTGCCTCGGTAAATTGCAGGGGCAGTGCCGTTTGATCACTCATACTCTTTACTCCCAACATTGTTCAGCATCAGATCGCGACTATGGCTGCCTGATTAATATTAACGATTATCCGATACCTGAGTGTTGCGTTCAAGTATTCACCGCATTTGTTGTATTTTCCTTACCTGTTTTCTCCGCCGCTTCCCGCGCCAGCTGCGCCTCCTGCCTTTGCAGCGTGCGGGCCAGGATCGACGAATACAGCGGCTTGCCGCCGAGCAGCTGCGCCACCACCGTGGCGCCGAGGCAGGTGATGATCATCGGTAAAATGAGTTGGTAGTTGTCGGTCATTTCCAGTACCAGCACGATGCCGGTCAGCGGGGCGCGCACCGTAGCGGCGAACAGCGCCCCCATGCCGGCGATGGCGAAGGTGCCCGCCTCGATGCCGTACTGCGGGAACAGATGCGCCCCCGCCAGCCCAAAGGCGGTGCCGAACAGCGTGCCCAGCGCCAGCATCGGCGCAAAGATGCCGCCCGGCGCGCCGGAGCCGAAGCACAGCAGCGTAGTGAAGATGCGGGTAATAAAGATGAACATCAACATGCCGACGCTGTAATTGCCCGCCGCGGCGATCGGGATCAGCCCAAAGCCGCCGCCCGCCGCCTCCGGCTGGATCAGCCCCAGAATGCCGCACACGCCGCCGAGCAGCCCGCCCATCAGCAAGATATTGCGCATTCTGCCGCCGTGCAGGCGCGCAAACATGTCTTGAGTGCGGAAAATCAGCGCGTTGAACCCCACGCCCACCGCACCGAATATCGCCCCCAGTACCAGATAGAGCCATAGGGTATTGATGGGCGCCGAAGAAAGTTTGTCGACCGCGATCACCGATCCCTGGCCGTTAAACAGCTGGAATACCACGCTCGACATGATCACGCCGATAAACACCGCTTTAATCGAGATCAGGTTGTAGCGGAACTGCGGCCGCATCTCTTCGATGATGAACAAGATGCCGGCCAGCGGCGCGTTGAACGCGGCGGACAACCCGGCGGCGGCCCCGGTCGCCAGCAGCGTATGACGCGCCTCGGCGCCGCGAATGCGCAACACGTCCAATACCATGCGCCCGACGTTGCCGCCCATTTGCACCGTGGGCCCTTCGCGCCCCAGCACCATGCCCGCTCCCAGCGTGCCCATGCCGCCGATGAATTTCACCGGGATCACGCGCCACCAGCGCACCGGCCGCAGCTCCTCCAGCGCGCCTTCGATCTCCGGAATGCCCGAGCCGCCCGCCTCAGGCGCAAAACGCCGCACCAGGTAATAGCCCAGCGCCGCCAGCGCGGCGGACAGGATAAACGCCAGCGGCCACACCAGGAGCCAGGAGTCGGCGACCTGCGCCAGCGAAGCCAGCCGCTGCTGCTGCACCCACTCCACCGCCTTATCGAAGGCCACGCCGAGCAAACCGGCCAGCGTCCCCACCAGCGCGGCCATCACCAGGATCGCCACCGGGGTCTTATCGCGGCGAATAAACTGACGCACCGCATCGCTGCGGCTAAGACGCGGGCTCAACGTCCCGACTGGCTGTGATTGTGATTCCGTCATCGCGAGTAATTCGTCAGGTAATTTGTAATACAAATAGGCAAGGCGGTTATTCTAACCCAACCCGGTGGCGGGCGCTGCCGTTAATGGTATCTGACTGTGATCGTTTCATAACGCGGCGCTCTCCTCTAGAATAGCGCGGTCAAATCATTCAAAAGAGAATCCAGGAGCCGATTTATGAGCCTACACAGCAAGTCCGAAAGTCTGTACGCCCAGGCGCAACAGTTGATCCCCGGTGGGGTGAACTCTCCGGTGCGTGCATTCACCGGCGTAGGCGGTGTGCCGCTGTTTATCGAGCGGGCTGACGGGGCTTACCTGTTCGATGCCGACGGCAAGGCCTATATCGACTATGTCGGTTCCTGGGGGCCGATGGTGCTGGGGCACAACCACCCGGCGATCCGCGACGCGGTGATCGAAGCGGCGCAGCGCGGTCTGAGCTTCGGCGCGCCGACCGAGATGGAAGTCAAAATGGCGCAGCTGGTCACCGAACTGGTACCTACCATGGATATGGTGCGTATGGTGAACTCGGGCACCGAAGCCACCATGAGCGCCATCCGCCTGGCGCGCGGCTACACCAACCGCGACAAAATCATCAAGTTCGAAGGCTGCTACCACGGCCACGCCGACTGCCTGCTGGTGAAAGCCGGTTCCGGCGCGCTGACCCTCGGCCAGCCGAACTCACCGGGCGTGCCGGCCGACTTCGCCAAGCACACTCTGACCTGCACCTATAACGACCTGGATTCGGTGCGGGCCGCCTTCGAGCAGTACCCGTCCGAGATCGCCTGTATCATCGTCGAGCCGGTTGCCGGCAACATGAACTGCGTGCCGCCGCTGCCGGAATTCCTGCCGGGCCTGCGCGCATTGTGCGACAAGTACGGCGCGCTCTTGATCATCGATGAAGTGATGACCGGTTTCCGCGTGGCGCTGGCCGGCGCACAGTCCTATTACGGCGTCGAGCCGGATCTGACCTGTCTCGGTAAAATCATCGGCGGCGGCATGCCGGTGGGCGCCTTCGGCGGCCGCCGCGACGTGATGGACGCGCTGGCGCCGACCGGCCCGGTCTACCAGGCGGGCACCCTGTCCGGCAACCCGATCGCCATGGCGGCGGGCTACGCCTGCCTGACCGAAGTGTCGCAGGTTGGCGTGCACCAGACGCTGACTGAACTGACCGAAATGCTGGCCGCAGGCCTGCTGCATGCGGCGCAGGAAGAGAATATCCCGCTGGTGGTCAACAACGTCGGCGGCATGTTCGGCCTGTTCTTCACCGACGCGCCGACAGTGACCTGCTATCAGGACGTGATGCAGTGCGATGTGGAACGCTTCAAGCGCTTCTTCCACCTGATGCTGGAGGAAGGGGTGTATCTGGCGCCGTCCGCCTTCGAAGCGGGCTTCATGTCCGTGGCGCACAGCAAGGAAGACATTCAGCGCACCATCGACGCCGCGCGTCGCTGCTTCGCCAAGCTGTAATCCCGGCCGAATGGCCAAAAAAACGGGCGCCTCGGCGCCCGTTTTGTTTTTCGCAGCCGCTTAAAGCAGCGTGCCGTAAATGGTCAACAGCGCCACTACCACCACGATGATCATCGTCACCTTGCGAGCCAGCGTCACCGCCGCCCGCGGCGTTTGCACCGGATCCATATGCGGATCGCGCGCCAGCGAGAACTGCGCCAGCCGCGTCAACACCTGATACGACGACGAATGCCGATCCCCCAGCGAGGCGAACCAGGCCGGCAGCGCACGCTCGCCGTGGCCGAACAGCGCGTAGGCCACCCCAGCCAAACGCACCGGGATCCAATCCAGCCAGTTCAGCAGATGATCGATACCCGACTGCGAACGCTCCAGCGGCGTATTGTGGCGCGCCAGCCAGGTTTGATAGGCACGCAGGAAGGCATACCCCGCCAACGCGATCGGCCCGTAAGGCCCAAAGACCACGAACCAGAACAGCGGCGCCAGGTAATAGCGGAAGTTGATCCACAGCAACGCGTTTTGCAGCTCGCGCAGGCGCAGCTCTTCGCTGCAGTCCACCGGCAAACCGTGGATCAACGCCAGCTCTTCCGCCATCTGATCGCTGGCGTGGGTATCGCCCTGCCGCGCCGCTTTCAGGTAGGCGCGGTAGTGTTTGCGCTTGATGCCGGCGCCGACGCACAGCAGGTCGATGACGATCCACAGCAGCAGCGTCACCACGCCGAAGAACAATCCGTGAGACAGCCACAGAACGCCCCAGACGATCACCATCCAGGCGGCGGTCATTGCCAGCGTCTGCGCCAGCGAAACCCGATGCAGCCGCTGAAACACCACTTCGAGACGGTGGTCCAGCTGCCAATGTTCTCCCAGCTTAAACAGGCGCTCCCAGGCCAAAACCAGCAACAGCGTAAACAGCGTCATTAGCGATTCCTCTCCCTTTTTCTTGTCTCAAGCATAGCGTCGGCGGGCGCGCCGCGTTGTTCCAGAGATGCCAGATAGCGATCCCAATCGAACGCCGGCCCGGGATCGGTCTTGCGGCCGGGGGCGATATCGCAATGCCCGGCGATATTGGCCACCAGCGGCGGGTAATGTTCGGCCAGCAGCGCGGTGACCGCCTGCAGCGTGCGGTATTGCGCCTCGGTGTAAGGCAACAGATCGGTGCCTTCCAGCTCGATGCCGATGGAGAAATCGTTGCACCGATCGCGCCCCTGATACAGAGAAACGCCCGCGTGCCAGGCGCGCTGGTCGAAGGGCACATACTGCACGATCTCCCCGTCGCGGCGGATCAGACAGTGCGCAGACACCCGCAGCTGATGGATCTCGGCGAAATAGGGGTGCTGCGCGGGATCGAGCGTGCCGGTAAACAGCTGGTCGATATAGGGGCCGCCGAATTCGCCGGGCGGCAGGCTGATGTTGTGGATGACCAGCAGCGAAGGCGGCTCGTCATCCGGACGCCGATCGCAGTGCGGCGACACCACTCGCGTCACCCCGACAATCCAGCCATTTTCCAACTGCATCAGACACCTCTCTGCGGTGGTACTTATTCCTGCAACAGAGTAGCATGTTCCCCTACGATCTAACCGTCCATTTCGGAGTTTTCCATGCCGACACGCCGCTACAGTGCCGACAGTCGCCGCACCGAGCTTCTTGAACGAATTGAAAGTGATATTCCCTATGCCGTCGCCCAGGCGCTGCGCGAAGACCTAGGGGGTGAAGTCGACGCCGGGCGCGATATTACCGCGCAATTGTTACCGGCGGACAAGCAGGCCGAAGCCACCGTCATCACCCGCGAAGCCGGCATATTCTGTGGCCGCCGCTGGCTGAATGAGGTCTTTATTCAATTGGGCAACCAGGTGCAGGTGGAGTGGCTGGTGGCGGACGGCGACCGTCTGACGCCGAACCAACCGCTTTGCCGGCTGCGCGGCCCGGCGCGGGTGATGCTGACCGGCGAGCGCACCGCGCTGAACTTCGTGCAGACGCTCTCCGGCGTGGCGACCGAGGTCAGCCGCTACGTGGCCCTGCTGGAAGGCACCCGGACTCGCCTGCTCGATACCCGCAAGACCCTGCCCGGCCTGCGCACCGCGCTGAAATACGCCGTACTGTGCGGGGGTGGCAGCAACCATCGGCTGGGGCTCTCCGACGCCTTCCTGATCAAGGAAAACCACATCATCGCCTCCGGCTCTATCAAGAACGCGGTGGAAAAAGCCTTCTGGCTGCACGCCGACGTGCCGGTGGAAGTGGAGGTCGAATCGCTTGATGAGCTGCAGCAGGCGCTGGATGCCGGTGCCGATATCATCATGCTGGACAACTTCAGCGTCGAGATGATGCGCCAGGCGGTCGCGCAAACCCAGGGCCGCGCCCAGCTGGAGGTGTCCGGCAACGTCACCAGCGAGACGCTGCGCACCTTTGCCGAGACCGGCGTGGATTACATTTCGGTCGGCGCGCTGACCAAGCACATCACTGCACTCGATCTGTCGATGCGCTTCAAATGATCCCCTCGCCCCCGGCCGCTGTCGGGGGCGTTACCGTAAAATTGCGAACCCCTTCTCACCATTTTTTTCATCGCTGCAAACGACATCATTACTGATGGAAGCGCGCCGAGAAACGCGCAAAAGCCCCTCGCCGTGCCCCCGAGCAAGTCGCTACCGTTGTCTTCCACACACCTATGGAGGAAACAACGTATGGAAACGCAACGCGGCTTTACCCTGATAGAACTGATGGTGGTGATCGCCATCATCGCCATCCTCAGCGCCATCGGCATCCCTGCCTACCAACGCTACATCCAGAAAGCGGCAATGACCGACATGCTGCAAACCATGGCACCGTATAAACTGGCGGTCGAACTGTGCGTGCTGGACGAAGGCGCCCCCACCGGCTGTGAGGCCGGCAGCAAAGGCATTCCCACCGGCGGCGCGTCGCGTTACGTCAGCGGGGTGAAAGTCGCCAAAGGCGTGATCACGCTGACCGGCACCCAAACGCTGCAGGGGCTGGCGGTGGCATTAACCCCCAAAGCGAACGCCGATGGGCTGACCCGCTGGAGCCGGCTGTGCAGCAGCGAAAACACAACGCTGGTTGAGGTGTGCCAGGAAGTCTTCCGCTTCGACAACGCGGCGGAGTAACGGCGATGAACGCGCAAATCAGCGAAGAGGTTCACGCCCTGTGCCGGCGCTATCAGGCGTTGGCGCTGAACGAAGACCCGACCACTCTCACGATCGCGCTCAACGAAGAAGCGCCGCAGGGGCTGCTGGCGGCTCTGCGTTTCGCCACCGGCAAGCGCATCCATCTGGAACACTGGCCGGCAGCCAGGCTGGAGCAGGCTCTGAACCAACGCCACGAATCGCTGCCGGCGCCGTTGGCAGCCGAAGAAGACACCGCCGACATCACCTACCCCGACGACGGCGATGCGCCGGTGGTGCAGTTCATCAACCAGACGCTGCGCCTGGCCATCCAGCGCCGCGCCTCGGATATCCACTTCGAGCCCTTTCGGCAGCATTTTCGCATTCGCCTGCGCATCGACGGCGTGCTGCAAACCCTCGCCTCACCACCACCGCAGCTGGCCGCACGGCTCATCGCCCGGCTGAAGATCCTCGGCCAGCTGGATATCGCCGAACGCCGTCAGCCTCAGGACGGGCAGCTCAGCCTGACGCTGGACAGCGCGCGCTATGCCATGCGTATCGCCACCCTGCCGACGCTGCACGGCGAAAAGGTGGTGCTGCGCGTTCAGCAGGGTGAGCAGCAGGAGCTGCCGCTGGATCAACTGGGCATGAGCCGGGCGGATCTGGCACGCTACGCGACGGCGCTGGCCTGCCCGCAAGGTTTGATCCTGGTAACCGGCCCGACCGGCAGCGGCAAGACGGTGACGCTGTACAGCGGTCTGCGCCAGTTGAACGATGCGCAAAGCAACTTGTGCAGCGTCGAGGATCCGATCGAGATACCACTGTTTGGCGTCAATCAAACCCAGATCAACGCCAAAACCGAGCTGAGTTTCGCCCGGGTGCTGCGCGCCCTGCTGCGCCAGGATCCGGATGTCATCATGATCGGCGAGATCCGCGATGCGGAAACCGCCGAGATCGCAGTCAAGGCCGCGCAAACCGGCCACCTGGTGCTGTCGACACTGCATACCAACTCCACCGGCGAAACCCTGACGCGCCTGATGCACATGGGTATCCCCGGCTACCTGCTCGCCGGCTGCCTGAAGCTGGTCATCGCACAGCGGCTGGTGCGCAGGCTGTGTCGCCACTGCCGCTACCCGCACAGCCAGCCGACGCATTTTCCTGCCTCGGTCTGGCCGGAGCCGCTGACCGCCTGGCGCGCCGACGGCTGCGAGCATTGCTTCGGCGGCTACTATGGGCGCATCGGCGTGTATGAGCTGTTGGCCATTACGCCGGAAATACAGGCGGCGTTGCTGGCGAACGCCGCGCCCAGCCTGCTGGCGGATGTCGCCCGCGAGCAGGGGCAGCTTTCGCTGCTGCAGGCCGGGCTGGCGCTGGCCAGCGAAGGCACGACCTCGCTGGAAGAACTGTACCGCGTGATCGACGTCGTCCAGCTCGGCGTAACCGCACCATGAAAGCGCACCGGCTGTTTCTTTGGCAGGCATTCGACGCCCAGGGCGCCTTGCGCCGCGGCGAACTGATGAGCGATGAAAAGCGGCAGGTGAGCCGGTTACTGATCGAACAAGGCCTGCAACCTTGGCGGATTGGGCACGGCAAACGCATCACGCCCGGCCAGTGGCGCGGAGAACCCTTAATCCACTTCACCCGCCAACTCGCCACCCTGTTGCAGGCCGGGTTGCCGCTGGTCAATACGTTGCAGCTGCTGGCGGCAGAGCACCCTTCGGCAGCCTGGCGTTGCCTGTTGCGCCAGTTGGCAGAACAGGTGCGCGAAGGGCAGCCGCTCTCCGAAACCCTTGCCGCGCAGCCAGGCGTTTTTCCACTTATCTATCGCCAACTGATCGCCATCGGCGAACTGACCGGCAACCTCGATCGCTGCTGCCTGCAGCTGGCACAACAACAGGAAGCCCAGCTGATGCTGCGCCGCAAAGTGACCAAAGCGCTGCGGTATCCCCTCTTCATCTGTGCGGTGGCGCTGCTGGTCAGCGTGCTGATGCTGGTGATGGTGTTGCCGGAATTCGCCAAGGTTTATCAGTCGTTCGATGCGCCGCTGCCCTGGTTTACCCAAGGGTTATTGGGGGTGTCCGCGCTGCTGATCGCCGTTGGCCCCTATTTGGCGCTGCTGCTCGGCGCATTGCTGCTCGGCTATTGCCGCTGGCTGCATCCACGCCCGCCATGGCGCCGACGTGAACAGGCCGCCTTGCTGCGCCTGCCGCTGATCGCCCGGCTGGTGAGCGGCGGCGCGCTGAGCCAAACCTTTCGTATTCTGACCATGACCCAACGCGCGGGGCTGACGCTGGTGGAAGGGTTGAACGCGGCGGCGCTGGCGGCGGATCATCTGCTGTACCGACAGGCGCTGGAGCAGGTGCAGCGGCAGATCGCCGAAGGCGAGGCGTTTCATCATGCCCTGGGCCTGCAACCGCTGTTTCCGCCGCTGTGCCGGCAGCTGGTGCGGGTGGGCGAAGAATCCGGTTCGCTGGACGCCTTGCTGGATAAATTGGCGCAGTGGTACGAACGGCAGACGCACGAGCTGGCCGATACGCTGGCGCAAACGCTGGAGCCGCTGCTGATGCTGGTGGTGGGCGGGATTGTCGGTGCTTTGGTGATCGCCATGTACCTGCCTATTTTTCAACTGGGCAGCGTGCTGGGATAAAGAAGAGGATAGCGGGCGCCGCTGTGCGCTGCGCCCGATGCAAGGTGCGGCTTATTTGCTGCCGAAGACGCGGTTTTCCTGCTCCGCCACGCGGATAAAGGTGGTGCGCTTGGTCAACTCTTTCAGGCGCTCGGCACCGACGTAGGTGCAGGCGGAGCGCAGGCCGCCGAGGATATCGCGCACGGTAAACTCCACCTCGCCACGCAGCGGCAGCTTGACGGTTTTGCCTTCGGCCGCACGATACTCCGCCACGCCGCCGACGTGGCGTTTCATCGCCGACTCGGAGCTCATACCGTAGAACAGCATGAACTTCTCGCCGTTCTCTTCCACCACGGTGCCTTCGCACTCGTCGTGGCCGGCCAGCATGCCGCCCAGCATCACGAAGTCAGCACCGCCGCCGAAGGCTTTGGCAACGTCGCCCGGCACCGAGCAGCCGCCGTCGCTGACGATTTGGCCGCCCAGCCCGTGGGCCGCATCGGCGCATTCGATCACCGCCGACAGCTGCGGGTAGCCCACGCCGGTCTTCACGCGGGTGGTACAGACTGAACCCGGGCCGATGCCGACCTTAACGATGTCGGCGCCGGAGAGGATCAGCTCCTCCACCATCTCGCCGGTCACTACGTTGCCGGCGCAGATCACGTGATTCGGGCAGGCTTCGCGCGCTTTCTGCAGGAAGGCGACGAAGTGTTCAGAGTAGCCGTTGGCCACGTCGATGCAGATGAATTTCAGCGCCGGAGACAGGGCCAGGATCTGCTGCATTTTGGCGAAGTCGGCTTCGGAAGTACCGGTGGACACCATGACGTGGCGCAGCACCGATTCCGGCATGCGCTGCACGAAGTAAGCCCATTGCTCGACGCTGTAATGTTTGTGTACGGCGGTGAGAACGTCGAAAGAAGCCAGGGCCTCGGCCATGCGGAAGGTGCCCACCGTGTCCATGTTAGCGGCGATAATCGGCACGCCGGACCAGCTGCAACCTGAATGCTTGAAGGTAAACTGACGTTCCAGTTCAACCTCGGAGCGGCTTTTCAGCGTGGAGCGCTTAGGGCGGATCAACACGTCTTTAAAGCCCAACTTCAAATCTTCTTCAATACGCATGACTTATGATTTCCTGGTTAATGGCGACGGATCGCAAGGAGGATATTCGAACCTCTGCCCGACGGCTTTCCAGTGGCGCAAAAAGACGGCGGCGAGATTAATGCCAGTTCCAGTGACGTTATAATACGCGCTAATAATCGCCGAACAAGACTGCGAATTCGCCTTTATTTACGCTACAATCCGACAAATTTACCTGCATAACCGCAGTGTGATTGCCCGCTCATTTTTGCCGTGCCGCTGCGCTTTTTCTCGCCGTCCGATCGGTGCCGATGCGCAAGCGCCGCCTGCCGACTTGCACTTCTGCGCGATCGCTTTATGATTCGACTATTATTTTTTTATGAACATCGGATGCACCTAACACCATGGCCTACATTGTTGCGTTGACCGGGGGCATAGGCAGCGGCAAGACGACCGTCGCGAACGCCTTTGCGCGCCACGGCGCAACCCTCGTCGATGCCGACGTGATCGCCCGTCAGGTCGTCGAGCCGGGCACCCCTGCTTTGGCCGCGATCGCCGAGCGATTTGGTAATGAAATGTTGCTGCCGGACGGCGCATTGAACCGCGCTGCGCTGCGTCAGCGCATCTTTAGCCATCCCGATGACAAAACCTGGCTGAACCAGCTGCTGCATCCGCTGATACACCGTGAAACCCAGCGCCAACTGGCGCAGGCCACCAGCCCGTACGCGCTGTGGGTGGTGCCGCTGCTGGTGGAAAACGGTCTGCAGGATCGCGCCGATCGGGTGCTGGTGATCGACGTCGACGCCGAAACCCAGCTGGCTCGCACCATCGCGCGCGACGGCGTCAGCCGTGAGCAAGCGCAGAGCATTCTCGCCGCCCAGGCCACGCGCCGGCAGCGCCTCGCCGTGGCGGATGACATTATTGACAACAGCGGCGCCGCTCAAGGGATAGAGCCACAGGTCGCCGCACTGCATCGTCGCTACCTTGAACTGGCGGCAACAGCGCCCCAACAGGATTAAACTGCATGAGTGATGTTTCCCCAACCGTTCTCTTTGAACACCCGCTGAACGAAAAAATGCGTACCTGGCTACGCATCGAATTTCTGCTGCAACAGCTGCACGGCCAACGCGCCCTGAGTGAAACCGCCATCGCCCTCACCTTCTTTCGCACCGTCTCCGACTTGCTGGACGTGCTGGAGCGCGGCGAAGTGCGCACCGAACTCCTCAAAGAGCTGGAGCGCCAGCAGCAGAAACTGTTGGCCTGGGCCGATGTGCCGGGCGTGGATATGGCGCTGATCGACCAGCTGCGCGGCCAGTTGAAATCGCGCTCATCGGCGCTGATGGCGGCGCCACGCCTCGGCCAGGCGCTGCGCGAAGATCGGCTGATCGGCCTGGTGCGCCAGCGGCTGAACATTCCCGGCGGCTGCTGCAGCTTCGATCTGCCGACCCTGCACATGTGGATGCACGCGCCGCAGCAGGATCGCGATGCCGACGTCGCCACCTGGCTGCAGTCGCTGGATCCGCTGAACCAGGCGCTGATCATGGTGCTGGATCTGATCCGCCAATCCGGGCCGTTCCGCAATCAGATCAGCCTGAACGGCTTTTTCCAGGACAACGCCGAAGGGGCGGATCTGCTGCGCCTGCGCCTCCATCTGGCGCCGCAGCTTTATCCGCAGATTTCCGGCCACAAGACCCGCTATGCCATTCGTTTCCTGCCGCTGGATAGCGAAAATGGCGTGGTGCCTGAACGCCTGACGTTCGAACTGGCCTGTTGTTGAACTTGTGCAAGAAAGCCTTCTCAGCACTGGCAGAAGGCGTAAGGAACCGTTATGACGACCGTAGTAAAATGCCCAACCTGTGGCACCGGCGTGGTTTGGGGTGAAGTCAGCCCGTTCCGGCCGTTTTGCAGCAAGCGCTGCCAGCTGATCGATCTCGGCGAGTGGGCCGATGAAGAGAAGCGTATTCCGAGCAACAGCGATCTGTCGGAAAGCGAAGACTGGAGTGAAATGGACGATCGTTGATCGTCCGCAATTGGCCTGGCGCCCGCCAGGCCAACCTTGTTATTGCGCGGCGTTCGCCTGCGCCACCAGCAGCTGAATAATGCCGGCGTTGGCTTCCGGGAACTCGTCTTCACGCAGCTCCGCCTCTTTAACCCAGCGCATCGGTTGCCCCTCACGGCCGAACGGCTCGCCCGCCCAGGCTTCCACCAGATAAAAATTCAGCGTCACGATGCGATCGCTGAAGCGGTGCTCCACCACCTCCAACAGTTCGGCACGTTCGGCTTCGATACCGGTCTCTTCCCGCAGTTCGCGACTTAGCGCCTGCTCCGGCGTTTCGCCCTGTTCGATCTTGCCGCCGGGGAACTCCCAGAATCCGGCCATGTGCGCGTCGGCGGCGCGGCGGGTAATAAAGATCTCCCGTTGCGCATTACGGATGATGCCCACGGCGATATTCAGATGTTTCATCTCACCCTCCTGATGGGTGTCAAAAAACAGGGGCTCAGCAAGCTGAACCCCTGGGTATTATCGATTAATCGCAGCCGACATTACTGCAGGCGGCCGTGGCACTGCTTGTATTTCTTGCCGGAGCCGCATGGGCACGGATCGTTGCGGCCCACTTTACGCTCGGCGGTCGCCGGCGCGTTCGGATCTTCGGTCACCAGCGCGTTCTCGTCGTGGTGGCTCAGCTGTTGGTGCTGCGCCAGGCGCTCGGCCTCTTCACGGCGCTGCTGTTCCAGCGCTTCCACCTCTTCCGGCATCCGCACCTGAACCTTGCTCAGCACGCTGATCACTTCATATTTCAGCGATTCCAGCATAGTGGCGAACATGTTGAAGGATTCACGCTTGTACTCCTGCTTAGGATCCTTCTGCGCATAGCCGCGCAGGTGAATACCCTGACGCAGGTAGTCCATCGCCGCCAGATGCTCTTTCCACAGGGAATCCAGCGTCTGCAGCATCACGCCCTTCTCGAAGTTGCGCATCATTTCGCTGCCGACCACTTCTTCCTTACGCTGGTACTGCTCTTTGGCGTTCTCCAAAATGCGTTCGCGCAGCGTCTCTTCGTGCAGCTCCGGCTCTTTGTCCAGCCATTGTGCGATCGGCATCTCCAGATCGAAGTCGTTCTTCAGGCGCTCTTCCAACCCCTGAATGTCCCACTCTTCTTCCAGCGACTGCGGCGTGATGTAGTTGTCGATGGTGCTCTTGAACACGTCCTCGCGGATGCTGGCGATGGTTTCGCTCACGTCGGACACGTCCAGCAATTCGTTACGCTGGCTGTAGATGGCGCGGCGCTGATCGTTAGCGACGTCGTCGTATTCCAGCAGCTGCTTACGGATGTCGAAGTTGCGGCTCTCTACCTTGCGCTGGGCGTTGGCGATCGCCTTGGTCACCCACGGGTGCTCAATCGCTTCGCCTTCTTTCATACCCAGTTTACGCATCATGCCGGACACGCGATCCGAAGCGAAGATACGCATCAGGGCATCTTCCATCGACAGGTAGAAGCGGGATGAACCGGCATCGCCCTGACGACCGGAACGGCCGCGCAGCTGGTTATCGATACGGCGCGATTCATGGCGCTCGGTGCCGATAATATGCAGGCCGCCCGCCGCCAGCACCGCGTCATGGCGTACTTTCCAGGCGGCTTTGATGGCCTCGATCTGCTCTTCGGTCGGCTCTTCCAACAGCGCCACTTCGGCCTGCCAGCTGCCGCCCAGCACGATATCGGTACCACGGCCCGCCATGTTGGTGGCGATGGTCACCGCACCGCTCTGGCCGGCCTGGGCGACGATGTCCGCTTCCATGGCGTGGAATTTGGCGTTCAGCACCTTGTGCTCGATGCCCGCTTTGGTCAGCTCATGGGAAACCACTTCGGATTTCTCGATTGAGATGGTACCCACCAGCACCGGCTGGCCTTTGGCGGTACGCTCGCGGATGTCTTCGATGATGGCGCCGATCTTCTCTTTCTCGGTCATGTACACCAGATCCGGCATGTCCTTACGGATCATCGGACGGTTGGTTGGCACCACGATGGTGTCCAGCTTGTAGATCGAGCTGAATTCGAAGGCTTCGGTATCGGCGGTACCGGTCATCCCGGCCAGCTTCTCGTACAGACGGAAGTAGTTCTGGAAGGTGATCGAAGCCAGCGTCTGGTTCTCGTTCTGGATCTCCACGCCTTCTTTGGCTTCCACCGCCTGGTGCAGGCCGTCGGACCAACGGCGGCCCTGCATGGTACGGCCGGTGTGTTCGTCGACGATGATCACTTCGCCGTCTTTAACAATGTAGTCAACGTCGCGGGTGAACAGCACGTGGGCGCGCAGCGCGGCAGTAACGTGGTGCATCAGCATTATGTTGGTCGGCGAGTACAGCGATTCGCCTTCATCCATGATGCCGGCTTCCACCAGCATCTCTTCGATCAGGATCAGGCCGCGTTCGGTCAGGTGGACCTGACGCGCCTTCTCATCCACCGAGAAGTGCCCTTCACCCTTGAAGGTGTCGGAGTCTTCTTTCTCCTGGCGGATCAGTTTAGGGATCAGCTTGTTGACCTTGATGTACATCTCGGAGCTGTCTTCGGCCGGGCCGGAGATGATCAGCGGCGTACGCGCTTCATCGATCAGGATGGAGTCCACCTCATCCACCAGCGCATAGTGCAGTTTGCGCTGCACGCGCTCTTCCGGGCTGAACGCCATGTTGTCGCGCAGGTAGTCGAAGCCGTATTCGTTGTTGGTGCCGTAGGTGATGTCAGCGGCGTAAGCTTCACGCTTGGCCGGCGCCGGCATGCCCGGCAGGTTGATGCCGATGCTCAGGCCGAGGAACTCGAACAGCGGACGGTTGTTTTCGGCGTCACGCTGCGCCAGATAGTCGTTGACGGTCACGACGTGCACGCCGCGGCCGCTCAGGGCGTTCAGGTAGGCCGGCAGCGTCGCGGTCAGGGTTTTACCTTCACCGGTACGCATCTCGGCGATGCAGCGGTCGTTCAGCACCATGCCGCCCAGCAGCTGCACGTCGAAGTGACGCATGCCGAACACGCGCTTGCTCGCCTCACGCACCACGGCGAAGGCTTCCGGGATCAGGCTTTCCAGCGACTCGCCTTTCTCCAGGCGCGCACGGAACTCGTTGGTTTTCGCTTTCAGCTCGTCATCGGACAGTTTTTCCATGTCCGGTTCCATGCGGTTGATCTGCTCAACCACTTTGCGCATGCGGCGCAGGGTACGATCGTTACGGCTGCCAAAAACTTTGGTTAATAATTTCACTAACATGATGTTTGATATCTCTGTCATGACGGCCGAATACGGCAGTCAACTTGCTATTATTTATGGTTTTTGTGCCCTGAGGGCGGAGT
The DNA here is from genome assembly GCF_052168715.1 of Serratia sp. CY44782. NCBI lineage: Bacteria > Pseudomonadati > Pseudomonadota > Gammaproteobacteria > Enterobacterales > Yersiniaceae > Serratia > Serratia sp. CY44782. The sequence goes on from NZ_JBJNME010000002.1 coordinate 105,247, forward strand.
CAGACGAGCGCGGCAGGCCCGGCGCGAATGCCCTGTACCTGCGCCACCCACAGGCCGGTCTGGTGCCGTGCCAGCGTTGGCAGCACCTCAAGGTGGGTATGGCGAATGATGGTCGGCGGCTTCGGCTCGTGCGTCAGCAGCGCGTTGAGGGTAGAAAGCAGCGCCAGTTGCGCTACCTGCAAAGGCGGTTCGGCTTCGGCTTCGCTCTCCTGCACCCGCGCATAAACCGCCTGCGGCGCCAGCGCGAAAGAGAGGTGACGAATGACGGTGCGCAGCGCATGTTGCTGCCAGTAATCTACGCTGAAGGTAGGGCGACGGTGCGCGTCCTGCAGCAGGGCCAGGCTGTTGAAGGTGCCGTTGGCTGAATTTTGCCGGTTAAGGCTGGACGACGTATTCGGCAGTGCGGCCTGATCGGGGGCGCCGGGCAAATTGGAAGACGCGCCAAGCGTGGCCGCAACCATCCCTAACAGGAGATGGGGCCAGAAATAACGTCTGCCAAATTGTCGCCAACGATTTAGAATACCGATCACGAGTTTATAATCCGCCGGAGCCCATTATGCGCGATAGCCGTCCACAATTATTAGATGTCCTGTTCGACGACGCGTCTGCCGGCAGCAAAGGGCCGCTGCATAACGTCCAGCAACGCGCGGTGGCGCTGCTCAAGCTTAACCGTGCAGTGAAGGGCCTGTTGCCTGCTCCCCTGCATCCCTGGTGCCGCGTCGCGAATTTCCGACAGGGTATTTTAGTGCTCGAAACGGCAAATGCCAGTTGGATGATGCGCTTGCGCTACGAACAACCCGCTTTGCTGTCTGCACTACGAGCGCAAATTCTACCATCATTGTCGTCGATCGACATCAGGATTAATCCGGCCTTGATGGCGAAAGGCAGCCACCAGGTGCAAAACGCAGAGAAAGCGCCGGAAAAACCCGTGCCGATGCGGCATTTGAGTCTGGAAAGTGCGGAAGAACTGAGAGGATTGGCGAGCCGTAGCCCAGAGAAACTGCGCAAGATATTGGAACGGCTGGCTGCATTGGCCGGAGAGGGTACCAACACAACCAGTCGTGATAAGTAATCAGCGACACAGCTGCAAAATATCAGACGGCATCACGAGCCTGAATTCTCAGGCTCTCAGAGGATGCGCCTGCCGTTATTCGCAGCAGGCGAGGAATTCAGACCTTACGCCAATACGGTGGACGGTGCCTTGAATGCCAGCGGCATTTCGGCTTCGTCCTGGAAGGTCACGTATTCCCACGCTTCCTGCTTGGCCAGCACGGCCTGCAGCAGTTTGTTGTTCAGCGCGTGGCCAGACTTGAACGCGGTGAACGCGCCAATGATGTTGTGGCCGCACATGAACAGGTCGCCGATGGCGTCCAGCATTTTGTGACGTACGAACTCGTCTTCGAAACGCAGGCCGTCTTCGTTCAGCACGCGGTAGTCATCCACCACGATAGCGCAATCGAAGCTGCCGCCCAAGGCCAGACCGCGGGACTGCAGGTATTCGATGTCGCGCATAAATCCAAAGGTGCGCGCGCGGCTGATTTGACGCACGAACGACTCAGCCGAGAAATCGAGACGATAGCGCTGAGAGCTGGCGTCGATAGCCGGGTGGTTGAAGTCGATGGTGAAGTCCAGGCGGAACCCGTTATGCGGGGACAGCTCGGCCCATTTGTCGCCATCTTCAACACGCACGGTCTCTTTCAGACGCAGGAATTTCTTCGCCGAGTTCAGTTCTTCGATGCCGGCATCCAGCAGCAAGAACACGAACGGACTGGCGCTGCCGTCCATGATTGGGATTTCAGCGGCGTCGACTTCGATAACGATGTTGTCGATGCCCAACCCAGCCAGCGCGGCGTTGAGGTGCTCAACGGTCGAAATACGCACGTCATGCTCATTCACCAGGCAAGTACAGAGCATGGTATCACGCACGGATTTTGCATCAGCCGGAAAATCAACCGGTGGATTCAAGTCAGTGCGACGATAGATGACCCCGGTATTAGCCGGCGCTGGGCGCATTGTCAGCGTGACTTTCTTGCCGGTATGCAAACCGACGCCAGTCGCCTGAACAATACGTTTTAATGTCCTTTGTTTGATCATCGTTTTATCTCGCAATGTTATCCATCCTACCAGCCAAGCATACAGCATGGCCGGCGGGACAGTTTAGCACAAAGAGCGGAGATTCCAAATTCTCAGGATATTCTTAGTCTGCCTGTTTACGCAGGAAGGCTGGAATATCAAGATAGTCGGGCTCTTTATTCGGCTGCGCAGCTTGGTCGTTGACCACCTTGGCGGCAGGTTTCACTTCCTGCGGCAGAGGCGACATGCCGTGCTGCTGATAACGGTGATCCATCACCGGCTGGCTGGCCTGCTTATTGGTCACCAGGGTGATTTCAGGACGTTTGTCCATACCGATACCGGTTGCAACCACGGTTACGCGCAGTTCGTCGTTCATTTCCGGATCCAGCGAGGTACCGATAACCACGGTAGCGTTGTCGGACGCGAACGCACGGATGGTGTTACCCACGGTTTCGAACTCATCCAGACGCAGGTCGAAGCCGGCGGTGATGTTGACCAGCACGCCGCGCGCGCCGGACAGGTCGATGTCTTCCAGCAGTGGGCTGGAGATCGCCATTTCGGCCGCTTCTTCGGCACGGTCTTCACCGCAAGCCACGCCGGAACCCATCATCGCGTAGCCCATTTCGGACATCACGGTGCGCACGTCGGCGAAGTCGACGTTCATCAGGCCCGGACGGGTGATCAGCTCGGCGATACCCTGCACCGCGCCTTTCAGCACGTCGTTGGCCGCGCCGAACGCGTCCAGCAGAGAGATGCCGCGACCCAGAACTTTCAGCAATTTATCGTTCGGGATGGTGATCAGCGAGTCCACGTGTTTGGACAGCTCAGCGATACCCTGCTCCGCGAATGCCATGCGCTTCTTGCCTTCGAAGTTGAAAGGCTTGGTCACCACGGCCACGGTCAGAATACCCAAATCTTTAGCCACTTCAGCCACCACTGGTGCCGCACCGGTACCGGTACCGCCGCCCATGCCGGCCGCGATGAAGACCATGTCTGCGCCGTCCAGCGCTGCGCGCAGGGCTTCGCGGTCTTCTTCCGCTGAATTGCGACCCACTTCCGGGTTCGCGCCCGCACCCAGACCTTTGGTAATACCGCTACCAATCTGGATGGTTTGGCCAACCGCCGTTTTGCGGAGCGCCTGGGCGTCCGTGTTCACAGCAAAGAATTCAACACCTTCGATGCGCTCGCGCACCATGTGTTCAACGGCATTGCCACCGCCGCCGCCGACGCCGATGACTTTAATCACCGCGTCATTGGTTAGTTCCATTGGTTCAAACATAGTTTCTCTCCGTTTTGTGCCTGTCGCTGCGAGATCATAAAAAGATTACTCAGCATGATCTCTTTGTTGAAACATTAAAACTCTTTTCTCAGCCAGCTATTGATACGTTTAAACCAATTGCCCACCGAGGCGCGTTTTTCTACTTCCGTCTCACCGCTCAGGTGAGACTCTTTTCCATAGTGCAGCAGACCTACCGCTGTAGAGTAGTAAGGCTCCTGCGCATAATCCGTCAGACCCGTGATGTTCAAGGGTTGGCCGATGCGTACCTGGGTGTGGAACACCCGTTGCGCACAGGCTGCCAGGCCATCAATCTGGGCGGCGCCACCGGTCAGCACGATACCGGCTGCCAGATGATGCTTCACCCCTTGCTGACGCAGTTGCTCCTGCAATTGCAAAATTTCATCGTTAACCAGATTCAACAGTTCGGTGTAGCGTGGCTCAATGACTTCAGCCAGCGTCTGTCTTTGCAGACTGCGCGGAGGACGTCCCCCGACGCTAGGCACCTCTACATTCTCATCCTTGCTAACAATCGACCCAAGCGCACAGCCGTGTCGAACTTTAATCGCTTCCGCGTCGGTCGGCGGCGTGCCGAAGGCGTAGGCGATATCGCTGGTGACCACGTTCCCGGCGTAAGGGATCACTTTGGTGTGGCGCAGCGCACCGCCGGTGTACACCGCCATATCCATGGTGCCGCCGCCGATATCCACCACGCAAACGCCGAGTTCGCGTTCATCTTCGGTCAGCACCGCGTAGCTCGCGGCCAGACCGGCGAAAATAAGTTGGTCAACTTTCAGGCCGCAACGTTCCACGGCCTTGACGATGTTCTTCGCCATATCGTTATGGCAGGTAATCAGATGCACCTTGGCTTGCATGCGCACGCCGGACAGCCCAACCGGGTTTTTGATGCCTTCCTGATAATCGATGGCGTATTCCTGAGGAATCACGTGCAGAATGCGGTGTTCGTCGCGCACGCGCACCGATTTGGCGGTGTGCACCACGTTCTCCACGTCGTCCTGCGTCACTTCCTCTTCCGAGATCGGCACCATGCCGATTTCGTTCTGGCAGCTGATGTGTTTGCCCGACAGCGCCAGGTACACCGAGGAGATCTGGCAGTCCGCCATCAGCTCGGCCTGATCGATGGCGCGCTGTACGCACTTCACCACCGACTCCAGGTCGTTTACGCCACCCTTATCCATGCCGCGAGACGGGCAGCTGCCCACCCCGATAATGTTGACCATGCCATCGGGCAGAACTTCCCCTACCAACGCGGAGACTTTTGCAGTACCGATCTCCAGTCCAACTACCAGTTTTCTGTCCGTCGACTTGATCATTGTTGTTTTGCCTGTGCCTGATTCTGTTGCTGATTACTGTTTTGCTGACCGCCAAGCGCCTGCGGATCGACCAACACCGGAGCCCACCCTACCGAAGCGCCGGACTCGTAGCGCAGATCGACATAGCTGACACGCTTGCTCTCCGCCTGGCCCTGCTGCTGCAATACCGGGTAAAGCTCGATAAACCGCTGCAAACGCCCGTTGCGGTCATCGCGCCCCAGCTCAAGCCGGACATCGTTGTCCAGCGCCAGCTGCCAGGAATGGCGCGCGGTCATCGCCGCCATTTTCAGCGTATATTTGCTGGCCGCCAACGTAGCGCTCATCGCCCGATAGCCTTCCAGCACATCCTGCTCGCTCCCTTCCGGACCGTAGAGCAGCGGCAACTTCTGTTTGCCCGCCCGCTCCGCCGGCACGCTGAACGCTTTGCCTTCGGCGTCCACCATGTGCAAATCGTTCCAGCGCGCCACCGGGACGTACTCCACCAGATGGATCTTCAGCTCATCCGGCCATTGTTTGCGCACGCTGGCCTGCTTGATCCACGGCAGACGTTCGATCTGCTGCTGGATGACGTCCACATCCTGCGTCATAAAGGTGCCGGGCGCGCCCAGCGCCAGGATCGCCTGACGAATATCATCGTTGGTGGTGTAGTGGCGTTCGCCGGTCACCACCAGCCTTGAGAGCGGCAGGCGACTGGCGTCTTTCATCCAGCCAAGCACCGCCCAACCGCTCCACACGACCGTTCCCAACACCATCAGCAGGAAAATCATTCCCGCCAACTGGGTTCCATTGCTGCGGCGCGGGCCGTTATCCACCTCGCGATCGCGCGCATTCAGGGCAGCTTGCGACATATCAGTCGGCCAACTCCAAAATTCTCGCCACCAACTGCGAGAAGCTTAATCCAAACTGGCGCGCCGCCATCGGCACCAGGCTATGACTGGTCATGCCCGGAGAGGTGTTCACCTCAAGCAGATAGAAGCTGCCATCGCTGTCTTGCATCACGTCGACGCGGCCCCAGCCGCTGCAGTCCAGGCCGCGATAGGCGCGCAGCGCCAACGCCGCCATCTCGGCTTCCTGCTCGGCGCTCAAACCGCTCGGGCAGAAGTACTGCGTGTCGTCCGAAATGTACTTGGCCTGGTAGTCGTAAAACACGCCGGCCGGCTGGATGCGGATCGACGGCAGAACCTGGTCGCCCAGCATCGCCACGGTATATTCCGGGCCGCTCAGCCACTTCTCCACCAATACGTCGTCGTCATGGCGGAAGGCCTCTTCCAACGCGGCTTCCAGCGCGGCGCTTTCGGTGACCTTGCTCATGCCGACGCTGGAGCCTTCACGGCTCGGCTTGACGATCAGCGGCAGGCCGAGATCCGCCACGCGCGCCAGCAACGCCGCTTTTTCGTCGCCGAGGTACAGCTGGCGATTCAGCGCCACGTAAGGCGCCACCGGCAAGCCCATCGACTGCCACACCATCTTGGTGCGCCATTTGTCCATGGTCAGCGCCGAGGCCATCACGCCGCTGCCGGTATAAGGCAGTTCGAGGAACTCCAGCAGCCCCTGCAAGGTGCCGTCCTCGCCGCCGCGGCCATGCAGCGCGATAAACACTTTGGTGAACCCCTGTTCTTTCAGCTGGGTCACCGGGAAATCGCGGGTATCGACGCCGTGCGCATCGATACCGGCTTCGCGCAACCCGGCCAGCACCGCGGCGCCGGATTGCAGGGAGACTTCACGTTCAGCGGAGGTGCCGCCCAGCAGAACTGCAACTTTATCAGCCATGGTGCTCCTCCTCTTTCTTCGGCGGCTGCAGCTTCAGCTCGGCCAGTTTACGGGCGATTTTGCCCACGTTGCCGGCGCCTTGCACCAGCACCAAGTCTTCATCCTGCAGCAGCTGCGCCAGGGTTTCCGGCACGGTATCGGCATCGGAAACCAGGATCGGATCCAGCTTGCCGCGGCTGCGGATGGTGCGGCACAGCGAACGGCTGTCCGCGCCCGGGATCGGCGCTTCGCCAGCGGCGTACACGTCGAGCATCAGCAGCACATCCACCTGCGACAGCACGTTGGCGAAATCGTCGTACAGATCGCGGGTGCGCGTATAACGGTGCGGCTGGAAGATCATCACCAAACGCTTGTCTGGCCAGCCGGCGCGCGCCGCTTTCAGCGTGGCGTCCACCTCGGTCGGATGGTGGCCGTAGTCGTCCACCAGCATCGCGCTGCCCGCTTTGCCGTTGACCGGCTCCAGCGGGAACTCGCCGAGGAAATCGAAGCGACGCCCGGTGCCCTGGAAGCCCGCCAGCGCGCGCAGGATATCTTCGTCGTCGATGCCTTCTTCGGTTGCCACCGCCACCGCCGCCGCCGCGTTCAACGCATTGTGGCGGCCCGGCGCGTTCAGCGTCACCGTCAGCAACGGTTTGTCCTGACGGCTCAGGGTAAAGTGCCCCTGCGGCCCAATCTGCCGGTAGTCTTCGATGCGCACATCGGCATCTTCACTGAAGCCATAGGTGGTGATGTGGCGACCCACGCGCGGCAACAGCTCGCGCACGACCGGATCGTCGATGCACATCACCGCACGGCCGTAGAACGGCAGGTTGTGCAAGAAATTGATAAACGTCTGCTTCAGGTTCTCGAAGTCACCCTGGTACGTGTCCATGTGGTCGGCTTCGATGTTGGTGACCACGGCCACCATCGGCTGCAGATGCAGGAACGACGCATCGCTCTCATCCGCTTCCGCGATCAGATAACGGCTGGACCCCAGTCGCGCGTGGGTGCCCGCCGCCTTCACCAGCCCGCCGTTGACGAAGGTCGGGTCCAGGCGGGCTTCGGCGTAAATGCTCGAAACCATCGCCGTGGTGGTGGTTTTGCCGTGCGTGCCGGCGATAGCGATGCCGTGGCGAAAACGCATCAGCTCCGCCAGCATCTCTGCGCGGCGGATCACCGGGATGCGCGCTTCACGAGCGGCGACGATCTCCGGGTTGTCGGCGGAGATGGCGGTAGACACCACCACCACGCTCGCATCCAGCACGTTTTCCGGACGGTGATTGAAGTAAATCGTCGCCCCGAGCGCGCTCAACTGTTGGGTGACCGGATTCGGCGCCAGGTCGGAGCCGCTGATCTGATACCCTTCGTTTGCCAACACTTCGGCGATACCCCCCATGCCGGCACCACCGATGCCGACAAAGTGAATGTGCCGGACGCGACGCATCTCGGGCACGATAGTACGTAGTTTCGCCAGTTGTTGTGTATTCATCACTCTCTCTAATCCGGATCCGGTACCCCGGCCCTACATCACATTGCTTTTATTCAGGTTCGGCGCACCGAACCCCTGCACTCGTTACTTGGCGAGCCGCACCAGCTCCGCCGCCACGCGCTCGGTGGCGTCCGGAATGGCGACCGCGCGCGCTTTCTCGGCCATGGCCAGCAGCGTCTTGCGATCCCAGCTCGCCAGCAGTTCAGCCACCACATCGGCGTTGAACTGCGGCTGTTCGATAATCTTCGCCGCGCCGGCTTCTTCCAGCGGACGCGCGTTCCAGTACTGCTGACGGTCCTTGTGCATGAACGGCACGAAGATCGCCGGCAGCCCCGCTGCCGCGATTTCGCTGACGGTCAACGCGCCGGAGCGGCAGACCACCACGTCGGCCCAGGCGTAGGCAGCGGCCATGTCGTCGATGAACTCGGTCACCTTGTGCTGCGTCTGCCCTACCTTTTCGTAGTCGCGTAGCACCGTTTCCAGCGCGCCCTTGCCAACCTGATGCCAGAGCGTAATTCTATCGCCCAAACGCGCCGCGACTTCAGGAACTGTCTGATTCAGCACGCGCGCGCCCTGACTTCCGCCAATCACCAGCACGCGGATCGGGCCTTCGCGCCCCTGCAACCGCTCCGCCGGCAACGGCAGCGCCAACACGTCGGTACGTACCGGGTTGCCCACCACCTCGGCGTTCGGGAATGCGCCGGGGAAGGCCTGCATCACTTTGGCGGCGATGCGCGCCAGCCAGCGGTTGGTCAAGCCGGCAATGCCGTTCTGCTCGTGCAGCACCACCGGGATGCCGCACTGCCAGGCCGCCAGGCCGCCGGGGCCGGACACGTAACCGCCCATCCCCAGCACCACGTCCGGCTGATAGCTGCGCATGATGGCTTTCGCCTGGCGCACCGCCTGCCAGATCCGCAGCGGCGCAGTCAGCTGGGCCTTCAGGCCTTTGCCGCGCAGGCCGGAGATGCGGATAAAATCAATCTCGATCCCGTGCTTCGGCACCAGATCGGCTTCCATTCGGTCTGCGGTTCCGAGCCAGCGCACCTGCCAGCCCTGCGCCATCAGATGATGCGCGACCGCCAGCCCCGGGAACACGTGCCCGCCGGTACCGCCTGCCATCACCATTAAACGCTTAGGTTTCCCGCTCATCCCTTACCTCTTCACAAACGCCTGAGCCTTGGTCAGGCGCGTTTCATAATCAATTCGCAGCAACAACACGATGGCCGTCGACATAATCAGCAAGCTCGAACCGCCGTAACTGATCAGCGGCAGCGTCAGACCTTTGGTCGGCAGCATGCCCGCGGCGGCGCCGACGTTAACCAGCGCCTGGAAGCTGAACCATACGCCGATCGCGCAGGCCAGGAAGCCGGAGAAGCGTTGGTCGATCTCCAGCGCGCGGCGCCCGATGGACATCGCGCGAAAAGCGACGAAGAATACCATTAACAGGGCTAAAACCACACCGATATAGCCCAGTTCTTCACCCAAAATGGAGAAGATGAAGTCGGTGTGCGCCTCCGGCAAATACTCCAGTTTCTGCACCGAGTTGCCGAGCCCCTGCCCCCAGAACTCGCCGCGGCCGAACGCCATCAGCGACTGGGTCAGCTGGTAGCCGCTGCCGAACGGATCGGCCCACGGGTTCCAGAACGAAGTCACGCGGCGCATACGGTACGGTTCCGCGATGATCAGCAGCACCACGGCGAACACGCCGGAGCCGATGATCGCCAGGAACTGCCACATTTTCGCGCCGGCCAGGAACAGCATCGCCAGCGTGGTGATGAACAGCACCACCACGGTACCGAGGTCCGGCTGCGCCAGCAGCAGCACCGCCAGCACCACCATCACGCCCATCGGCTTGCAGAAGCCCCAGAAGTTGCTACGTACCTCTTCCACCTTGCGCACCAGATAGCTCGCCAGGTAGCAGAACAGCGACAGCTTGGACAGCTCCGCCGGCTGAATACGCAGCGGGCCGAGCGCGATCCAGCGCGAGGCCCCGTTCACCGAACTCCCCACCACCAGCACGATCAGCAGCATCACGATCGACATCAGCAACATCACGTTGCTGTAGCGCTGCCAAATCTCCATCGGGACGCGCAGCGTCACCAGCGACAGGCCGAACGCCAGGCCGAGGTACAGCGCGTCGCGTTTGGCGAACAGGAACGGATCGTCCGCCAGGCGTTGGCCGATCGGCATCGACGCCGAGGTCACCATCACGAAGCCGATAATCGCCAGCCCGAAGGTCAGCCACAGCAGGGTGCGATCGTACAGCACCATGTTGACCGCGTCGTTGTCGCGCGCGCCGGTCACCCAGTCTTTCAGTCGTTCTGTCAGCCCGAAGTTCGGCAAGCGTAGTTTCATCCGCCAAGCTCCTGCGCCAGGCGGGCGAACTCATCGCCGCGCACTTCAAAATTACGGAACTGATCGAGGCTGGCACAGGCCGGCGACAGCAATACCATGTCGCCGGCCTGTACGCGGCCGGCGATGGTGCGCATCGCCTGCTCCATGGTCTCAGTCAACGTCGCCACTTCCGGCCGCAGCTGTGCCAGCTGGGCGCCGTCGCGGCCAAAGCAGTACAGACGCACGTTGTCGCCCTGCAGGTAGCGCGCCAGCGGCGAGAAATCGGCGGACTTGCCGTCGCCGCCCAGCAGTAGATGCAGCGTGCCGTCTACCTGCAGGCCGTTCAGCGCCGCTTCGGTGCTGCCGACGTTGGTGGCTTTGGAATCGTTGATCCAACGCACGCCGTTGTTCTCCCAGGCCAGCTGGAAGCGGTGCGCCAGGCCGGTGAAGGTGGTCAGCGCCTTCAGGCTGGACGCGCGCGGGATATTGACCGCATCCGCCAACGCCAACGCCGCCAGGGCGTTGGTGTAGTTGTGGCGGCCGGTCAGTTTCATCTCGCGCGTATTCAGCACTTTCTCACCGCGCACCCGCAGCCAGGTTTCCCCCTGCTGACGGTTCAGGTGATAGTCGCCCACGTCGGCGCCGAAGCTGACGCAGCGCTCGTCGGCGCCGCGCACCGGCATGGTCAGTGCATCGTCTGCGTTCACCACGCACACGGCGGCGTTTTCATACACGCGCAGCTTGGCGCCGCGATACTGCTGCAGGCCGAACGGATAACGATCCATATGATCTTCGGTCACGTTCAGGATGGTCGCCGCCGCCGCCCGCAGGCTATACGTCGTTTCCAGCTGGAAGCTGGACAGCTCCAGCACGTAAAGCTGGCATTCCTGACGCAGCAGGCTCAGCGCCGGCAGGCCGATATTGCCGCCCACGCCCACCGCCCAACCGGCAGCTTTCGCCATCTCGCCCACCAGGGTGGTGACGGTGCTTTTGCCGTTGGAGCCGGTGATCGCCACGATCGGCGCCTGCGCTTCACGGCAGAACAGTTCGACGTCGCCGACGATTTCCACGCCGGCGTCCGCCGCGGCGCTCAATGCCGGGGTCGCCAGCGCGACGCCCGGGCTGGCAACGATCAGATCCGCCGCCAGCAGCCAGTCCTGATTCAGATCGCCCAGATGGCGCTCCACGCTTTCAGGCAGTTTGTCCAACCCTGGCGGCGCGATACGGGTATCCATCACGCGCGGCGTCACGCCGCGCGCCATGAAGAAATCGACGCAGGACAGGCCGGTGAGGCCCAACCCGATGATGACGACTTTTCTACCCTGATAGTCTGCCATGATTAACGCACCTTCAGCGTTGCCAGGCCAATCAGCACCAGCATCAGCGAAATGATCCAGAAGCGCACGATAACGCGCGGCTCCGGCCAGCCTTTCAATTCATAGTGGTGGTGAATCGGCGCCATGCGGAAAATGCGTTGCCCGCGCAGCTTGAACGATCCCACCTGCAGGATCACCGACAGCGTCTCTACCACGAATACGCCGCCCATGATCACCAACAAGAACTCCTGACGCAGCAGCACCGCGATGGTACCCAGCGCGCCGCCCAGCGCCAACGAACCGACGTCGCCCATAAACACCTGGGCCGGGTAAGTGTTGAACCACAGGAACCCGAGGCCGGCGCCGACGATGGCGGTACACACGATCACCAACTCACCGGCATGACGCAGATACGGAATATGCAGGTAGTTGGCGAAGTTCATGTTACCGGTCGCCCAGGCCACCAGCGCGAAGCCGGCCGCCACGAATACCGTCGGCATGATAGCTAGGCCGTCCAGGCCGTCGGTCAGGTTGACCGCGTTGCTGGTGCCGACGATCACGAAATAGGCCAGCAGGATGTACAGCAGGCCCAGCTGCGGCATCACGTCCTTAAAGAACGGCACAACCAGCTCGGTGGCTGGCGTATCTTTTCCTACGGCGTACATGGCGAATGCGACAATCAGCGCAATCACCGACTGCCAGAAATACTTCCAACGGGCGATCAGCCCTTTGGTATCCTTACGAACCACCTTGCGGTAGTCGTCGACGAAGCCGACGATGCCGTAACCCACCAGCACGAACAGCACGCACCAGACATACGGGTTGGACGGGTAAGCCCACATCAGCACCGAAATGGTGATGGATGTCAGGATCATGATGCCGCCCATGGTCGGCGTGCCGCGCTTGCTGAAGTGCGACTCGGGGCCGTCGTTACGCACCACCTGGCCGAAGGACATTTCTTGCAGGCGCTTGATCACCCGCGGGCCCATCCACAGCGACAGGAACAGTGCGGTCAGCAGGCTGACAATGGCTCGGAACGTCAGATAAGAAAAGACGTTGAAGCCTGAGTAATACTTGACCAAATGCTCGGCCAGCCAAACTAACATGGTGCTTTCTCCTGTAACGCGCGTACTACCTGCTCCATTGCGGCACTACGTGAACCTTTGATTAACACGGTAATGACCGCATGTTCCGACAGTAATTCCGCCACGCGCGCGATCACTGCTGTCTTGTCTTGATAATGTTCGCCGTTGCCGGACGCTTCGCTCAGCACGCGGCTCAAACCACCGACGCTGATCACCTTGTCGACGCCGGCCAGACGGGCGGCTTCGCCCACCTGACGGTGGCACTCTTCCGCTTCCGCGCCCAGCTCGGCCATATCGCCGACCACCATCACGCGGTAGCCCGGCATCTCTGCCAGCACCTGCGCCGCCGCGGTCATCGACCCGACGTTGGCGTTATAGCTGTCGTCCAGCAGCAGCTTGCCTTCGGCCAGCGCCACCGGGAACAGACGCCCCGGCACCGCCTGCAGCTGTTTCAGCCCCTGACGCACCGCTTCGAGGGTGGCGCCCAACGACATCGCCAGCGCCGTCGCCGCCAGCGCGTTGGCCACGTTGTGGCGCCCCGGCAGCGGCAGCGCGATCTCGGCGGTGCCGAACGGGCTGTGCAGCGTGAACTGCGTGCCTGCGCCGTTCACCCGCACGTTATCCGCGAAGAAGTCCACGCCTTCGGCAGCCTGCGGCGAGAAGCGCCAGACGGTTTTGCCGCCCAGCATGCTCTGCCAGTGCGGCCAGTCGTTGTTATCGGCGTTGATGATCGCCACGCCGTCGGCCGGCAGGCCGGTAAAGATTTCACCTTTCGCCTGGGCGACGCCGGCCAGCGAGCCGAAGCCTTCCAGGTGCGCCGCCGCCAGGTTGTTCACCAAAGCGGTCTGCGGACGCGTCAATGCGGTGGTGTAAGCGATTTCGCCAATATGGTTAGCGCCCAGCTCTATCACGGCAAAATCATGCTGCGGCTCCAGACGTAACAGCGTCAGCGGCACGCCGATGTCGTTATTGAAGTTGCCGGCGGTATACAGCACTTCGCCGCATTCGCGCAGAATGGCGGCGGTCATTTCTTTCACCGATGTCTTGCCCGAGGAACCGGTCAGCGCCACCACGCGCGCCGGCACCTGCTGACGCACCCAGGCGCCAAGCTGCCCCAGCGCCAGACGGGTGTCTTGCACCACCAGCTGCGGCACGTCCACCAATAAGCGCTTACTGACCAGCAGCGCCCCGGCACCTGCGGCTACGGCATCCGCCGCAAAGTCGTGAGCGTCGAAACGCTCACCTTTCAGCGCCACAAACAGGCAACCGGCGGTCACCTTGCGGGTGTCTGTCGTCACCTCGACAATTTGGCAATCGGCGCCGATCAGTTCAGCGCTCAATACCTCAGCCAGTGTCTGAAGAGAGACAGGGATCATGCCAGCACCCCCAGCAGTCGGGCGACCGTCGTGCGGTCGGAGTAATCCAGGCGGCGGTTGCCCACCAGCTGATAATCTTCGTGGCCTTTGCCTGCCACCAACACCACATCCTGTTCCTGCGCCTGCATGATGGCGCTGGTCACCGCTTCGGCGCGGCCGTGGATCACCAGCGCCTGTCCGGCGTCCAGCAATCCGGTCAGGATGTCGTTGATAATCGCGCGCGGCTCTTCGGTACGCGGGTTGTCATCGGTGATCACCACGCGATCGGCGAACTGCTCGGCGATGCCGCCCATCAGCGGACGCTTGCCCTTGTCGCGATCGCCGCCGCAGCCGAACACGCACCACAGCTGCCCCTGGCAGTGCAGGCGCGCGGCTTCCAACGCTTTCTCCAGCGCATCCGGCGTGTGGGCGTAATCCACCACTACCGTCGGTTTGCCCGGCGCGTTAAACACTTCCATGCGGCCGCAGACCGGCTGCAGGCGGCTGCCGGTTTCCACCAGCGCCTCCAGCGGATAACCCAGCGACAGCAGCGTCGCCAAGGCCAACAGCAGGTTGCTGACGTTGAATGCGCCCATCAGGCGGCTTTCGATCTCGCCATCGCCCCAGCTGGAGCTGAAACGAACGGTGGCGCCGTTGTCGTGATAATCGACCGCCGTGGTTTTCAGCCAGCGGCCGTGGCCGCCCGGCTGCAGGTTGCCCTGCATCGTCACCGCCACCGCATCCGGCAGCTTGCTCAGCCAGCGCAGACCGACTTCATCGTCTGCGTTGATGATTGCCTGCCCCACGCTGTGGGCAGCGAACAGCGACCATTTGGCCGCCTCGTAATTGGCCATGTCACCGTGGTAATCCAGGTGATCGCGGCTCAGGTTGGTGAAGACCGCCGCGGCAAACGGCAGCGCCGCCACCCGGTGTTGCACCAGACCGTGGGAAGAGACTTCCATGGCGGCAAAGGTCGCGCCCTGTTCCGCCAAATCGTTTAATACGTGTTGAACATCCACCGCAGAACCGGTGGTATTCTCGGTCGGGCACACCTGGCCCAGCAGGCCGTTGCCGACGGTGCCCATCACCGCGCTGGTTTCGCCCAGCAGTTGGCTCCACTGCGCCAGCAGTTGGGTGGTGGTGGTTTTGCCGTTGGTGCCGGTCACGCCGACCAGACGCAGACGCTCGCCCGGCTGGTGGTAAAAACGCCCGGCCAGCGCGGAAAGGCGCTGGTTCAGTTGGCTCAGGTAGATCACCGGCACGCCGTGCATTTCAACGATGGCGCCGTCTTCGGCCTGACCGTCAGCTTCGGCGATCACGGCGGCAACGCCCTGCGCGATGGCCTGCGGAATATAGCGGCGTCCATCCGTTTGATGGCCGACAACGGCGACAAACAGATCCCCGGCAGCCGCCACACGGCTGTCTAATGTCATTTCCCGCAGCGCGCGCCCGGGTGCTGTCGGCACCCACGGGGCGAGTAAGTCGCGCAAATTACGATCTGCCACCTGAACCCTCTTTCTTGTTAATCACTAATTCGCTTTTGTCACCGGTAGGCAACGCGTCAGGCTCGACGTTCATGGTGCGCAATACGCCGCCCATGATGGCACCGAACACCGGCGCGGAGATTGCGCCACCATAGTATTTCCCACCCTGCGGGTCGTTGATGACGACCACCAGGGCAAAACGGGGGTTACTTGCCGGCGCGACGCCGGCGGTATAAGCGATGTATCGGTTGACGTATTTGCCGTCCGGGCCCACTTTTTTCGCGGTACCGGTTTTGATGGCGATACGGTATCCCTTGATGGCGGCTTTCACGCCGCCGCCGCCCGGCAAGGCCACGCTTTCCATCATGTGCACCACGGTGCGCACCAGAGGTTCAGGGAAAACGCGTTCGCCGGCGACCGGAGGGTCAACCTTGGTGATCGACAATGGGCGATACACGCCCAGGCTGCCGATCGTTGCATAGACTCGCGCCAACTGTAACGGAGTTACCATCAGCCCGTAGCCGAAAGAGAAGGTGGCCCTCTCTATGTCAGACCACCGTTGTTTTTTTGGGTATATGCCACTGCTTTCTCCGACCAGCCCCAAATTGGTCGCTTTTCCCAGCCCAAAACGAGAGTAAGTATCTACTAACGCTGAGGACGGCATCGCTAACGCCAGCTTTGAAACACCGACGTTACTCGACTTCTGCAAGATCCCGGTCAATGACAGCTCCGAGTACCGCGCCACGTCTTTGATCTCATGGCCCTGAATGCGGTACGGGATGGTGTTCAGCACGCTGTTTTCTCTCACCACGCCGTTTTGCAGCGCGGTCATCACCACCATCGGCTTCACGGTTGAACCGGGTTCAAAAATATCGGTGATAGCACGGTTACGCATGGTCTCTTTCGGCGTACCGGCCATGTTGTTCGGGTTGTAGGACGGGCTGTTGGCCATCGCCAGCACTTCGCCGGTGTTCACGTCGATCAGCACCGCGGTGCCCGACTCGGCCTTGTTGAACGCCACCGCGTTGTTCAGCTCGCGATACACCAGCGCCTGCAGACGTTCATCGACGCTCAGCACCAGGTTGTGCGCGGCCTGGCTATCGACGGAGGAGATATCTTCGATCACCCGGCCGAAGCGGTCCTTACGCACCGTTCTCTCGCCCGGTTGCCCGGTCAGCCAGCGGTCGAAGCTCTTCTCTACGCCTTCGATGCCTTGTCCGTCGATGTTGGTCACGCCGATGATGTGCGACGTCACCTGCCCCGCCGGATAGTAACGGCGCGACTCCTGCCGCAGGTAGATCCCCGGCAGCTTGAGCTTGTGGATGTAGTCGCCGATCGCCGGGTTCACCTGGCGCGCCAGATAAACGAAGCGCCCTTTCGGGTTGGCGTTGATGCGGTTGGAGAGTTGGTCCAGCGGGATGTTCAGCGCATCGGAAAGCGCTTTCCAACGGCTGTCCAGCGTGATGCCGCCGCGCTCGTTCAGCTCTTTCGGATCCGCCCACACCGCATTGACCGGCACGCTGACCGCCAACGGACGGCCGGCGCGATCGCTGATCATGCCGCGCGCGGTCGGCACTTCCTGTACGCGCAGCGAACGCATGTCGCCTTCTTTCACCAGACGATCGGGGTTGATGACCTGCAAATACGCGACGCGCAGCATCAAACCGACCATCGCCAGCAAAATACAGCCGCACAGCAACGCAAAACGCCAGCTGACAAAGCTGGCCTGATCTTCCTGGCGTCTCAACTTACCGGGGCGCGCTGCTTTCATGCGTTTCCTTTCTACTCCGTGTCATTATTCCGGTTAAACCATTCATTGTTTAACGATGATATTTTCCTGCGATGGATCAACGTGTTGCATCTGCAGTTTTTCTGTTGCGATACGTTCAACCCGGCTGTGATCGCCGAGGGCGTTCTCTTCTAAAATCAGGTTGCGCCACTCGATATCCAGCGCATCTCGCTCCAGAACCAGCTGCTCGCGCTCGGCGGTCAGCAGGCGGGTGCGGTGCGCGGTGGTCACCACGAAAATCGCGGAGACCAGTGACGCAATCAGTAAAATCATGGGGATCTTGGCGTTGCGCAGCAGGTCGCCGCCAATGACCCCGACCAAACCGTGACGTTCGTTGCCGATCACGCGGGCATCCTCTCAGCAATACGCAGCACCGAGCTGCGCGCACGCGGGTTGTCCGCCACTTCCGCTTCCGATGGCATCATTTTGCCCAGCGCTTTCAGCGTCCGGCCGCCCATGCTGCGCAGCTGTTCCTCGGTCAACGGAATGCCCGCCGGCACCTGGGCGCCGCGGCTATGGTGACGCATAAAGCGTTTGACGATGCGATCTTCCAGCGAGTGGAAGCTGATGATCGACAAACGGCCCTGTGGGGCCAGCACTTCCAGCGCGCCGTCGAGCGCACGCTCGATCTCTTCCAGCTCGCTGTTGATATAGATGCGAATCGCCTGGAAGCTGCGCGTCGCCGGATGCTTGTGCTTTTCACGGAACGGGCTGGCCTCGGCAATCAGATCCGCCAACTCTTTGGTGCGCGTCATCGGCTCCACGCGGTTTCTTTCCACGATGGCGCGCGCGATGCGCTTGGCGAAACGCTCTTCGCCAAAGGTTTTCAGCACCCAGGCGATGTCGTCCGCTTCGGCCTTCATCAGCCACTCTGCGGCGGACAGGCCGGTGGAAGGATCCATGCGCATGTCCAGCGGCCCGTCGCGCATAAAGGAGAACCCGCGCTCTGCGTCGTCAAGCTGCGGCGAAGAAACGCCCAAATCGAGCAGAACGCCGTCGATCTTGCCTACCAATTCACGTTCCCGCACGTAGTGCGACAACTCGGAGAATGGGCCGTGTACGATGGTAAAACGAGGATCTTCAATAGATTTGGCGGCTGCAATCGCCTGAGGGTCACGGTCAATCGCCAGCAAGCGCCCTTCCGGCCCCAGTTGGGACAGAATCAGACGAGAATGGCCACCGCGACCAAAAGTACCGTCGATATATATGCCGTTGCTGCGGATGTTGAGGCCGTTGACGGCTTCGTCCAGCAGGACGGTGGTGTGTTTATAGTTTTCCAACATGCTTATAGCGACAAGTCCTGTAGCCGCTCAGACAACGGTTCCTGAGTCGACTGTTCAGCGTCAATATCATCCTTGACTTGTTGATACCAGGTCTGTTCATCCCACAGTTCAAACTTGTTGAACTGACCGACCAGCATCACTTCTTTCGTGAGCCCGGCGTGTTGCCGCAGCGTACTGGCTAACAGCAAACGACCGGCACTATCCATCTGACACTCACTGGCATGCCCCAGCAGCAGGCGCTGAACGCGGCGCTCGGCGGGATTCATGCTCGACAGACGTGATAATTTTTGTTCAATAATTTCCCATTCGGGCAAAGGATAAAGCAGCAGGCAGGGCTGATGGAGGTCAATGGTACAGACCATTTGGCCTTGCGATTCCTCGTTGAGCAATTCCCGATATCGGGTAGGTACGGCGAGCCGCCCTTTGCTGTCGAGGTTGACCATCGTCGCTCCACGGAACATTCCTGAGCTACCCCTTAGTGACCGTTTTCACCACTTTACCCCACAAATTCCCACACAATGGAGTTTACGGAGGGTATGAAAACCTTGTCAAGCCAGAGCGCCAGCGCTTTGGCAATATTTCTCTGGTCATTTTGGGAGCTGACTCGCGAAAGAAACTCTGATTATTCGACGATTAAAAATTAACACCATGATAAACGGAGAGAATTTTCTAAGCGGAAAGAATCTGATTAAAAACCTGACGAACTGGCGATTAATTAACTCATTACTTCCTTCTGCAAGCCATGTCTCATTTTTCAGTTCGGCAATCTCAGTGCGGTAACCGCTGGCGAGCCGCGCCCGCCAAGGCTCGGCGTTGGGCGAACCGATCGCGGAATAAGGCCATAACTCCTTGAGTTAATAACGCTCAATCGTTATTCACCGTAAAACCGGGCGCTATTTTACTTCAATTTGCACGGCCGTGATGCGGCCGCGATAAAAATAAATGGTTCGGATATTACGAGCAGAAGTAATTTCGATTTAAATCAATTTGGTAAGATTATTCCCAAAATACCTGTTTACAATTATGGTTTCATTTTCTTACACCTTTATTTCCACAATTTTTGCCGGAAAAAATCCCCACTCGACGCCAAAAATCGCAACCATATGTTTTTAATGAATTTATTTTAAATTACCGATTTTAATCTCTCCCCACTCTCCTCTCCCCCGGTTCTGCGGGACAAAAACCGAACAAATGTCAAAAATAAAAATATAAATCTAGTTAAAAATTACAATGTAGATTAGTACACTATGCGAAAGGCAAAAAACCAGAATTAACACCCAGCAATTAATAATTTAACAGAATTATAACCAAGGGGGGATGATACATGCTTTCGCCCGCCGCTCACTGGCGTAGCGCCGCTGCCGATACGTTCGCACTGGTGGTGTACTGCTTTATCGCCGGCATGGCGATAGAAGTGTTGATCTCCGGCATGAGCTTCCAGCAATCCCTCTCTTCGCGCCTGCTGTCGATCCCGGTCAACATCCTGATCGCCTGGCCTTACGGCCGCTATCGCGATCTGTTTATCCGCACGGCGCGCCGCTGCCCGCGCGGCCAGTTCGTGCTGCGCAACCTCGCCGACCTGCTGGCCTACGTCAGCTTCCAATCGCCGGTTTATGCCGCCATTCTATGGAGCGTGGGCGCCGACGGCCAACAAATGCTGGCGGCGGTCACCAGCAATGCGCTGGTCTCCATGGCGATGGGCGTGGTGTATGGCTATTTCCTGGAATATTGCCGGCGGCTGTTCCGGGTGGCGGGCTACGTCTAAACCCGGAGCCCGACAAGGCGGGCTCTCGTGAAGCAAACTATTTGCGGCTCAGGCTGCCGCGGCGGAACAGATTGCGGCGAATACGCGTCAGTCCCGGCTTGGGTTTTCGCGGTTCGTCCAGGCTCGCCAACACCAGCTCCAGCACGCGCTCGGCCACGTCGCGATGGCGCTGCGCCACCGCAAGCACCGGGCATTCGAGGAAATCCAACAGTTCATGGTCGCCGAAGGTGGCAATTGCCAGATCGGTCGGCAAACGGCCGCGTTGCTTCAGCGTCACGTCCATCACACCCTGCAACAGCGAGAACGAGGTGGTGAACAGCGCCTGCGGCATCGGGTGCGTTTTCAGCCATTCGGCAAACAGCGCGCCGGCGGCTTCACGTTCATAGCTGTTGGCATACAGGTAATCGACGTGGCGAGGATCCTCTTGCCAGGCCTGGCGGAAACCCTGCTCACGCAGGAAGCTCACCGAAAGCTCTGGCAAAGCGCCCAGGTACAGCACCGATTCAGCCGGGAAGGTGCGCAGCTCCTGCGCCAGCGCAAAGGCATCTTCCTGATCGGCCCCGACGACGCTGATGAAATGCTCGCGATCCAGCGCGCGGTCCAGCGCGATGATCGGCAGCGGATCGTTGGCCCAGCGTTGATAGAAAGGATGCTCCGGCGGCAAGGCGGTGGAGACGATGATGGCGTCCACCTGGCGCTGCAGCAGGTGCTCGATACAGCGCATTTCGTTGTCCGGCTGATCTTCGGAACAGGCGATCAGCAATTGGTAACCACGCTGGCGCGCCTGGCGTTCCAGGTAGTTGGCGATGCGGGTATAGCTGGTATTTTCCAGATCCGGGATCACCAGACCGATAGAACGGGTACGCCCGGCGCGCAGCCCCGCCGCGACGGCATTCGGGTGATAGTTATGCTCCCTGACCACGGCCATCACTTTCTCGACGGTTTTATCGCTGACACGATACTGCTTCGCCTTGCCGTTGATGACGTAACTGGCCGTCGTGCGCGAAACGCCCGCGAGACGCGCGATTTCATCCAGTTTCACATTAACCCCTTAATGACGCTGAAAATAGAAGTGAAGGCTGTGCTCGGATTAACCATGACATCCCGTGCGGTTATTCAATCCAGCCTCTGCGATCTAACAGCAGAAAACACTGCCTAGCAACCGCTTTTGCCGAAAGGTGCCAGCAATCGGGCAAAAAATACCGAAAAACAAAGGGCGCAGCCACGCCGCGCCCCCGATTATTCGCCGCCAGACCGCGCTCAGCGCATGATTTTGTCGCCGCGCGACACGCCAACCACGCCGGAACGGGCCACTTCCACGATCTCCGCCACTTCACGCACCGCGCTCAGGAAGGCGTCGAGCTTGTCGCTGGTGCCGGCCAGCTGTACCGTGTACAGCGTCGCCGTCACATCGACGATCTGGCCGCGGAAAATGTCGGCGCAGCGCTTCACCTCTTCACGGCCGTAGCCGCTGGCCTGCAGTTTCACCAGCATGATCTCGCGCTCAACGTGGGCGCCCTGCACCAGCTCGCTGACGCGCAGCACGTCCACCAGCTTGTGCAGCTGTTTCTCAATCTGCTCCAGCACTTTCTCGTCGCCGACGGTCTGGATAGTCATGCGCGACAGCGTCGGATCGTCGGTCGGCGCCACCGTCAGGCTCTCGATGTTGTAACCGCGCTGGGAGAACAGCCCAACCACGCGCGATAAGGCGCCGGATTCGTTTTCCAGTAAGACAGATAAAATACGGCGCATGATCAGGTCCTCTCCGTTTTGCTAAGCCACATTTCGTCCATGCTTCCGCCACGGATCTGCATCGGGTAAACATGTTCGGTTTCATCGACGGTCACATCGACGAACACCAGCCGCTCTTTTTCCGCCAGCGCCTGCGACAGCTTGCTTTCCAGCTCGTCTGGCGTGCGGATGGCGATGCCGACATGGCCGTAAGCTTCGGCCAGCTTGACGAAGTCCGGCAGAGAGTCCATGTAGGACTGCGAGTGGCGGCCGGAATAAATCATGTCCTGCCACTGCTTCACCATGCCCAGATAGCGGTTGTTGAGGTTCACCACCACTACCGGCAGGTTATATTGCAGCGCGGTGGACAGCTCCTGAATATTCATCTGAATGCTGCCGTCGCCGGTCACGCACACCACGGTTTCCTCCGGCAGCGCCAGCTTGACGCCCAATGCCGCCGGCAAACCGAAGCCCATGGTGCCGAGGCCGCCGGAGTTGATCCAACGGCGCGGTTTGTCGAATGGATAATAGAGCGCGGCGAACATCTGGTGCTGGCCCACGTCCGAGGTGACATAGGCGTCGCCTTTGGTCAGGCGATGCAGGGTTTCGATCACCGCCTGCGGTTTGATGGTGCCGCTGTGCTTGTCGTAACCCAGGCAGTCGCGGGCACGCCACTGCTCGATAGACTGCCACCAATCGCGCAGCGCATCGTGATCCTGCGCTTTCTCGTCCTGCGCCAGCAGCTCCAGCATCTGCACCAGCACCTGTTTGGCATCGCCGACGATCGGTATATCGGCATCCACCGTTTTGGAAATCGAGGTCGGATCGATATCGATGTGCAGCACGGTGGCATCCGGGCAGTATTTAGCGAGGTTATTGGTGGTGCGATCGTCGAAACGCACGCCGACGGCGAAGATCACATCGGCATGGTGCATGGTTTTGTTGGCTTCATAGGTGCCGTGCATGCCGAGCATGCCGACGCTCTGGCGATGGGTGCCGGGGAAAGCCCCCAATCCCATCAGGCTGCTGGTCACAGGCAGGTTCAGTTGCTCCGCCAACGCCAACAGTTCGGCTTCACAGCCGGCGTTGATCGCGCCGCCGCCGACGTACATCACCGGCTTTTTGGCCGCCAGAATGGTTTGCAACGCGCGTTTTATCTGTCCGCGGTGGCCCTGCACCGTCGGGTTATAAGAACGCATACTCACGTCCTGCGGGTAGGCATAAGGCATCCGCACCGCCGGGCCGACGATATCTTTCGGCAAATCGATCACCACCGGACCGGGGCGACCGCTGGAAGCCAGGTAGAACGCCTTCTTCAACACTGCCGGGATGTCTTCGGTGCGTTTCACCAGGAAGCTGTGTTTCACCACCGGGCGCGAAATCCCCACCATATCGCACTCCTGGAAGGCGTCGTAGCCGATCAGCGAGCTGGGCACCTGCCCCGACAGCACCACCATCGGGATCGAGTCCATGTAGGCGGTGGCGATGCCGGTAATGGCGTTGGTGGCGCCGGGGCCGGAGGTCACCAGCACCACGCCAACTTCACCGGTGGCGCGCGCGTAGCCGTCGGCCATGTGCACCGCCCCCTGCTCGTGGCGCACCAGAATATGATCGATCCCTCCTACCGTATGCAGGGCGTCGTAGATATCGAGCACCGCCCCGCCGGGGTAGCCGAATACATGCTTAACGCCCTGATCGATCAACGATCGGACGACCATCTCGGCTCCTGACAACATCTCCATGGGTTTGCCTCCAGGCTTGCTTATTCTTCTCTGGCGCCGGAACGTAGCGCCTGCTGCGGGGCAATGCCCCAAAGTTTTTATGGGTTGCCGCTATCGAATTAACATAACGTCAGAATATGGGGCAGGCAAACGGCAAAATGGCTTAACGGTAACGGGGTTATTGCCAAGCGGCTGGAGATCGCGGCTTTATAAAAACAATGCGCTAGCCTCGGGGTTTTCAGGCTAGGCATTGTTTCGAACAGGGGGGAAATTACAGAACTAAATCAGGTGAAGGATATGCCGTTTTTTTGGCCGGGCACATGGCCCGGCGGCGGCGTCAGGCCTGTTCCTGGTACATCGAGTCGATTTCACGCTGATAGCGCTGCAGGATCACTTTACGGCGAAGCTTCAGCGTTGGTGTCAACTCCCCCAGCTCCATCGAAAAGGCCGCCGGCAGCAGCGTGAACTTCTTCACCTGTTCGAAGCGCGCCAGCTCCTTTTGCATCTCGCGCAGGCGCTTTTCGAACATCTCGAGGATTTCGCCGTTGCGCAGCAGATCCAGGCGATCCTGGTATTTCAGGTTCACTGACTTCGCGTACTCCTCCAGCGACTCAAAGCACGGCACGATCAGCGCGGAAACGAATTTACGCGCATCGGCGATGATCGCCACCTGCTCGATAAAGCGATCCTGCGCCAGCGTGCCTTCCAGCATCTGCGGCGCGATATATTTGCCGCCGGAGGTTTTCATCAAATCCTTCAGGCGTTCGGTGATGAACAGGTTGCCCTCTTCATCGATCGCCCCGGCATCGCCGGTTTTCAGCCAGCCGTCCTCGGTAAAGGTCGCGGCGGTTTCCAATGGTTTGTTGAAATAGCCGCGCATCACGATTGGCCCGCGCACCTGGATTTCATTTTCCTCGCCAATGCGCACCTCGACCTCCGGCAGCGGTTTGCCGATAGATCCGAAGCGGAAATGCCCCTCTTCCCAGCAGGAGACGGTCGCACAGGTTTCGGTCATGCCATAACCGTACTTGATGTTGACGCCCATCGCCTGGAAGAACAGGATCACATTGTCGTCCAGCTTGGCACCCGCCGCCGGCAAAAAGCGCACCCGGCCGCCGAGGATACCGCGCAGCTTGCTCAACACCAGCTTATCGGCCCAGCGGTGGGTGAAGTCGAACACTTTGCCCAACGGTTTGCCGGCGCGCTCCTGCAGGAATTTTCGCTCGCCGCAGACGATCGCCCAGTGGAACAACGCACGGCGCAGCCAAGGGGCGCGCGCCACCTTTTCATGCACCGCGCTAAAAATCTTCTCGTAGAAACGCGGCACCGCGCACATTAACGTCGGGCGCACTTGCCCCATCGCTTCCCGCACCCAGTCGGTGTTCGGCAGGAAAACGTTCTGCGCGCCGGAATGCATCACAAAGAAGCTCCAGGCCCGCTCAAAAACGTGCGACAGCGGCAGGAAGCTGAGCGACACATCTTCTTCGCCGACCGTCAGTCGTTCATCATGCAGGTAGAGCTGCGCCGCCAGGTTGCGGTAGTCCAGCATCACCCCTTTCGGCTCGCCGGTAGTGCCCGAGGTATAGATCAGGGTGAAGAGATCCTGCAGGTCGCACTCTTCAATACGCTGCTGGCGTTGAGCGGCAAAAGCCGCCGGATCGGCAGCGCGCTCGAAGGTGCTCAGGTGCTGTGCGATCTCGCAGCCGCGCAGATCGGCCCCCTCGTCGAAGACGACAATATGACGCAGCTGCGGGCAGACGCCGCGCAGCGCGATGGCGGCGTCAAGCTGCGCCTGCTCGCCGACGAACAGTATACGGATGTCGGCGTCGTTGGTGACGAACGCCGCCTGTGCCGGCGTGTTGGTGGAATAGAGCGGAACGCTGATGCCGCGCAGGTGAAGGATAGCGAGATCGGTCAACGCCCAGGCCATCGTGTTATTGGCGAAAATACCGATGCGTTCTTGCACTTCGACGCCCAGCCCCAGTAACCCGGCGGCAATGCGATCAATACGAGTGGCGGCCTCTCCCCAGGTCAGCTGCAACTCGCCGTTGGGCGACCATTGGCGAAAAGCTGTGCGATCGGCTCGGTGGATGATTTGATGCTGTATACGATGGATCAAATGGTATTGCAGCAGATTAGTGATCATAGTGCTCTAAGCCTGAAATGAATCAAACAGTTAAGCCGGAGCGACGCCTTACGGCCCCCATCTCAGCTTACACGTGTTTACTTTTTTCTGCGCAGTCTACCTAGTCTCAGGCAGGGGGAAAAGCGATTTCAGCGTAGAAGTGTGAGCCAAAACTCAGTCCGACTTCCGCACTTTCATTGGTTGGACAAAACGGGGAGGAAAAGGTTTGCTGATGGCAATAAAACGCGGCCCCTCCGGGCCGCCGCATCGGGTTAGTTTAAAATTCCATCTGGAAAGTAAAAATCAGAATATTAATTCATATTAATTATTTTTGGTAAACGAACACGCTCACGTTGAAAATAAGTTATTATATCGCCGCAAAACCAAGAAACATCTTAATAAAAACGCAGATAGTTCTTAGTTTTTATTATGAGGAAAAACGCTCAGTTGGATATTATCTTTATATAACCTCGTTATTTATCGCTTTACATTGGATTGCCTGCTTCAATCAGGACGGATTTCATCCACTGGTGCCCCTTATCCCGCTCGGTGGACTCATGCCAGGAGAGGTAACAGGTAGCTTTATTATCGCTGCTGCATAAAGGCACCGCTTTTATTTTCAACGTCTCCGTCTGCTGTCGCACCAACCAGGCGGGTGCAATCGCCACCATGTCCGTTTGCGATACCATATTCAACACGCTGTAGAGATCCGTGCACTGTTGCGTCACGGCGCGCAGCATCGGTTCTTCTAAATAAAAAGGTTTACTGAACGATCCAAAGCTTTCCAGGGAAACCGCGGCATGCTGCTCGGCCAGCATGTGCTCCGGTGTCACCTCCTCACCCATTCTCGGATGCGTCTGCGCAACCGCCAGCACTAATTCGTCGTCGAACATCGCCAGGCTGCGAAACTCCGTCGATTCGAAACGGCTGTAGCCGATGACAAACTCGACGTCCTGATAACGCAATTGATGCTCAATATTATTGTTGATATATGACTTTATTTGCAGGTTAAGCTGCGGCGAAATCTGTTTGACGTGATTGATTATCCCGGCACCCAGACGCAAATCAAGCGGGCTGCACAACGACAGCGAGAACGTTCGCGTGCTGGTCAGCGGTTCAAACTCGGCGCCCGGCAACTCATTTTGCACCAGCTGCAGCGCTTGCCGCACCGGCCCAAAAAGCTGCCTGGCCCGCATGGTGGGCTGGATCCCACGCCCGCAGCGCACGAACAGTTCGTCGTTGAACATCACCTTCAAGCGCGCGACCGCGTTGCTCACCGCGGGCTGTGACATCCCTAACGAATTAGCGGCTCGCGTAATATTTTGCATTTGCATCACGGCGTCAAACACCGTCAGCAAATTAAGATCGACGCTGCGCAAATGAATGTCCGCCGGCTCTTTGACCGTGGCGATTTCTGAATCATATTCAGCCATATTTCACTCCACTAAATCCTGTGTAGAAAATCTAATCCTTATGCTCGACAAACAATGAAACACCGCATTGTCTTATCTTTGCACGACTCACTCTGCCATTACCGCCATCAGCCGATAAAAAACCTCGTGTTATCGTCACGATATAAGTCGTATATGGGATACATGTCAGCAGTTTCTCCCGTCAACGGGAAGAATACCACCTGGGTGGTACTAATAATTAGGTAGTAAAAATGATTAATACAATTAAACAACGTAACCGCACTGTATGAGACAAACTATAAAAACACATCACAAGCAATCAAACCATCTAAAAACACCGCTCACTTTGTGTAAAAACGCATTATTTTGTTATATTATGACTAAAACAATAAATTAATCATATGAATTCAATTTAAAACATTTGTATTTGAAATGTTATTTTACCCCCCTCCGAGATCACCTTCTCTTATTTTTTTCACCACAAATCTTAACCCAACGAAATCCAGAAGCAATTAGCGCAGTCTATATTCGATTCGTTTATGCTAAGCAGCACGCAAACAGCTCCCCGTTTTTTCTCTAAGATGACGCTTTTATGCCGAATGATCCTCTGTTTAGCCAATTAGCCGATGCATTGTCCCCGCATTCAATCAGGTGTTGACATCGCCAGGCCAATCACGTATCAAATTAGGCAGACACCCAATTTAAGAGAAGCTGACCCCTTATGATCCGTACTCACCGTCTACTAGGCCTACTACTCAACGCATCTTGTTTGCGCGGTATGCCTGTGGACGAAGTTCGGAGCTGACTCAGCCGATCACCCATAAGAAACCCGCGCTACTGCGCGGGTTTTTTTTTGCCCGCTTAGCGTGAAATCAACACGATAAGGAATGCACCGATGAGCCAACAAGTCATTATTTTCGATACCACGCTGCGTGATGGCGAACAGGCATTACAGGCCAGCCTGAGTGTAAAAGAGAAGATTCAGATTGCGCTGGCGCTGGAGAGAATGGGCGTAGACGTGATGGAAGTCGGTTTCCCGGTCTCTTCGCCCGGCGACTTCGAGTCGGTGCAAACCATCGCGCGCCAGATCAAGAACAGCCGCGTCTGCGGCCTGGCCCGCTGCGTGGACAAAGACATCGACGTGGCCGCCGAAGCGCTGCGCGTCGCCGAAGCGTTCCGCATCCACGTGTTCCTGGCTACCTCGACCCTGCACATTGAATCGAAGCTGAAGCGCTCGTTCGACGAAGTGTTGGAGATGGCGGTGCGCTCGGTCAAACGTGCCCGCAACTACACCGACGACGTAGAGTTCTCCTGTGAAGACGCCGGCCGTACGCCGATCGACAATCTGTGCCGCGTGGTCGAGGCCGCTATCAACGCCGGCGCCACCACCATCAATATTCCGGACACCGTCGGCTACACCACGCCGAACCAGTTCGGCGGCATCATCACCACCTTGTATGACCGCGTGCCGAACATCGACAAAGCCATCATCTCCGTGCACTGCCACGACGATTTGGGCATGGCGGTCGGCAACTCCATCGCCGCGGTACAGGCCGGCGCCCGTCAGGTGGAAGGCACCCTGAACGGCATCGGTGAGCGCGCCGGCAACTGTTCGCTGGAAGAGGTGATCATGGCGATTAAGGTGCGCCAGGACATCATGAACGTGCACACCAACATCAATCATCAGGAAATCTTCCGCACCAGCCAGATCGTCAGCCAACTGTGCAACATGCCGATCCCGGCCAACAAGGCAATCGTCGGCTCCAACGCCTTCGCCCACTCCTCCGGCATTCACCAGGACGGCGTGCTGAAGAACCGCGAAAACTACGAAATCATGACCCCGCAGTCGATCGGCCTGAAGGACGTGCAGTTGAACCTGACCTCCCGCTCCGGCCGCGCGGCGGTGAAACACCGCATGGAAGAGATGGGCTACCAGGAGCAGGACTACAACCTGGATACCCTGTACGCCGCCTTCCTGAAGCTGGCCGACAAAAAGGGCCAGGTGTTCGACTATGACCTGGAGGCGCTGGCCTTCATCAACAAACAGCAGGAAGAGCCGGAGCACTTCAGCCTGGGCTACTTCAGCGTGCAATCCGGCAGTAGCATCATGGCCACCGCCTCGGTGAAACTGATCTGCGGCGGCGAAGAGAAAGCCGAAGCCGCCACCGGCAACGGCCCGGTCGATGCGGTTTATCAGGCGATCAATCGCATCACCGACTACCCGATCGAGCTGGTGAAATACCAGCTGACCGCCAAGGGCCATGGACGCGACGCGCTGGGCCAGGTGGATATCGTGGTCTCTTACAACGGCCGCCGCTTCCACGGCGTGGGCCTGGCGACCGACATCGTCGAATCCTCCGCCAAGGCGATGGTGCACGTGTTGAACAATATTTGGCGCTCACAGCAGGTAGAAAAAGAAAAGCAGCGTCTGCAGCAAAACAAACATCAAAATAATCAGGAAACGGTGTAAACATGACGAAGACTTATCACATTGCCGTCTTGCCCGGAGACGGTATCGGCCCGGAAGTAATGGCTCAGGCGCGCAAAGTGTTGGACGCGGTGCGTCAACGCTTTGACATTCGCATCACCACCGCCGAATACGACGTCGGCGGCATCGCCATCGATCGCCACGGCAGCCCGTTGCCTCAAGCAACCGTCGCCGGCTGCGAGCAGGCCGACGCCATCCTGTTCGGCTCGGTGGGCGGCCCGAAATGGGAACACCTGCCGCCGGCCGAGCAGCCGGAACGCGGCGCGCTGTTGCCGCTGCGCAAGCACTTCAAACTGTTCAGCAACCTGCGTCCGGCGCGTCTGTATCAAGGTCTGGAAGCCTTCTGCCCGCTGCGCGCCGACATCGCCGCCCGCGGCTTCGACATTCTGTGCGTGCGCGAACTGACCGGCGGCATCTACTTCGGCCAGCCGAAGGGCCGCGAAGGCCAGGGCATGCAGGAGCGCGCTTTCGATACCGAGGTGTACCACCGTTTCGAGATTGAACGCATCGCGCGCATCGCCTTCGAATCCGCCCGCAAGCGCCGTAACAAGGTGACGTCGATCGACAAGGCCAACGTGCTGCAAAGTTCCATCCTGTGGCGTGAGGTGGTCAATCAGGTCGCCAAGGATTACCCGGACGTGTCGCTGTCGCACATGTATATCGACAACGCCACCATGCAGCTGATCAAGGATCCGTCCCAGTTCGACGTGCTGCTGTGCTCCAACCTGTTCGGCGACATCCTGTCCGACGAGTGCGCGATGATCACCGGCTCGATGGGCATGCTGCCGTCCGCCAGCCTGAACGAGCAAGGCTTCGGCCTGTACGAACCGGCGGGCGGTTCCGCGCCGGATATTGCAGGCAAAGGCATCGCCAACCCGATTGCGCAGATCCTGTCCGCCACCCTGCTGCTGCGTTACAGCCTGGGCGCCGATGAAGCGGCCGACGCCGTGGAGCGCGCCATCAACCAGGCGTTGGAACAGGGCTACCGCACCGCCGATCTGGCCGGTGACGGTAAAGCCGTCAGCACCGATGAAATGGGCGACATCATCGCTCGCTTTGTAGCTCAGGGGGCATAACATGGCTAAAACCTTATACCAGAAGCTGTACGACGCCCACGTGGTGCACGAAGCGCCGAACGAAACGCCGTTGCTGTATATCGACCGTCACCTGGTGCACGAAGTCACTTCGCCGCAGGCGTTCGACGGCCTGCGCGCCATGGGCCGCAAGGTGCGCCAGCCAGGCAAAACCTTCGCCACCATGGATCACAACGTGTCGACCCAGACCAAAGACATCAACGCCAGCGGCGAAATGGCGCGCATCCAGATGCAGGAGCTGATCAAGAACTGCGCGGAATTCGGCGTTTCGCTGTATGACCTGAACCACCCGTTCCAGGGCATCGTGCACGTGATCGGGCCTGAACAAGGCATGACGCTGCCGGGCATGACCATCGTCTGCGGCGACTCGCACACCGCCACCCACGGCGCTTTCGGCTCGCTGGCGTTCGGCATCGGCACCTCCGAGGTGGAACACGTGCTGGCGACCCAGACCCTGAAGCAGGGCCGCGCCAAGACCATGAAGATTGAAGTCACCGGCGACGCCGCCGAGGGCATCACCGCCAAAGACATCGTGCTGGCGGTGATCGGCAAAACCGGCAGCGCCGGCGGCACCGGGCACGTGGTGGAATTCTGCGGCAAGGCAATCGAAGCGTTGAGCATGGAAGGCCGCATGACCCTGTGCAACATGGCAATCGAAATGGGCGCCAAGGCCGGGTTGGTCGCGCCGGACGACACCACCTTCGCCTACCTGAAAGGGCGCCAGTTCGCACCAACCGGCGAAAACTGGGAGCAGGCGGTCGCCTATTGGCGCACGCTGAAGTCCGATGCCGACGCCCAATTCGATACCGTGGTGACGCTGCACGCCGAAGAGATCGCGCCGCAGGTCACCTGGGGCACCAACCCCGGCCAGGTAATCGCCGTCAATCAGGCGATCCCGGCGCCGGAATCGTTCAGCGATCCGGTCGAGCGCGCCTCCGCGGAAAAGGCCTTGGCCTACATGGATTTGAAACCGGGCATCAAATTGACCGACGTGCCGATCGACAAAGTATTCATCGGCTCCTGCACCAACTCACGCATCGAAGATCTGCGCGCGGCGGCGGCGATCGCCAAAGGGCGCAAGGTCGCAAGCGGCGTGCAGGCCATCGTGGTGCCGGGATCCGGCCCGGTGAAGGCCCAGGCGGAAGCCGAAGGGTTGGACAAAATCTTTATCGAAGCCGGTTTCGAATGGCGTTTGCCGGGTTGTTCGATGTGCCTGGCGATGAACAACGACCGCCTGAATCCGGGCGAGCGCTGCGCATCCACCAGCAACCGTAACTTCGAAGGGCGTCAGGGCCGCGGTGGGCGTACCCACCTGGTCAGCCCGGCGATGGCCGCTGCGGCCGCCGTCGCCGGTCACTTCGCCGACATCCGTGATATTCACTAAGGGGCTAACGTGGCTAAATTTACTCAACATACCGGCTTAGTGGTGCCTTTGGATGCGGCCAACGTCGACACCGACGCCATTATTCCCAAGCAGTTTTTGCAGAAGGTGACCCGTACCGGCTTCGGCCAGCACCTGTTCAACGATTGGCGCTTCCTCGACGACGCCGGCCAACAGCCGAACCCGGAGTTCGTGCTGAATAAACCGCGCTATAAAGGCGCGAGCATCCTGCTGGCGCGCGAGAACTTCGGCTGCGGTTCCTCGCGCGAACACGCGCCCTGGGCGCTGACCGATTACGGGTTCAAAGTGGTGATCGCGCCGAGCTTCGCCGATATCTTCTACGGCAACTCATTCAATAACCAGCTGTTGCCGGTGACGCTGAGCGAGCAGCAGGTGGATGAGCTGTTCAACCTGGTCGGCGCCAACGAAGGGACGGAGTTCGTGGTGGATCTGGAGAACCAGACGGTTAACGCCGGCGGCAAAAGCTATCCGTTCGAAATCGACAGCTTCCGCCGCCACTGCATGATCAACGGGCTGGACAGCATCGGCCTGACGCTGCAGCACGAAGCGGACATCTCCCGTTACGAAGCGCAGCAGCCGGCGTTTCTGAATTAATTCCCTTCACCCGCCTCCCGGCGGGTGAATTTTTTCCTCACCAGTAGCCCAGCAGCTTCCACCACGCCCCGCCGATCAGCATCCAGATCAGCAGGTTAACCACGCTCATCACCAGCCCCGCTTTCCACCATTCCCCCAGCGTCACGTAGCCGGAGCCGAAGATGATCGGCGCGGTGCCGGTGCCGTAATGCGTCAGCGACATCATCAGCGAGGAAGAGAACGCCAGGATCAGGCCCAGCAGCGCCGGCGGCGCGCCGAGCGCGATGCCGGCGGCGAAGAAGGCGGCGAACATCGCCGTCACGTGCGCGGTGGTGCTGGCGAAGAAATAGTGAGAATACAAATAGATGAGGGTCAGCAAGATCGTGCCGCCCACCCAGCTCATGCCCATATGGTCGATGCCGTTGCCCACGGTTTGCGACAGCCAACCGATCAGCCCCAGCTTGCCGAGGAAGCTGGCCATCATCACCAGCGCCGAGAACCACACCACGGTGTCCCAGGCACCTTTATGCTTGAGCACATCCTCCCAGCTCAGTACGCCGGTAGCCAACAACACCGCCAGGCCGATCAGCGCTGCGGTGGTGGGATTGACCGCCAGCGCCGGGCCGAAGATCATCGCCGGGATGCCGGCCCACAGCACCAGCAGCAGCGCGAACACCCCGAGGGTGATTTTCTCCGGCAGCGTCACCGGCCCCAGCGCCTGCAGTTTTTCGCGCGCGAAGCGCGGCGCGTCCGGAGTACTTTTCACCTCCGGCGGATACAGCAGATAGATGACCAACGGCATCACGATCAGCGAGCACAGCCCCGGCACCAGCGCGGCGACCGCCCACATCGACCAGGACAGCTCGAAGCTGCCGTGGGTGCCTTTGGCAATCAGGCTGACGATCAGCGGGTTAGGCGCGGTGGCGGTGATAAACATCGCCGAAGTGACCGGGTTGATGTTGTAGTTCACCAGCGACAGATAGCGACCGATCTTGCCGGAGGTATTGAGCTCGGGTTTGGAACCGAAGCTGTCGGCGATCGACTTCATGATCGGGTGAATGATACCCCCGCCGCGTGCGGTGTTGCTCGGCGTCACCGGCGCCAGCGTGGTTTCCGCCAGCGTCAGCGCATAGGCGATACCCAGCGTTTTTTTGCCGAACAGCGAAATGAAATAGTAGCCGATGCGCGCGCCCAGCCCGGTTTTGTTCAGGCTGAGGGAGATCATGATCGAAAAACCGATCAGCCAGATCAGCTGGTTAGAAAAGCCGCTGAGCGCGTCATCCAGCGCGGCGCCCGGCTTGCCGGGGTTGGTGACGCCGGTCACCGCCACCAGGGCGATGGCGATCACCGAGACCGCGCCGATCGGCATCGCCTTGCCGATGATGGCGATGATGGTGCCGATAAACAGCGCCAGCAGCTGCCAGGCGTTGGGTGCAACGCCCTCCGGCACGGGAATGAGGAACCAGATAATCAGCGTGGCGGCGAGGGCGCACAGGGAAGGAAGCGGTTTGAGCGGTGTGAGTTTATCCATAACGTTCCCACTGTTCTAAACAACAAGGCGGCATCTCAATAGCGAGACGGGCGTGGGCGCAACGATCGCGCTCCATATGCCTTCAGCTTGGGCGTCCGGTTTCGCCTTCTCAATGACTTACATCAAGAATGCCGCCGTTTGACCTCACACTTCACGCACTTTGGCGCTCATCCAGAGCGCCGCCAGCGCCAACAGCGCCGCCATCCAATACACCGAGCCATGCCCGAAGTTCTCCACCAGCGCGCCCTGCAGCACCCCGGCCAGGATCACCCCGGTCGAGATACTGTTGGTGAACAGCGTGGTGGCGGCGCCCGGTCGGCCCGGCATCAAATCCTGAAAATAGAGCATTCCGATACCGGCGACGATGCCGATAAACACCGCGTTCAGCAGCTGCAACGCAATCAGGGCAGGCTTGGTCGCCAACATCGTCAAGCCGAGATAAAACAGTACGCCCGCCGCCACCGCCAACAGCATCATGTTGCGCTTGCCGAAGCGTTTGACGTAATAACCGGCCAGCAGCATCGCCGGGATCTCCAGCCCGGCGGCGGTGCCCATCAGCACCCCGGCCAACCCTTCAGGCAGGCCGAGATCGGTGGTGATATACAGCGGCATATCAATGATATATAAGGTGTTGCAGGTCCACATCAGCATCGAGGCGATGAACAGTAACCGCACGTCACGATTGCGCCAGGCGCTGGCGGGCGCAATCGGCGCAGAAGTCCCCCCCTTTAACCCCTCATTCTTCGCCGCACGCGGCACCGAAGGCAGCATAAATCCCACCAACAGCACGCAGACCGCGAAGGTGGCGGCGGCGATCAGGAACATTACGGTAAAGCCGTAGTTCAGCGCCAACGCAAACGACAGCGGCGGGCCGATTACCCACGCCAGCGAAAGCTGGGCGCGCATCACCGAGCTGAACATCACCACTTCACGCGCCTCGCTGTCGGCGTATTCCCGCGCCAACGCGAAAATTTGCGGCATGGCGGTGTTGGCAACGGCGGACATCAATACTCCCGCCGTGATCAGCGTCAGGTAATCGCGGTTAAACGCGAACAGCAGGCAGTTGCCGACCGCCATCAGGCAGCACAACAGGATCAGCCTGCGCCGATCGCCGCGGGTGTCAGAACGTTTGGCCAACAGGAAACTGACCACGATGCCGGCCACTGCATTGGCGGTATAGAACAGCCCGACCCACAGCGGCCGCACCTTGACCTCGGTGGTCAAAAACAGGCTGAGCGTTGGCGTCAACAACGCGCCGGCGATACCGGAGAGAAAAGCGATCAGCAGGAATGCGGCAAAGATAGGGTTGATGCGCAGTGACAACCGGCTCAGGCGTTGCATATCGTCTTCCCTGACCTCAAAGCAGAAGAAAGAACCTTAGGCCACGGCGAGAAAAATGCAAGCGCATCGCCATGACCACGCATAAAAAAACCAGTGGGTCACCCCACTGGCTGGTGAAACAGCACCATTACTCAGAAATTGGTTGCCGCGGCCCCTACAGGTGCTCGCGATACTGCTTATCAGTCATCTCTTTGATATCCCACTGGGTCAGGTGCGCCAGCATCGCCAGCCGCGCCTGTTCGGGCACCACGCTCAGCCAGTCGGCGTGCTGACGGCGCACCGCGCTGAAATAGCGCTGATAGAACTGTTTGGATAAGAAAGCTTTCATGATTACGCCCTCCCCTTTCATTGATGAAAATTATCGGCGTAATATAGGGAAAGAAAAATTGACGAGTTGAGGCAGGAGCGTTCCTCTTTTATGTCCACGTCCCGATTGCAGCAGCAGTTCATCCGTCTGTGGCAGCGTTGCCACGGTGAAACCACCGACACCACGCTGCAGGCACTGGCGGAGGTGCTGAGCTGCTCGCGGCGCCACGTGCGCACCCTATTGAGCGCCATGCAGCGGGAGGGGTGGCTTACCTGGCAGGCGGAGTCGGGGCGCGGCAAGCGTTCGCGGTTAACCTTCCATTACACCGGCCTGGCACTGCAGCAACAGCGGGCCGAGGAGCTGCTGGAACAGGACCGCATCGATCAGTTGGTGCAGCTGGTGGGCGACAAAAACGTGGTGCGCCAAATGCTGCTGTCGCAGCTGGGGCGCAGCTTCCGCCAGGGGAAACACATCCTGCGGGTGCTCTACTACCGGCAGCTGTACAACCTGCTGCCCGGCTCGGCGCTGCGGCGTTCGGAGACCCATTTGGCGCGCCAGATTTTCAACGGCCTGACGCGCATAAATGAGGAAAACGGGGAACTGGAGTCCGATCTGTCTCACCATTGGCAGGCGCTGACGCCGCTGCACTGGCGGTTTTACCTGCGCCCGGCGATCCATTTTCATCATGGCCGCGAGCTGGAGATGGCGGACGTCATCACTTCCCTCTCACGCCTAACCTCACAACCGCTGTTCTCGCATATCGAGAGCGTCACCTCGCCGACGCCGTTCGTTATCGACGTGCAGCTGCGCAGCCCCGACCACTGGTTGCCCTGGCTGCTGGGCAGCGTGCAGGCCATGATCCTGCCGCACGAATGGCGCGAACTGCCGGATTTCGCCCGCCATCCGGTCGGCACCGGCCCCTACCGCATGGTGCGCAACCATCCCAGCCAGATGAAGATCCACGCCTTCGACGACTATTTTGGCTACCGGGCGCTGATCGACGAGGTGAACATCTGGGTGCTGCCGGAGTTTTCCGAAGAGCTGGTGCACTCCGGCGTGCAGCTGCAGGGCGATGAAACCGGCAACAGCGAGCTGGAAAGCCGGCTGGAAGAGGGCTGCTATTTCCTGCTGTTCGATCAGCGTTCACCGCTGGCTGCCGAC
Source organism: Serratia sp. CY44782 (assembly GCF_052168715.1). Lineage (NCBI taxonomy): Bacteria > Pseudomonadati > Pseudomonadota > Gammaproteobacteria > Enterobacterales > Yersiniaceae > Serratia > Serratia sp. CY44782. Next base: position 142,465 of record NZ_JBJNME010000002.1, read on the forward strand.
CCCGCCATTCGCAGTTGGCTATGCGAATTGATCAACCCCATTTCGCTGCTGAGCCACGCAGGGCCGCTCTATCAGCGCTATTGGTCGCCGGCGTACGGCCTGCTGCCGCGCTGGCATCACAACCGCACGCTGGCGCAGCAGCCCAAGCCCGCGGGCCTGACCGAACTGACGATGACCCACTTCAATGAACATTCGGAGTTTCACGCCATTCGCCAGGCGATCGAACCGCTGCTAGCGCAGCACGGCATCCGCCTGATCGTGCAAAGCGTGGATTATGCCACCTGGCACCAGGGCGACGCGCGCAGCGATCTGTGGCTCGGCAGCGCCAACTTCTATCTGCCGCTGGAGTTTTCGCTGTTCGCCACGCTGTACGAACTACCGCTGATGCAGCATTGCATGAACGAAGATCTGGCGCAGGACGCAGCGCTGTGGCGCGCCAACCGCTTGCCACTGGCCGAGTTCTGCCAGCGTCTGGTCAGCAACCACCAGCTGCATCCGCTGTTCCACCACTGGCTGCAGCTGCACGGCCAGCGCAGCATGCGCGGCGTGCGGATGAACACCCTCGGCTGGTTCGACTTCAAGTCCGCCTGGTTTGCCCCGCCGGAGGCATAAGCGCCTTTCGCCCGGGTCGGTTAATCTTTACAATAGCGCCGTCTCAACGGGGTGCGGTAAGTCGGGCCGCGTGATAAGCCCGATTTTCCGCTGAGAGCACACCCGTCGAACCTGATCCGGTCAATACCGGCGGAGGGATTTGAGCCCAGCGAACCGGCGACGCCGCCTCGCCCCCTCAGATGCCCTTGCCCCCTTATTTTTCAGGAGTGCAACGTGGTCAAAACATATCTGCCCTGCTTATTGCTGCTGTGTGCCGCGCCGGTGTTCGCCAAGCCGACGCTGACGGTTTACACCTACGATTCCTTCGCCGCCGACTGGGGCCCAGGCCCGGCGGTGAAAAAAGCCTTCGAAGCCGAGTGCGACTGTGAACTGAAGTTCGTCGCGCTGGAAGACGGCGTCTCGCTGCTGAACCGCCTGCGCATGGAAGGCAAGAACAGCGCGGCCGACGTGGTGCTGGGGTTGGACAACAACCTGTTGCAGGCGGCGCAGCAAACCGACCTGTTCGCACCGAGCGGCGTCGACACCGCCAAACTGACGGTGCCGGGCGGCTGGCAGGACGCGACCTTCGTGCCTTACGACTATGGGTACTTCGCCTTCGTCTACAACAAAGAAAAACTGAAGAACCCGCCGAAGAGCCTGCAGGAGTTGGTCAGCAGCGATAGCAACTGGAAAGTGATCTACGAAGATCCGCGCACCAGCACGCCGGGCCTCGGCCTGCTGCTATGGATGCAAAAAGTGTATGGCGACAAGGCGCCGGCCGCCTGGCAGCAGCTGGCGAAGAAGACCGTCACCGTCACCAAAGGCTGGAGCGAAGCCTACGGCCTGTTCCTGAAAGGGGAAGGCGATCTGGTGCTCAGCTACACCACCTCTCCCGCCTATCACCTGATCGAAGAGAAAAAAGATCTCTACGCCGCCGCCACGTTCAGCGAAGGCCACTACCTGCAGGTGGAAGTGGCGGGCAAGCTGAAGGCCGCCAAACAGCCTGAGCTGGCGGAGCGCTTCATGCAGTTCATGGTGACGCCGGCCTTCCAGAACACCATCCCGACCGGCAACTGGATGTACCCGGTGATCAACACCCCACTGCCCGTCGGCTTTGAGCAGATGAACGTGCCGCATACCGCGTTGCAATACAGCGCCGAAGAGGTGGCCAAACAACGCGGCGGTTGGATCCGGGCATGGCAAACCGCCGTCAGCCGCTGATCCCCCGCTGGCTCTGGCCGGGGCTGCTGGCCGCCGGCGTGATCCTGCTGGTCGCCGCGCTGGCGATGGGCTCGCTGTGGCGTCACGCGCCGGACAGCGACTGGCGCGGCCTGTGGCAGGACAGCTACCTGTGGCACGTGGTGCGCTTCACCTTTTGGCAGGCGCTGCTGTCGGCGCTGATTTCGGTGCTGCCCGCCGTTCTGCTGGCGCGCGCGCTCTATCGCCGCCGCTTCCCCGGCCGGCAGGTGCTGCTGCGGCTGTGCGCCATGACGCTGGTGCTGCCGGTGCTGGTGGCGGTGTTCGGCCTGCTCAGCGTCTATGGGCGCCAGGGCTGGCTGGCGGCGCTGTGCGGCTGGCTGGGCGTCGAGTATGGCTTCTCGCCCTACGGCCTGCAGGGCATTCTGCTGGCGCACCTGTTCTTTAACCTGCCGCTGGCCACCCGCCTGTTGCTGCAGGCGCTGGAGAATATCCCGGTAGAGCAGCGCCAGCTGGCCGCCCAACTGGGCATGAATGGCTGGCAGCAGTTCCGCTTCGTCGAATGGCCGGCGCTGCGCCGCCAGATCCTGCCGAGCGGCGCGTTGATCTTCATGCTTTGCTTCGCCAGCTTCGCCACCGTGCTGTCGCTGGGCGGCGGGCCGCAGGCCACCACCATCGAACTGGCGATCTATCAGGCGCTGAGTTACGACTACGATCTGGGCCGCGCCGCCATGCTGGCGCTGATCCAGTTAAGCTGTTGTCTGGGGCTGGTGTTGATCAGCCAGCGGCTGAGCCAGGCGCTGCCGGTGGGCCATACCCATGCCCAGCGCTGGCGCAACCCGGAAGACAGCCTGTGGCGGCGCGTCGGCGATTTTCTGCTGATCGCCGCCGCGCTGCTGCTGCTGCTGCCGCCTCTGCTGGCGGTGATCGCCGACGGCGCCAATCAGGCCGTCGTCAGCGTGCTGCGCCAGCCGGTGCTGTGGCAGGCGCTGTTCACGTCGCTGCGCATCGCCCTCGGCGCCGGGGTGCTGTGCGTGGCGCTCACCATGATGCTGCTGTGGAGCAGCCGCGAGCTGAAGCTGCGGCAGCACCTGCGCGGCGGCCAGGCGCTGGAGCTGAGCGGCATGGTGATCCTGGCGATGCCGGGCATCGTGCTGGCCACCGGCTTCTTCCTGCTGCTGAGCGATACGATCGGGCTGCCGCAGTCGCCCTATGCGCTGGTGATCCTCACCAATGCGCTGATGGCGGTGCCCTATGCGCTGAAGGTGTTGGAGAACCCGATGCGCGACCTCGCCGAACGTTACAACCCGCTGTGCCTGTCGCTGGATATCCACGGCTGGCAACGGCTGCGGCTGATCGAACTGCGCGCGCTGCGCCGCCCGCTGGCGCAGGCACTGGCCTTCGCCTGCGTGCTGTCGCTCGGCGATTTCGGCGTGGTCGCCTTGTTTGGCAACGAGCATTTCCGTACCCTGCCTTTTTACCTGTATCAGCAGATTGGCGCCTACCGCAGCAACGACGGGGCGGTGACCGCGCTGCTGTTGCTGCTGTTGTGTTTCCTGCTGTTTACCCTGATCGAACGCTTACCGGGGCGCCATGCTGACGCTTGAAAAACTGACCTATCTGTATGAACACCTGCCGATGCGCTTTGATCTGCGCATCCAGCCGGGCGAGCGCGTCGCGGTGCTCGGCCCCAGCGGCGCCGGTAAAAGCACCCTGCTGAGTTTGATCGCCGGCTTTCTGCCGGCGGCCAGCGGCCGGCTGCTGCTGAACGGCGAAGACCACACCGCCACGCCGCCGGCCAAACGGCCGGTGTCGATGCTGTTTCAGGAGAACAACCTGTTCGCGCACCTGACGGTAGCGCAGAACATCGGGCTGGGGTTGGACCCCGGTCTGCGCTTGACTGAACAGCAGCGCCAACAGCGGGCGCATATCGCCCGTCAGGTCGGCCTGGAGGAGCACCTGGAGCGCCTGCCGTCGCAGCTTTCCGGCGGCCAGCGTCAGCGCGCCGCGCTGGCGCGCTGTTTGATTCGCCAACGGCCGATCCTGTTGCTTGACGAACCTTTCTCAGCGCTCGATCCGGCGCTGCGCAACGAGATGCTGCAGCTGCTGCAGACGGTGTGCGAACAGCGCAACCTGACGCTGCTGATGGTGTCGCACAACCTCGACGACGCCGCGCGCATCGCTCCGCGCACGCTGCTGGTGGTCGACGGGCGCATCTACTACGACGGCCCGACGCAGGCCCTGCTGGACGGCAGCGCGCCCGAAGCGCGCGTGCTGGGCATTTCGGGCAAAGCGTGATCTGACGCGCGTTTTTTATGCTGCGCCAATAAACCTGTTGTGCGAATTTTGCGCCTGTGCTTTTATAAAAACCTGACTTTTTTTACTGATGATAAGGTTCCCTGTGATCGCATCCTCGCTGACTTCGACCCTACTAGTTACCGCGCTACCAGCCGCGGTGGTCGTCGTGCGTGTGGTGGTGGTCGTCGGCAATGCGCCGTAGGGTCCGAATCAACGCATCGATTCCCAAACCCCGCCGGCGCAAACCGGGCGGGGTTTCTTGTTTTAGCACCCTGCCCAGAAAAGCTCACCGGCCTTGAGAAAGGACAGGAACATGGCAACTTCGGGCACGCCTCAGCCGGGCACCAGCTTCACCGGCGCACAATTGATCGTTCATCTGCTGGAGCGGCAGGGCATCACCACCGTCGCCGGCATTCCCGGTGGCGCGGCGCTGCCGCTGTATGACGCGCTGAGCCAAAGCACCCGCATACACCACGTGCTGGCGCGCCACGAACAGGGCGCGGGCTTTATGGCGCACGGCATGGCGCGCGCCAACGGCAAAGCGGCGGTATGCATCGCCTCCAGCGGGCCGGGCGCCACCAACCTGGTCACCGCCATCGCCGACGCCAAGCTCGACTCCATTCCGCTGGTGTGCATCACCGGTCAGGTGCCCTCCTCGATGATCGGTACCGACGCCTTCCAGGAGGTGGACACCTATGGCATTTCCATTCCGATCACCAAGCACAACCATCTGGTACGCGATATCCGCGAACTGCCACAGGTAATCGGCGACGCGTTCCGCATCGCCGAGTCCGGCCGCCCCGGCCCGGTCTGGATCGATGTGCCGAAAGACGTGCAGACCGCCACCATCACCCTGGAAGAGCTGCCGCCGATTGCCGTACCGGACGCCGCACCGAGCTTCGATCCGGCGCTGGTTTCGCAGGCCGCCACGATGATCAACCAGGCGAAACGCCCGATCCTCTACCTGGGCGGCGGCATCATCTGCGCCGACGCTCACCGCCAGGTGCTGGAACTGGCCGAACGCGCCGGTCTGCCTACCACCATGACGCTGATGGCGCTGGGGGCGATGCCGGTGGAACACCCGCTGTCGCTGGGCATGCTGGGCATGCACGCGGCGCGCAGCACCAACTTCATTCTGCAGGAGGCGGATCTGCTGATCGTGCTGGGCGCGCGCTTCGACGATCGGGCAATCGGCAAAACCGAGCAGTTCTGCCCTAACGCCGCCATCATTCACGTGGATATCGACCGCGCCGAGCTGGGCAAGGTCAAACAGGCCAACGTGGCGATCCATGCCGACGTCGGCCAGGTACTGCAACAGCTGCTGCCGCAGATCGACACGCAGCCACGCAGCGCGTGGCTGAGCACCGTCAACGACCTGAAGCGCGAGTTCCCGTTCAACATGCCGAACGCCGACGATCCGCTGAGCCATTACGGCCTGGTGCTGGCCGCCGCGCGCTGCGTGGACGACAGCGCCATTATCACCACCGACGTGGGCCAGCATCAGATGTGGGTGGCACAGGCCTATCCGCTGAGCCGGCCGCGCCAGTGGCTGACGTCGGGCGGGCTGGGCACCATGGGCTTCGGTCTGCCGGCGGCGATCGGCGCGGCGCTGGCGGAGCCCGAGCGCAAAGTGCTGTGCTTCTCCGGCGACGGCAGCCTGATGATGAACATTCAGGAAATGGCCACCGCCGTCGAACACGATCTGGACGTGAAAATCATTTTGATGAACAACCAGGCGCTGGGGCTGGTGCACCAGCAGCAAACCCTGTTCTACCAGCAGCGCATCTTCGCCGCCGCCTATCCGAAGCGCACCGACTTCCTGAAGATCGCCGCCGGATTCGGGCTGGATACCTGCGATTTGAACGCCGCGGAAGATCCGCAGGCCGCGCTGGCCGAAGCGATCCAACGCCCGGGCCCCTGCCTGATCCACGCGCTGATCGACATCAACGAAAAAGTGTTCCCGATGGTGCCGCCGGGCGCCGCCAACATCGACATGATTGGAGAATAAGCCATGCTGCAACCACAAGATAAACCCCAGGTGATCCTGGAGCTGGCCGTGCGCAACCATCCCGGCGTCATGTCGCACGTTTGCGGGCTGTTCGCTCGCCGCGCATTCAACGTCGAAGGCATTCTATGTCTGCCGCTGAAGGACGGCCAGCAGAGCCGCATTTGGCTACTGGTCGCCGACGACCAACGGCTGGAGCAGATGATAAGCCAGGTGGAAAAGCTGGAAGACGTGCTGCAGGTGAAGCGCCACAGCGAAGACGTGCGGGTATTTGAACAGCTGGAAGCGTTCTTCCAGTAAGGCGAACGGGGGGCTGACGCCCCCTATCCATTATGATGATTGCCCGGACAGCACCTGCCACAACAGGTGCCGATACACCGGCATCAGCGGCTGCTGGCTCAGCAGATAACCGACCGCCAGCGCCGCCAGCCAACTCACGGCGCACACTACGCGCAGCCGCAGCGGCGTCAGCCAGCGGCTCAGCCGATCGGCGTTACGCTTGCCCTCACGCCACCAGCGCCAGCTCAGCCACACCGCCAGCCAGAGGGTGAGCGCCGCGGCGAGCAGCAGCCACTTGAACATCGCGCTGTTGGCGCCGGCGGGAATGTCGATCGCCACGCCCGCCAGGATGCCGGGGAAAAAATAGACCGGCGGCCAGGTCAGGCAGCCGATGATGTTCGGCAAGGCAAACTTGTACGGCGGCAGATCGAGCATGCCGGCCACCATCGGCACCAGCGGGCGCGTCGGGCCAACGAAGCGGCCGATCAGAACGGTCGCCATGCTGTGCTGGTGCAAGGCGTGTTCGGTTTTGTCGAGCAGCGCTTTGTTCTTCTTCAGGAATGACCAGCGGTGCAAGGGCCCTTTGAAGGCGCGGCCGACGAAATAGGAGATCCAGTCGCCGAGCAGGCAGCCGACGATCCCCGCCGCCCAGGCGTAGTAGAAGTCCACCTTGCCGCTGCCGATCAGGGCGCCGATGCTGGCCATCATCACCGTGCCGGGCAGCAGCAGCCCTACCAGCGCCAGCGACTCGAGAAAAGCGACCAGCAGGACGACCATCAGGGTGAAAGCCAGTGACTGGGTGATCAAATCTTGTAAATAGGCTTCCATTACACCTCTGCGGATTATTCGGCCAAACGGGGCGAAGGATTTTCCAGTGCAGCCGCAGACGAGTCAATCGATGAATTGTATGCGTATTTGGCAACGCCGCACGGCAATGGACAATCACTGTATAAAAACCCATACTATAATTTATCTATATTAGCGCCAAAACCGACATCTCGCTGAATGTCGCGCACGCCGCCCGGCGGAAGACGAAGGGGTTATGACAGCACTGCAACAGGGTTTCCTGCTCACTCGCCACTGGCGCGACACGCCCGCCGGCACCGAGGTCGAATTTTGGCTGGCGACCGACGCGGGCCCGCGTCAGTTGCGTCTACCGCCGCAAACCTCGGTGGCGTTTATCCCCGCCGAACAAAAGCCGCGCGCGGAACAGCTGCTGCGCGAAGAACGGCAAGTCGAACTGAAACCGCTGGCGCTGACGGATTTTCATCACCGCCCGATGCTGGGGCTGTACTGCCGCCAGCACCGTCAGCTCATCAAGCTGGAAAAACTGCTGCGGGAAGGCGGCGTTACGGTCTACGAGGCCGACATTCGCCCGCCCGAGCGCTACCTGATGGAACGCTTCATCACCGCGCCGGTATGGTTCAACGGCCAGGGCAACGGCGATGGGCCGTTGCTCAATGGCCAGATGAAGCCGGCGCCGGACTACCGCCCGACGCTCAGACTGGTGTCGCTGGATATCGAAACCACCGCCCACGGCGAACTTTACTCCATAGCGCTGGAAGGCTGCGGCCAGCGCCAGGTCTACATGCTGGGGCCGGCCAACGGCGGCGATGCGCCGCTGGATTTCGATCTGGAATACTGCGCCAGCCGCCCCCAGCTGCTGGAACGGTTGAACGCGTGGCTGGAGCGCCACGATCCTGACGCCATCATCGGCTGGAACCTGGTGCAGTTCGATCTGCGGGTGCTGCAAAAGCACGCCGAACGCTACCAGATCCCGCTGCGGCTGGGGCGCGGCGGCAACCTGCTGGAGTGGCGCGAGCACGGCTTCAAACAGAACCACTTTTTCGCCGCCGCCGCCGGCCGCCTGATCATCGACGGCATCGAAGCGCTGAAATCCGCCACCTGGAACTTCCCCTCCTTCAGCCTGGAATACGTTTCGCAGGCACTGCTGGGCGAAGGCAAGGCGATCGACAACCCTTATCAGCGCATGGCGGAGATCGACCGACGCTTCGCCGAAGACAAGCCGGCGCTGGCCCGCTACAACCTGAAGGACTGCGAGCTGGTGACGCGCATCTTCGCCAAGGCCGATCTGCTCAACTTCCTGCTGGAACGCGCCACCGTCACCGGGCTGGCGGCCGATCGCAGCGGCGGATCGGTGGCGGCCTTCAGCCACCTCTATATGCCGCGCATGCACCGCCTGGGCTTTGTCGCCCCCAACCTCGGCGAACAGCCGGAGGAACACAGCCCCGGCGGATTCGTGATGGACTCCCAGCCCGGCCTGTACGATTCAGTGCTGGTGCTGGACTATAAAAGCCTGTATCCGTCGATCATCCGCACCTTCCTGATCGATCCGGTCGGGTTGGTGGAAGGCATGCGCCACCCAAACGACGCCGATTCGGTGCCCGGCTTTCGCAACGCCCGCTTCTCGCGCAGCAAACACTGCCTGCCGGCGATCGTCGAGCAGATCTGGCAGGGGCGCGAAGCCGCCAAGCGCCAGCACAACAAGCCCCTGTCGCAGGCGCTGAAGATCATCATGAACGCGCTGTACGGCGTGCTGGGATCGAGCGGCTGCCGCTTCTTCGATCCGCGGCTGGCGTCGTCGATCACCTTGCGCGGCCACGAGATCATGCGCCAAACCCGCGAACTGATCGAAGCCGAAGGCTATCAGGTGATTTACGGCGACACAGACTCCACCTTCGTGTGGCTGAAACAGCCGCATGATGAGCAGCAGGCGGCGCAGATCGGCCGGGCGCTGGTGCAGCGGGTCAACGCCTGGTGGCAGCAGCATCTGCAGCAGCAGTTCGGGCTGGAGAACGCGCTGGAGCTGGAGTTCGAAACCCACTATTCGCGCTTCCTGATGCCGACCATTCGCGGCGCCGAACAGGGCAGCAAGAAACGCTACGCCGGCCTGATCGCACGCGCCGGCGGCGAGGAAGAGATGGTGTACAAAGGCCTGGAAACGGTACGCACCGACTGGACGCCGCTGGCGCAGCAGTTCCAGCAGCAACTCTATCAGCGCATCTTCAAACGGCAACCCTACCAGGACTATGTGCGCGACTACGTCGGCAAAACCCTGAACGGCGACTTCGACGATCAGCTGGTGTACCGCAAACGCCTGCGCAGGAAACTCGACGACTATCAGCGCAACGTGCCGCCGCACGCCCGCGCCGCGCGCATCGCCGACGATTACAACCGCAGCCAGGGGCGGCCGCTGCAGTATCAGAACGGCGGCTGGATCAGCTACGTGATGACCGTCGCCGGGCCGGAACCGCTGGAGACGCGCCATTCCCCCATCGACTATCAGCACTACCTCGAACGCCAGCTGCAACCGGTGGCAGACGCTATACTCCCTTTCTTGCACGACGACTTCACCACGCTGGTCACCGGGCAGATGGGGCTGTTTTGAGATTGCGCCAGGTTAAGAAAAATCATCCGGTTTTGCAGGTGACGAACGCGCCGCCTTCCATTACCATAGCGCCCTTCCCAAAACTGAACCACGCTTAGCCCTGCCGTCTCGCGACGTCTGCATGGCGTGAATGGCTATTGCCCGTCAAATTTAAAACAAACCGGGATTAGCAGACGTTCAGTACAGGTGCCGCGGCCCTTCCCGCCCGGTAACAAGACTTACTTACAAAGAATCGAGCCGACAATATATGCCTTTTACTCTTGGTCAACGCTGGATCAGCGACACGGAAAGCGAATTAGGACTGGGCACCGTCGTGGCGCTGGACGCGCGCATGATTACCCTGCTTTTCCCCGCCACCGGTGAAAACCGCCTCTATGCCAGAAACGATTCGCCGATCACCCGCGTGATGTTCAACCCGGGCGATACCGTCAGCAGCCACGAGGGGTGGCAGCTGCAGGTGGAAGAGGTGAAAGAGGAAAACGGTCTGTTGACCTATATCGGCACCCGCCAGGACACCCAGGAAAGCGGCGTGGCGATGCGCGAAGTCCTGCTGGACAGCAAGCTGACCTTCAGCAAACCGCAGGATCGCCTGTTCGCCGGCCAAATTGACCGCATGGACCGTTTCGCGCTGCGTTTCCGCGCGCGCAAATACCAGAGCGAGCAGTATCGCCTGCCGTTCGCCGGCCTGCGCGGCATGCGCGCCAGCCTGATCCCGCACCAGTTGCACATCGCCCATGAAGTCGGCCAGCGCCATGCGCCGCGCGTTCTGCTGGCGGACGAAGTCGGCCTCGGCAAAACCATCGAAGCCGGCATGATCATCCACCAGCAGCTGCTGGCGGGCCGCGCCGAGCGCGTGCTGATCGTGGTGCCGGAAACGCTGCAGCACCAGTGGCTGGTGGAGATGATGCGCCGCTTCAACCTCTACTTCTCGCTGTTCGACGACAGCCGCTACGCCGAAGCCAAGCTCGACAGCAGCAACCCGTTCGAAACCGAACAGCTGGTGATCTGCTCGCTGGACTTCGTGCGCCGCAACAAGCAGCGCCTGGAAGAGCTGGCGGACGCCCAGTGGGATCTGCTGGTGGTCGACGAAGCGCACCACCTGGCCTGGAGCGAAGAAGCGCCGAGCCGCGAATATCAGGTGATCGAACAGCTGGCCGAGCACATCCCCGGCGTGCTGCTGCTGACCGCCACCCCGGAGCAGCTGGGCCAACAGAGCCACTTCGCGCGCCTGCGCCTGCTCGATCCGAACCGTTTCCACGACTACGGCGAGTTCGTCGCCGAGCAGCAGAAATACCGCCCGGTGGCCGACGCCGTCACCCTGCTGCTGAGCGGTGAGCGCCTGGCCGACGACAAATTGAACCTGCTGGGCGAGCTGATCGACGAGCAGGACATCGAACCGCTGCTCAAAGCCGCCAACAGCGAAGGTGACAACGCCGAGCAGGCGCGTCAGGAGCTGGTTTCCATGCTGATGGATCGCCACGGCACCAGCCGCGTGCTGTTCCGCAACACCCGTAACGGCGTGAAGGGCTTCCCGCACCGCAACCTGCACCAGATCAAGCTGCCGTTGCCGACCCAGTACCAGACCGCGATCAAAGTCTCCGGCATCATGGGAGCCAAGAAGTCCGTCGAAGCGCGCGCGCGCGACATGCTGTACCCAGAGCAGATCTACCAGGAATTCGAAGGCGAAAACGCCACCTGGTGGAACTTCGACCCGCGCGTCGAGTGGCTGCTGGACTACCTGCTGGCCAACCGCAACGAAAAAGTGCTGGTGATCTGCGCCAAAGCCGACACCGCGCTGCAGCTGGAGCAGGTGCTGCGCGAGCGTGAAGCGATCCGCGCCGCGGTGTTCCACGAAGGGCTGTCGATCATCGAGCGCGACCGCGCCGCCGCCTACTTCGCTTCCGAAGAGGAAGGCGCACAAGTGCTGCTGTGTTCCGAGATCGGCTCCGAAGGCCGCAACTTCCAGTTCGCCAGCCAGCTGGTGATGTTCGATCTGCCGTTCAACCCGGATCTGCTGGAGCAGCGTATCGGCCGTTTGGACCGTATCGGCCAGATGCACGATATCCAAATCATGGTGCCTTACCTGGAGCACACCGCGCAGGCGGTGCTGGGCCGCTGGTTCCACGAGGGGCTGGATGCCTTCGAACACACCTGCCCGACCGGCCGCACCATCTACGACAGCTGCTACGAGCAGTTGATCGGCTATCTGGCCGCGCCGACCGAACAGGAAGGCTTCGACGAATTCATCCACGCCTGCCGCCAGCAGCACGATCAGTTGAAAGCGCAGCTGGAACAGGGCCGCGACCGCCTGCTGGAGATGCACTCCAACGGCGGCGACAAAGCCCAGGCGCTGGCTGCCGCCATCGCCGAGCAGGATAACGACGTCAATCTGGTGGGCTTCGCGCTCAACCTGTTCGACATCGTCGGCATCAATCAGGAAGACCGCAGCGACAACCTGATCGTGCTGACGCCGTCCGATCATATGCTGGTGCCGGACTTCCCGGGCCTGCCGCAGGACGGCTGCACCGTCACCTTCGACCGCGATCGGGCGCTGTCGCGCGAAGACGCGCAGTTCGTCAGCTGGGAGCACCCGATCATCCGCAACGGCCTGGATCTGATCCTGTCCGGCGACACCGGCAGCTGCGCAGTGTCCCTGTTGAAAAACAAAGCGTTGCCGGTCGGCACCCTGCTGGTTGAGCTGGTTTACGTGGTAGAAGCCCAGGCGCCGAAGCACCTGCAGCTGACCCGCTTCCTGCCGCCGACGCCGATCCGCATGCTGATGGACCGCAAGGGCACCAACCTGGCGGCGCAGGTCGAGTTCGAAAGCTTCAACCGCCAGCTGAACGCGGTCAATCGCCACACCTCCAGCAAGCTGGTCAACGCCGTGCAGCAAGACGTGCACGCCATGCTGCAGCAGGCGGAAAGCCTGGTGGAAGCGCAGGCGCGCACGCTTATCGAACAGGCGAAGCAAGAGGCCGACGACAAGCTGAGCGCCGAGCTGGCGCGTCTGGAAGCGCTGAAGGCGGTCAACCCGAACATCCGCGACGACGAAGTCGAAGCGCTGGAGTTCAACCGCCGTCAGGTGCTGGCCAACCTTAATGAAGCCGGCTGGCGTCTGGACGCCATTCGTCTGGTGGTGGTCACCCACCAGTAACCGGCGCGACGCGGGGAGGCAACCGCCTCCCCGTTCGGCCCTTATCGCGGAGCCAAGATGGAACCCTACAATCCCCCGCAGGACCCGCTGCACATCCTGTATCAGGATGAACACATCATGGTGGTCAACAAGCCCAGCGGCTTGCTGTCGGTGCCCGGCCGCGCGCCGGAAAACAAAGACAGCCTGATGACCCGTATTCAGGCTGATCATCCGGCCGCCGAATCGGTGCACCGGCTGGATATGGCCACCAGCGGGGTGATCGTGGTGGCGCTCAACAAGGCCGCCGAGCGTGAGCTGAAGCGTCAGTTTCGCGAACGCGAACCGAAGAAATCCTATATCGCCCGCGTTTGGGGGCATATGGAGCATGACGAAGGGTTAGTGGACTTGCCGCTGATCTGCGATTGGCCGAACCGGCCGCTGCAGAAAGTGTGTTTTGACACCGGCAAAGCGGCGCAAACGGAATATCTGGTGCTCTCGCGCGACGCCGACGGCAGCACCCGCGTGAAGCTAACGCCGATCACCGGCCGCTCGCACCAGCTGCGGGTGCACATGCTGGCGCTGGGGCATCCGATCCTCGGCGACGGTTTCTACGCCCCGCCGGAGGCCAAGGCGATGGCGCCGCGGCTGCAGCTGCATGCGCAAGAGCTGCGCATCACCCACCCCGCCTCCCAGACGCCGATGCACTTTCGCGCCGAGCCGGATTTCTAAGGCTAAAACCCAACGGGCCCAGCATACCGGGCCCGCTTACATCGCTTATTTAAAACCTTTCTCGCGTTTGATCAGGTCGTACGCCGCCTGAATCTCCTGCGCTTTCTGCTTGGCCATTTCCATCATCTGCGGCGGCAAGCCTTTCGCCACCAGCTTATCCGGATGGTGTTCGCTCATCAGTTTGCGGTAGGCGCGTTTGATGGTGGCGGCATCGTCGCTGCTGCGCACGCCGAGCACCTTGCACGCGTCGTCGAGCGTCGGGCCGCGCTGAGCCTGCTGATAGCCGCCCTGCGAATATCCGCCCTGCTGACCGCCGCCGAACTGGCGCCCACCTTCCATCATGCTGAGGAACTGGTCGAACTGCGCGCGCGAAATGCCCAGCTCTTCAGCGATGACGTACAGCACCTGGCGTTCGTTCGGGTGCAGCGAGCCGTCGGCGAACGCCGCCTGAATCTGAATTTCCAGAAACATCCGAATCAAATCGAAGCGGCCAAAACAGATGCTGCGGAACTGCTGCAGCGTCTCACGCAGCGGGAACTGGCTCTGTTTGCCCTCGCGGAACGCCTGCTGCGCCGCGGTGCGTGCTTCGCCGTGCAGCTGCAGGCGATCCATGAACAGGCTGGCGATCTGGATATCCGCCTCGGTAACGCGTCCTTTGGATTTGGTCAGGTGGCCCATCACCTGAAAAGTGGTGCGGAAAAACAGCGTTTGCCGCGTTTGCTGGTCGGTGAAGAACCCCCGGCTGCGCTTGTTGCTGCGCGCCGTATCGATCATATGACCGATAATCAGCCCCAGAACTACACCCCAGAATCCCGCGCCAGACCAGATGGCGACGATGACGCCGAGCAGTTTTCCCCAATACTGCATATACTCCTCAATTATCATGCCGAAAGCCGCCCACTCCCCTTCGCTTCAGGAAAGGGTGCAGGCGATTTTTCCTAGAATTTGGATTATCATACCTGTCATTTATCTTTGCGCCTAACGACGACGCAAGTAAACGGCTGGATTTAGCACTAGCGCAACGCAGATGAGTAATATAGTCTCTGACCGTTTGCCGGACATGACGCCTCTGATGACGGAACACCAAAACCGCGTATGAAAAAAAGTTTCCCAACACTGCTGGCCACGATGATTTGGACGGCACTCTACAGTCAGCATGCGCTGGCTGATCTGGCCGAGCAATGCATGCTTGGCGTTCCCGTTTACGACAAGCCTTTGGTCAGCGGCGATCCGAACAGCCAACCGGTGACCATCAATGCCGATGACTCGCGCGCCGACTACCCGAAAAGCGCCCTGTTCAGCGGCAACGTGCGCGTCGAGCAGGGCAACAGCACCCTGACCGCCAAAGAAGTTGAGCTGAACCAGACGGAAAAACCCGGCCAGACGGAGCCGGTGCGTACCGTCACCGCCACCGGCGACGTGCACTACAGCGACAATCAGATCAAACTGAAAGGCCCGAAGGCCTGGTCGAACCTGAACACCAAAGATACCGACGTCTATGAAGGCGACTACCAGATGGTGGGCCGTCAGGGGCGCGGCGACGCCGACAAGATGAAAATGCGCGGCGCCAACCGTTACACCATTCTGGAAAACGGCACCTTTACCTCCTGTCTGCCGGGTGACGACAGCTGGAGCGTGGTCGGTTCCGAAGTGATCCACGATCGCGAAGAACAGGTGGCGGAAATATGGAACGCCCGCTTCCGCATCGGCGGCGTGCCGGTGTTCTACAGCCCGTACCTGCAGCTGCCGGTCGGCGACAAACGCCGTTCCGGCTTCCTGATCCCGAACGCCAAGTACGGCAGCAACAACGGCTTCGAGTTCATGTTGCCGTACTACTGGAACATCGCGCCGAACTACGACGCCACCATCACACCGCACTATATGTCCAAGCGCGGCCTGCAGTGGCAGACCGAGTTCCGTTATCTGGTGCAGCCGGGCCTCGGCCTGATGGAGTTCGACTGGCTGCCGGACGACAAGGAATACGGCAAAGACAATGACGACAGCAAACGCTGGCTGTTCTACTGGAACCACAACGGCGTCATGGATCAGGTGTGGCGCTTCAACGTCGACTACACCAAGGTCAGCGATTACAAATACTTCACCGATCTGGACTCCAAGTACGGTTCCACCACCGACGGCTACGCCACGCAGAAATTCAGCCTCGGCTACGCCAACGAAAACTGGAACGCCACGCTGAGTTCCAAGCAGTTCCAGATCTTCGACACCACCGACCGTACCCGGTCTGACACCTATAAGGTGCAGCCGCAGCTGGATCTAAACTACTACAAAAACGACCTCGGCCCGTTCGATTTCCATATTTACGGCCAGGCGGCCAAGTTCACCAGCGTCAACCCGTACAGCCCGGACGCCACCCGTCTGCATATGGAGCCGACGCTCAACCTGCCGCTCACCAACGGCTGGGCCAGCCTGAACACCGAAGCCAAGCTGATGGCGACCCACTACCAGCAGGATATTCCTGACGGTTTCGCTGCCAACTATCAGAGCCGCAAAGGTGCCGCTGCACCGGACCTTGATGATTCGGTCAACCGCGTATTGCCGCAGTTCAAGGTTGACGGCAAGCTGGTATTCGAACGGCCGATGATCTGGGCCGAAGGCGCTACCCAGACGCTGGAGCCGCGCGTGCAGTACCTGTACGTGCCGTACCGCGACCAGAGCAACATCTACACCTACGACACCACGCTGCTGCAGACCGACTACTCCGGCCTGTTCCGCGACCGCACCTACAGCGGCCTGGATCGCATCGCTTCACAGAACCGCGTTTCCACCGGTTTGACCACCCGCATTTATGATGACGCGCTGGTTGAACGTTTTAACGCTTCCGTGGGTCAAATCTACTACTTCAGCCGTTCCCGTACCGGTGATCGGATGACCGGTTACGACAACAACGACGACACCGGCAGCGTGGCCTGGGCCGGCGATACCTATTGGAAAATTGACGATCGTTGGGGCCTGCGCGGCGGCCTGCAGTACGACACCCGCCTGAACAGCGTTTCGCTGGGCAACGGCGTGGTGGAATACCGCCAGGATGCCGAGCGCGTGGTGCAGTTGAACTACCGTTACGCCACGCCGGAATATATCCAGACGGCGCTGAACACCAGGCAGGTTCCGGCCTTCCAGGACGGCATCTCGCAGGTGGGCATCACCGGCAGCTGGCCGATCGCCGATCGTTGGGCGGTGGTCGGGGCGTATTATTACGACACCCGCGCCAAACAATCCGCCGATCAGCTGGTGGGGCTGAAGTACAACACCTGCTGCTGGGCAGTGACCCTGGGCTATGAGCGCAAGGTTACCGACTGGAACTCCAGCAACAATACCAGCGTTTACGACAACAGAGTTTCGTTCAACGTCGAACTGCGCGGCCTGAGCAGCGATCATAGTCTCGGCTCCGCGGAAATGCTGCGCTCCGGCATTCTGCCGTATCAGCGCGCATTCTGACGCTTTGCAACACTTTGAAAACGAGAACTTTCACCCGCATTTGCGGATTACATAATGGGAAATGTATGAAGAACTGGAGAACGCTTATTCTCGGATTGGTGGTTTGCGCCAATGCCGCGTTCGCAGCACCCCAAGAAGTGGATAAAGTCGCCGCCGTCGTGGATAACGGCGTGGTACTCGAAAGCGACGTCAACGGACTGTTGCAGTCGGTGAAGCTCAACGCTCAACAAGCCGGTCAGCAACTGCCGGACGACAAGACGCTGCGCCATCAGATCATCGAACGCCTGATCATGGATAACATCCAGCTGCAGATGGCCAAGAAAATGGGCATCACCGTGTCCGACGCCGATCTGGACAAGGCGATCGCCAATATCGCCGCGCAGAACCGCATGAGCGTCGATCAGCTGCGTAGCCGTCTGTCGTACGAAGGGTTGAACTACAACACCTACCGTTCTCAGATCCGTAAAGAGATGCTGATCTCCGAAGTGCGTAACAACGAAGTGCGCCGCCGCGTCACCATCCTGCCGCAGGAAGTCGACTCGCTGGCGAAACAGGTAGGCGCGCAGAACGGCAGCGACACCGAAATGAACATCAGCCACATCCTGATCCCGCTGCCGGAGAACCCGTCTCAGCAGCAGGTCGACAAAGCCGAAGAACTGGCCAAGCGCCTGGTGGGTGAGATCAACAGCGGCGCCGACTTCGGCAAGCTGGCGATCACCTACTCCGCCGACTCTCAGGCGCTGAAAGGCGGCAACATGGGCTGGGGCAAGCTGCAAGAGATCCCGACCCTGTTCGCGGAACGTCTGGTAAGCGCCAAGAAAGGCGACGTCGTCGGCCCAATCCGTTCCGGCGTCGGCTTCCACATCCTGAAAGTGAACGACATCCGCGGCGCCAGCCAGTCAGTGTCGGTCACCGAAGTGCACGCCCGTCACATCCTGCTGAAACCTTCGGTGGTGCTGACCGACGATCAGGCGCGCGCTAAACTGCAATCCGTTGCGGAAGCGATCAAGAGCGGCCGCGCCAAGTTTGCCGACGAAGCCAAACAGCTGTCGCAAGATCCGGGTTCCGCCATGCAGGGCGGCGATCTGGGCTGGGCTTCCCCGGACATCTACGATCCGGCCTTCCGCGATGCATTGCTGAAGCTGAGCAAGGGTGAAATCAGCGCGCCGGTCCACTCTTCCTTCGGCTGGCACCTGATCCAGCTGCTGGATACCCGCCAGGTGGATAAGACCGACGCCGCGCAAAAAGATCGCGCTTACCGTATGCTGTTCAACCGTAAGTTCGCCGAAGAAGCGCAGACCTGGATGCAGGAACAGCGCGCCCAAGCTTACGTGAAGATCCTCGATGGCAGCGATGCACAGCAATAAACGCGTCGTCATTACCCCCGGCGAACCCGCCGGGGTTGGGCCGGATTTGGTGGCAGCGCTGGCGCAACAGGATTGGCCTGTTGAGCTGGTGGTGTGCGCCGATCCGGCCCTACTGCTTGAACGCGCCAAGCGTTTAGGCTTACCGCTGACGCTGCGCGACTACCAGCCGCAGCAACCGGCCGAAGCGCAACGCGCCGGCACGCTGACCGTGCTGCCGGTCCCGCTCGCTCACCCGGTCACCGCCGGGGAGCTGAACGTCGGCAACAGCGCCTACGTGGTGGAAACCCTGGCGCACGCCTGCGACGGCTGCCTGAACGGCGAATTCGCTGCGCTGATCACCGGCCCGGTGAACAAGGGCGTGATCAACGACGCCGGCGTGCCGTTTATCGGCCATACCGAATTCTTTGCCGATCGCAGCCGCTGCGATCGCGTGGTGATGATGCTTGCGACCGAAGAGCTGCGCGTGGCGCTGGCGACCACCCACCTGCCGCTGCTGGCGGTGCCGGGCGCCATCACGCAACAGAGCCTGTTCGAAGTCATCCGCATCCTCGACCACGATCTGAAAACCAAATTTGGCATCGCCCGGCCGCACATTTACGTTTGCGGTCTGAACCCCCACGCCGGGGAAGGCGGCCATATGGGGCACGAAGAGATAGACACCATCATCCCGGCGCTCGACGCGCTGCGCGCTGAGGGCATCCATCTTGTCGGCCCGCTGCCGGCGGACACCCTGTTCCAGCCCAAATATCTGCAAGATGCCGATGCGGTGCTGGCGATGTATCACGATCAGGGGCTGCCGGTGCTAAAATACCAAGGGTTCGGCCGCGCGGTGAATATCACCCTCGGTTTGCCTTTCATACGCACCTCGGTCGACCACGGTACCGCTCTGGAACTGGCCGGCACCGGCACCGCCGATGTCGGCAGTTTCCAAACGGCCCTGAATCTCGCCATTAAAATGATAATTAATTGTAATGAATAACAGAGTCCACCAAGGGCACTTTGCCCGCAAACGCTTTGGACAAAACTTTTTAACCGATCAGTTTGTCATCGATAGCATTGTCTCCGCCATTCACCCGCAGCCGGGCGAAGCGGTGGTCGAGATCGGCCCCGGCCTCGGTGCCCTGACCGAGCCGGTCGGCGCACGCATGGATCGCATGACGGTGATCGAGCTGGACCGCGATCTGGCTACCCGGCTGGAGAATCACCCGCAGCTGAAAGACAAGCTGACCATCCACCAGCAGGACGCCATGACGGTGAATTTCGCCGAACTGGCCGAGGAAGCTGGCCAACCGCTGCGCGTATTTGGTAACCTGCCGTACAATATTTCGACGCCGCTGATGTTCCACCTTTTCAGCTATACTCAGGCAATCCGCGACATGCACTTTATGTTGCAAAAAGAGGTGGTCAACCGTCTGGTGGCCGGCCCGAACAGCAAGGCCTACGGGCGTTTGACCGTGATGGCGCAGTACTACTGCAACGTCATTCCGGTGCTGGAAGTGCCGCCGACCGCGTTCGCGCCGCCGCCGAAGGTCGATTCCGCTGTGGTGCGCCTGGTGCCGCACAGCGTAATGCCGAACCCGGTGAGTGACGTGCGTATGCTGAGCCGCATCACCACGCAGGCGTTCAACCAGCGGCGGAAAACCATCCGCAATAGCCTGGGCGACCTGTTCACGCCGGAGCAGCTGACGGAGCTGGGCGTCGATCCTTCGCTCAGAGCAGAAAATATTTCTGTGGCGCAGTACTGCAAGCTGGCGAACTGGCTGTCAGCCAATCCAGCGCCGCAGCAATAAGGAGTTGTTGTCATGATTGATTCGCCCCGCGTGTGTATTCAGGTTCAGAGCATCTATGTGGAATCACAGTCGATCCCTGAAGAAGAGCGTTACGTCTTCGCCTATACCATCACCATCCGCAATCTGGGGCGGACCGACGTGCAACTGCTGGGCCGTTACTGGCTGATCACCAACAGCAACGGCCGCCAAACCGAAGTTCAGGGCGAAGGCGTGATCGGCGAACAGCCCGTCATTCCGCCCGGCGGAGAGTTTCAGTATACCAGCGGCGCCATTCTGGAAACGCCGCTGGGCACCATGGAAGGCCATTACGAAATGGTTGACCATCAGGGTCAACCGTTCCGCACCGCTATTCCCGTGTTTCGCTTAGCCATTCCAACGCTGATCCATTAATTATGTCGACATACCTTATCGGCGACGTTCACGGCTGTTACGATGAACTGAAGTCGCTGCTGGCTCAGGCTGCTTTCGATCCCGAGCGCGATCAATTGTGGCTGACCGGCGACCTGGTAGCGCGCGGCCCCGCCTCGCTGGACGTGCTGCGCTTCGTGCGCTCACTCGGCCCGGCGGTGCGCATGGTGCTGGGCAACCACGATCTGCACCTGCTGGCGGTCTACGCCGGCATCAGCCGCAACAAACCCAAAGATCGCATCACCCCGCTGCTGGAAGCGCCGGACGCCGACGAGCTGATCAACTGGCTGCGCCGCCAACCGGTGCTGCAGGTGGACGATGAGCAAAAGCTGGTGATGGCGCACGCCGGCATCACCCCGCAGTGGGATATCGACACCGCGAAAATGTGCGCGCACGAAGTGGAAGCGGTATTGAGCAGCGACAGCTACCCGCTGTTTCTCGACGCCATGTACGGCGACATGCCGAACAACTGGGCGCCGGAGCTGAGCGGGCTGGCTCGCCTGCGTTTCAGCACCAATGCGCTCACGCGCATGCGCTACTGCTTCCCCAACGGCCAGCTCGACATGATCTGCAAAGATGCGCCGGGCACCGCGCCGGCTCCGCTGAAGCCGTGGTTCGAGCTGCCGCGCCTGGTGGATGCGGAATACACCATCGTCTTCGGTCACTGGGCCTCGCTGGAAGGCAAGGGCACGCCGGAAGGCGTGATCGGGCTGGACACCGGCTGCTGCTGGGGCGGCGATCTGACGATGCTGCGCTGGGAAGACCGCCGTTACTTCACGCAGCCTGCCAACCGTGGCGAAGCGCCTGACCACGCCGGCAAACTGGCCGCGTCCTGAAAACATAAAGGCGGCCCCAGGCCGCCTTGGTTCTCTTTACTGCCTTACGCCCCAATCACCCCGCCATCTTCACGCGTGATCATCAATACCGATGAACGCGGGCGCGGGCTGTTGTTCGGGAAGTGCGAATCGCCCTCTTCTCCCGGATGCTGCACGTTGACGAACATCGTCTTGTAGTCCGGAGTGAAGGTGATGCCGGTCAGTTCGCAGGACTTCGGCCCCACCATGAAACGGCGAATTTCGCCGCTGACCGGATCGCCCACCAGCATCTGGTTGTTGCCCTGCCCGACGTAATCCCCCTTGTTGCTGTACTTGCCGTCGGTGAGGATCCACAGGCGGCCGGCGCGATCGAAGCCCAGCCCGTCCGGGCTGTTGAACGTGTTGTCCGCCGTGATGTTCGGCGTGCCGCGGTTGACGCCTTCCGGGTGGGCAATCGGGTTGCCACACAGCGCATACATGTCCCAGGCAAAGGTGCCGGCGGTGGCATCGCCGCCTTCGTCCCAGCGAATGATCTGGCCATAGATATTGTTCGGCCGCGGGTTGGCGGCGTTCAGCGGCATCCCTTCCTCACCGCGCTTGCTGTTGTTGGTCAGCGTGCAGTAAGCGCGGCCGTCATGCGGGTTCACCGCGATCCACTCCGGACGATCCATTTTGGTGGCGCCGACCTGCTGCGCCGCCTTGCGGGCGAAGATCAGCACTTCGGCCTCATCGCGGAAGCCGTTCTCCGGCGTCAGGCCGTTCTTGCCGAATTCGAGCGCAATCCAGCGTCCTTTGCCCTTCAGCGGCGTGCCGGCGTCGTCGCCGTCGAACTGCGCCACGTACAGCGTTCCCTCGTCCAGCAGCGTGCGATTGTTGGCCGGGTTGGCGGCGTCGACCACGCCTTTGGAAACGTACTTATAGATATGTTCGCCGCGCTCGTCGTCCCCCATGTACACCACCAGACGGCCATCTTTGGCCACGGTCACCGCCGCATTTTCATGCTTGAAGCGGCCCAGCGCGGTGTGCTTGATGGGCGTCGAAGTCGGATTCAGCGGATCGATCTCCACGATCCAGCCGTGGCGGTTGAATTCGTTGGGGTTCTTCGCCACGTCGAAGCGCTCATCATAGTCCGGCCAGTTACGCTCCGGCTCGCTGACCTTCAGCGTATAGCGCTTCTGTTCCGGCGTGGTTGGGTAATCGGCCTGACGGGTGCCAAAGTAGGTATCGAAGTTTTCTTCGCAGGTCAGGTAAGTGCCCCACGGCGTCTTGCCGTTGGCGCAGTTGCCGAAGGTGCCCAGCACCTTGCGTCCGCTCGGATCGGCGGCGGTCTGCAGCAGCGGATGCCCGGCGGCCGGGCCGCTGAACTGCATGTCGGTGTTGGCGGTGATGCGGCGGTTATAGCGCGACGGGCGCTCCACTTCCCAACGCTGGCCGTCGCCGACGCGTTTTACCGCCACGATGGAAACGCCGTGCGCCGCCTGCGATTTACGCACCTCTTCCAGACTGGTGGCCTTGGTACCGCCGTGGGCGAACAGGTACTGCTCGTTGACGTATTCGTTATTGATGGCCATCACGCCGTGGCGATCGTTGATCGGGAAGAAACTCATGCCGTCGTTATTGTCGCCGAACTGTTTTTCCTGATCGGCGGCACTGTTGTTGCCCTGCGGATCGAAGGCCGGTGCGCCATCCACCAGCGGCTCCCCCCAGGAGATAAGCACCTCCGCACGGTAGCCCGGTGCGATGGTCACCTCGTCGGCGGTAGAGGCGGCAATGCCCTGAAAGCCCAGCAGTTTGTTCGGCGGCAGATCCTCGGCCAACGCCTCGGCGGAGACCGACCAGATGCCGCCGCCGAGAAAGCCGGCCAGGCCGACGGCGCCGGCGCTGCCGAGCAGCAGTTTGCGGCGAGTGGGATCGATCAGGCGGTCGGCGTCTAATTGCTCAATTTGCTTGGTCATAGCGTGGTTACCTTTTTAGTTATGGCGCCGCGGTCAAGATTCACCAGAGTTGCCGGGGCGCTCGGAGTTGGGCTTCATACTAATCAGGTAATGTGACGGAAAGGTTACGGACGACGGGCGTAAAAAGGCCGGGGGCGCAATTGCTTGCGCCCCCGGGGAGAGTTGGCTAACGCGCTGAAATCAGCGGCGCTGCAGGATCTCGAAGCAGTAGCTGTGCGAGTTCAGATCGTCAGCGTCGTGGAACTCGCTGAACGTGGTTTCCCACTCGTCCGGCTCGTAATCCGGGAAGTGGGTATCGCCGCCGACCTCGGCGTCGATGTGCGTCAGGTACAGGCGATCGGCACGCGGCAGCAGCTGGGTATAGATGCGCCCACCGCCGATCACCATCACTTCTTCCACGTCGCCGGCGGCGGCCAGCGCTTCATCCATCGAGGTCACCCAGGTCACCCCGGCTTCGCTACCCGGACGGCTGCTCAAAACGATATTGTGGCGGCCCGGCAGCGGGCGGCCGATGGACTCGAAGGTCTTGCGGCCCATAATAACCGGCTTATTCAACGTGTTGCGTTTAAACCACGCAAGGTCCGCCGGCAGGTGCCACGGCATGGCGTTTTCCATGCCAATAACGCGATCCGCCGCCAAGGCAGCGATCAGGCTGATAATCATTGTTTAACCCTGTGTAGGCAGCAAAATTGGTGACACTATACGTAAAGGCCTGAGTGCCGTCGATAGGCTAATCAAGCAAGATGAATATATAAGATAGCTCTTATCAGCATATCTAATAACCAACGATCTCCCGCCGGGAAATTTCACACGCCGGGGCGTTTGCGGTACAGCCACAGGCCCGGCAACGACAGGCCGATCGACAACGCGCCGACGATGAAACTGGCCTTGAGGAAGTTGGTGATCATGGTCTCCATCAAGGCTTCGCTGTAGCCCAAATGCGAGATCTCTACCACAGTTATCATCGCGGTATAGGCGGAAATGCCGGGGAACATCGGGATCACCGCTGCCACGGTGAACACCTTCGGGTGCGCCAGCAGCCAGCGCGACCAGTAGATACCGATGATACCGATCAGGATCGCCGCCAGCAGCGAGGCCCACTCGATGTTCATGCCGCCGTGCATCATCAGCATGCGCGAACCGCGCCCGATGGCCCCAAGCAACGCGCAATAACGCAGCGCGCGCAGCGGCACGTTGAACACCATGGCGAAGCCCAGCGCCGGCACCGCCGCCAACAACATCTCCTGCAACAAGGCCCACAACAGACTCATGACCACCCCCGCAGATCCCACAGCGACATCGCCATCACCACCCCGATGCAGGTCGCCAGCGTCAGCAGGCTGGCCATCGCCCAGCGCGCCAGCCCGGTATTGACGTGCCCCTTGAACATATCGGCCACCGCGTTGATCAGCGGGAAGCCCGGCACCAGCAACAGCACGCTGGCGGCCATCGCCACGCTCGAGGTGTCCTTAAACGCCGGCAGGCGCAGCAGCAGCCCGGAGATCGACGTAGCAACAAACGCCGTCAGGCAAAAATTGATCAGCGGATTCATATGGCGGGCGGTGAGAATTTGGCGCACCAGCATCGCCGTGCCACTGGCGATAAAGGTCACCAGGAAGGCGTCAGCGCCGCCACCGTTGAGCATGCTGAAGCACCCGCAGGACAACCCCACCATCAGCACCACCAGCCAGCGCGGGTAGCGCAACGGCCGGATCCTGTCAAAACGGCGCGCCACGTCGTGCGTATCCGCCAGGTGGTGCTCGGCGAGGATCACGATATGCTGCACTTCGGTCACCACCTGCATATTGATGCCGCGATCGACGTTCTTGCGGGTGGTGGTCAGACAGGCGCCGTGGCTGAGGGTGGTCAACACCACCGCATTGGCGGAGATCGAGCTTTCCACGCTGTCCATCCCCAGCGCCAGCCCCAGGCGGGTCGACAGTTGTTCCACCACCGTGCTCTCCGCGCCGTGCTGCAACAGCAGCAGCGCGCATTGAATGCACAGGCGGGTAATTTCACGCTGTTGCCGATGCGGCTCAGGCATGTCTGTGGCGTTAGTCTGCGGCATGGTGCTCCATCGCTGGCGGTAGATGAATTATTATCATAGAGCCTAACAATACCTCATTGGGTTGATGCGCATCAGAGGAAGCGGCGTTATTATCGCCAGAACTCTGTCTTTTGCGCGAGACGCTCCCATGCTTGAAACTTCGCTGTTCGTCGCCGGCATTGCCGCCCTCGGCATGCTCTCCCCCGGCCCGGATTTTTTCCTGGTGATCAAAAACGCCGCCCGCTATCCGCGGCTGGCCGCCATGATGACCGCCTTCGGCGTGATCTGCGGCGTCGCTACCCACATGTCCTACTGCGTCGCCGGGCTGGCGGTGGTGATCACCACCACGCCGTGGTTGTTCAACCTGCTGAAATACGCCGGGGCGGTGTATCTGGTGTGGATCGGCATCCAGGCGCTGCTGTCGCGCGGCGGCGGTAAGATGAACGTCAGCAATCTGCCGCAGCAGCAGGTCAGCCTGAAGAGCGCCTTTGCGCAAGGCTACCTGTGCAACCTGCTGAACCCGAAAGCCACCCTGTTCTTCCTGGCGGTATTCACCCAGGTGCTGCAGATCGATTCCGGCCTGGGCGACAAGCTGTGGTACGCGGGGATTATTCTCGGCCTGTCGGTCATCTGGTGGCCGCTGCTGGTGTTCCTGATCCAGAGCGGGCCGGTGCGTCGCGGGTTGGAAAAGACCCAGAAGATCGTCGACAAGCTGCTGGGCGGTATGCTGATCGCCTTGGGCATCAAGGTCGCACTGAGCTAAGCAAAAAAAGGGGCGCCGATCTGGCGCCCCTGTTCTTATCCTTTGGCTTCCACCACTTCGTCCTCCGGCGCCTTGCCGTCGATACTGCCGCGCCAGCCGGTCTGCTGCACCCGTGCCAGCCGATTCTGATCCTGCTCGATGGCCGCGCTGAGCATCTCCTTGGCCCGCTGCAGGCTGGCGATGCGGAACTCGGTGTCCTGATAGTTCTCCAGCGTGTCTTCCAGCATCTTCAGGTTATAGCGGCGGAAAGTGTCCGCTTTTTCGCGCGCTTCATAGGCGTCCAGCCCCAGCAGCTCCAGCGTTTCACGGCCGATGCGCAGCGAGCTTTCAAAGGTTTCGCGCTCCGGTTTTTCCACTCCCAGCTGCCGCAGCTGATACCAGTGATCGACGTCGCGTGCTCGCGCCACCACCTTCAGATGCGGGAAGTGCTGTCTGGCCAGCTCGGTTAACGCCAGGCTGTCTTCCACGTCGTCGATGGCGTTGATCAGCACCTTGGCGTGGGCGGCGCCGGCGGCCTCCAGCAAATCGGCGCGCGTGGCGTCGCCGTAGAACACCTTGGTGTCGAATTTGCGCAGCGTCTCGATATGGTCCGGATCGTGATCCAGTACCACGGTGTGTACGCCGTTGGCCAACAGCAAGCGGCCGGCGATCTGACCGAAACGGCCGAAGCCAGCGATGATCACGCTGGCATTCTCGTCGTCGATAACGTCAGCCGGGCGCTCCTCTTTCGGCGCATTTTTCTCCAGCTGCGCGGCGATCACCAGCAGCAGCGGCGTGGCCGCCATCGACAGCGCCACCGCCAGCGTCAGCGACTTGGCCCATTCGACCGGCAGGACGCCGGCCAGCTGCGCGGCGCTGAAGATCACGAAGGCGAATTCACTGCCCTGCCCCAGCAGAATGGCGAACAGGCCGCGCTGGCGCTTCGGCACGCCGAGCAGCGGCCCAATCAGCCACAGCAGCGCCGCCTTGATCAGCATAAAGCCCAGCAGCAGCGAGGCGATCAGCAGCGGGTGATGGAACAGCGTGCCGAAGTCGATCGACATGCCGACGCCGATAAAGAACAGCCCCAGCAGCAGCCCCTTGAACGGCTGAATATCGCTCTCCAGCGCGTGGCGGTATTCCGAGCTCGCCAGCAGCACCCCGGCGAGGAACGCCCCCATCGCCATCGACAGCCCGGCCATCTCCAGCAGGATGCCGAAACCGAACACCAGGAACAGCGCCACGGCGCTGAACACCTCACGCATGCCCGAACGGGCGACGAAGTGCAGCAGCGGGCGGGTGACGTAGCGGCCGAGCAGCACCACTATCGTCAACGCGCCCACTACCTTGGCCGCCGACAGCACGAAAGCGCCCAGCGTGGTGGTGGCGCCGCTGCTGGCCAGCAGCGGGATCATCGCCACCAGCGGGATCGCCGCGATATCCTGGAACAGCAGCACCGCAAATGCGCTGCGGCCGATCGGCGACGGCGTCAGGTTGCGTTCGCTCATCGCCTGCATGGCGATGGCGGTGGATGAGAGCGCCAGCGTCAGGCCAATCAACAGCGCCACCTTCCAGTTGAGGCCGAGGAAGTAACAGAAGGCGCTCAGCGCCAGGCCGCAGCCCACCATCTGAATGCTGCCGCCGCCGAACACCGAGGCGCGCAGCGTCCACAGCCGCTTGGGATCCAGCTCCAGGCCGATGATAAACAGCATCAGCACCACGCCGATCTCGGCGAAGGTCAGGATCGACTCGGCATCCGACACCAGCTTCAGCCCCCAGGGGCCAATGATGCAACCGGCAATCAGGTAGCCGAGCACCGAGCCCAGCCCCAGTCGCACCGCGATCGGCACAAACAGCGCGGCGGAGCCGAGGTAGATCAGCCCCTCGATCATCATGTGGTGGTTATCCATGGCTGGCCTCCCGTGTTTCCGCTTCGGCATGTTCCATCAGGTAGTCGACCAACCGCTGCCGGTAGGCTTCGCCGGCGGCGAGCAGCGCCGGTTCGTTGCAGGTAAAGGTGTTATGCAGGGAGAAAAAAGGCTGCCAGTTCATGCCGCAGTAAATCGCCGTGGCCTGCAGCGGCTGCGCCAGCGCGGCGAAGTTGGGAAAGTCGCCCAGCTCGAAGTGGTGCTCGTCGCCGCCGCTGGTCACCGCCCACAGGCAGTCTTTACCCACCAGCGCATTACCGTCGTGGCCGTAGGCCCAGCCGTGCTCCAGCACTTTGTCGATCCACAGCTTCAACAGCGGCGGGAAGCTGTACCACTGCATCGGATGCTGCAGCACTACCAGGTCGGCGCGCTCCAGCGCCCGCTGCTCGGCGTTGATGTCGATATTGAAATCGGGGTACAGCTCATACAGCGAGCGCACCTCTACCTCGGGGAGATCCCTCACCGCCTGCAGCAGGCGCTGATTGGCATGCGAATGCCGGGGATACGGGTGAGCATAAATTATCAGAATCATTGTTATCGTCGTTCCTTCGTTCCTTGCCAATACACCAAGCATATACCAATCACACAGGGTGACAGTTTGCCCACTGATTGATAGCGGAAATTTTTAACGCCAGCCGACAAATTCGCTGAATAAAAAAGGGCGCTGCATCTGCAGCGCCCCTGGCGTAGCGTTATCGCGCGGTTATTTGCCGATGCGCGCGTGCATTTCCTGCACCGACGTGACCTGTTCGGTCGGATCCGCTTTCAGCGCCATCGCGGTGGCGAAGCCGCCGTTCAGCGTGGTGTCGTAGTGCACCTTGTACTGCAGGGCGCTGCGGCGAATCAGCTTGGAGTCTTCAATCGCCTGACGGCCGGCCGTGGTGTTGACAATGTAGGTGTACTCACCGTTCTTGATGCGGTCCTGAATGTGCGGACGCCCTTCGTGCACCTTGTTGACCAGGCGCGGGTTGATGCCCGCTTCGCCCAGCACCACCGCGGTGCCGTGGGTGGCGTCCAGCTCGAAGCCCTGCTTCAGCAGGCTGGCGGCCAAATCGACCACGCGAGCCTTGTCGCCTTCACGCACCGACAGCAGCGCGCGGCCCTGCTTTTTCATGCCCGAGTTGCTGCCCAGCATCGCTTTGGAGAAGGCTTCCGCGAAAGTGCGGCCCACGCCCATCACTTCCCCGGTAGAGCGCATTTCCGGCCCCAGAATCGGGTCGACGCCCGGGAATTTGTTGAACGGCAGCACCACCTCTTTTACCGAGTAGTACGGCGGGATAATTTCTTCGGTCACGCCCTGCTCAACCAGCGTTTTGCCCGCCATCACGCGCGCGGCCACTTTGGCCAGCGGCACGCCGGTCGCTTTGGACACGAACGGCACGGTACGCGCGGCGCGCGGGTTCACTTCAATCAGGTAGACTTCGTTGTCTTTCACCGCGAACTGCACGTTCATCAGGCCGCGTACCTGCAGCTCGAACGCCAGTTTTTCCACCTGGCGACGCATCACGTCCTGAATTTCCTGGCTCAGGGTATACGCCGGCAGCGAACACGCGGAGTCGCCAGAGTGCACGCCCGCCTGCTCGATGTGCTCCATGATGCCGCCAATCAGCACGCGCTCGCCGTCGCAGATAGCGTCGACGTCCACTTCCACCGCGTCGTCCAGGAAGCGATCCAGCAGCACCGGCGCATCGTTGGACACACTGACTGCGGTCTGGAAGTAACGGCGCAGGTCGGTTTCGTCATACACGATTTCCATTGCCCGGCCGCCCAGCACGTAGGAAGGGCGCACCACCAGCGGATAACCGATGGCAGCCGCCTTCTCCACCGCCTGCTCGATGGCGGTGACGGTGGCGTTGGCCGGCTGCTTCAGGCCCAGACGGTTAACCGCCTGCTGGAAGCGCTCGCGGTCTTCGGCGCGGTCAATGGCGTCCGGGCTGGTGCCGATGATCGGCACGCCCGCGGCTTCCAGCTCGCGCGCCAGCTTCAGCGGGGTCTGGCCGCCGTACTGAACGATAACGCCTTTCGGCTTCTCGATGCGCACGATTTCCAGCACGTCTTCCAGCGTCACCGGCTCGAAGTACAGGCGGTCGGAGGTGTCGTAGTCGGTGGAGACGGTTTCCGGGTTACAGTTGACCATGATGGTCTCGTAGCCGTCTTCGCGCAGCGCCAGTGAGGCGTGCACGCAGCAGTAGTCGAACTCGATGCCCTGGCCGATACGGTTCGGCCCGCCGCCCAGCACCATCACTTTCGGCCGGTCGTTGGTCGGGTTGGACTCGCACTCTTCTTCATAGGTGGAGTACATGTAGGCGGTGTCGGTGGCGAATTCCGCCGCGCAGGTATCCACGCGCTTGTACACCGGATGCAGGCCGTGGCTGTGGCGCAGCTTGCGAATTTCGCTCTCGGCGACGCCGGCCAGCTTGGCCAGACGCGCATCGGCGAAGCCCTTGCGCTTCAGGGTACGCAGGAACGCTTTGTTCAGGCCGTTGATGCCCGCTTCGGCCACCTGCTCTTCCAGGCGCACCAGCTCTTCAATCTGCACCAGGAACCAGCGGTCGACGTTGGTCAGGTTGAAGACGCCGTCAACCGACAGACCGGCGCGGAAGGCGTCGGCGATGTACCAGATGCGGTCAGAGCCGGCGTCTTTCAGCTCGCGGCGGATCTTGGTCAGCGCTTCCGGATCGTCCAGGCTTACTTTCGGGTCGAAGCCGGTAGCGCCCACTTCCAGGCCGCGCAGCGCTTTTTGCAGCGACTCCTGCTGGGTGCGGCCGATGGCCATCACTTCGCCGACCGACTTCATCTGGGTGGTCAGGCGGTCGTTGGCGCCGGCGAACTTCTCGAAGTTGAAGCGCGGGATCTTGGTCACGACGTAGTCGATGGACGGTTCGAACGATGCCGGGGTGCGGCCACCGGTGATGTCGTTCATCAGCTCATCGAGGGTGTAGCCCACCGCCAGCTTGGCGGCGATCTTGGCGATAGGGAAGCCGGTGGCTTTCGACGCCAGCGCCGAAGAACGCGACACGCGCGGGTTCATTTCGATAACGATCAGGCGGCCGGTTTTCGGGTTGACCGAGAACTGCACGTTGGAGCCGCCGGTTTCGACGCCGATCTCACGCAGCACCGCCATCGAGGCGTTGCGCATGATTTGGTATTCCTTGTCGGTCAGGGTCTGGGCCGGTGCGACGGTGATCGAGTCGCCGGTGTGGATGCCCATGGCGTCGAAGTTTTCGATGGAGCAGACGATGATGCAGTTGTCGTTCTTATCACGCACCACCTCCATCTCGTACTCTTTCCAACCGATCAGCGATTCATCGATCAGCAGCTCGTTGGTCGGCGACAGGTCCAGACCGCGTTCGCAGATCTCTTCGAACTCTTCGCGGTTGTAGGCGATGCCGCCGCCGGTGCCGCCCATGGTAAAGGAAGGGCGGATGATGCACGGGAAGCCGACGTCAGCGGCTACCGCCAGCGCTTCTTCCATGGTGTGCGCGATGCCGGAACGCGCGGTGTCCAGACCGATTTTTTTCATCGCCACGTCGAAACGGCGACGGTCTTCGGCCTTGTCGATCGCATCGGCCGTCGCGCCGATCATGGTAACGCCGAACTCGGCCAGCACACCCTGACGCTCCAGCTCCAGCGCGCAGTTCAGCGCCGTCTGGCCGCCCATGGTCGGCAGCACCGCATCCGGGCGCTCTTTTTCGATGATCTTGCGCACCACTTCCCAGTGGATCGGCTCGATATAGGTCGCATCGGCCATTTCCGGGTCGGTCATGATGGTCGCCGGGTTGGAGTTAACCAGAATGACGCGGTAACCCTCTTCGCGCAGCGCTTTACACGCCTGGGCACCCGAGTAGTCGAACTCACACGCCTGGCCGATAACGATCGGGCCAGCGCCGAGGATCAGGATGCTTTTTATGTCTGTACGTTTTGGCATTTTTTACTGCTCCTGATTATTTGGCGTTAGAACGGTAAGTCTCAATCAGTTCGATGAAGTGATCGAACAGCGGCGCGGCATCGTGCGGGCCTGGGCTGGCTTCCGGGTGACCCTGGAAGCTGAACGCCGCCTTGTCGGTGCGGTGAATGCCCTGCACCGTGTGGTCGAACAGCGATTTGTGCGTGACGCGCAGGTTCGCCGGCAGGTTGTTTTCATCGACGGCGAAGCCGTGGTTCTGCGCGGTGATCATCACGGTGTTGTTGTCCAGATCCTTCACCGGATGGTTGCCGCCGTGGTGGCCGAGCTTCATCTTCATGGTTTTCGCCCCGCTGGCCAGCGCCAGCAGCTGGTGGCCCAGGCAGATGCCGAACACCGGAATGTCGGTTTCCAGGAACTGTTTGATGGCGGCGATGGCGTAATCACACGGCTCCGGGTCGCCCGGGCCGTTGGACAGGAAGATGCCGTCCGGATTCATTTTCAGCACCTCGTCGGCCGGGGTCTGCGCCGGCACCACGGTCAGGCGGCAGCCGCGATCCACCAGCATACGCAGGATGTTACGCTTGGCGCCGTAGTCGTAAGCCACCACGTGGAACGGCAGTTCCGCGGCGGTTTTGGCTTCAGGCAGGTCGCCTTCAAGCGTCCAGCTGCCTTGCTGCCAGCTGTAGGCCTCTTGGGTGGTGACCTCTTTCGCCAGATCCATGCCCTTCAACCCCGGGAAACCTTGCGCCTTGGCCAGGGCCAGCGCGGCGTCCGGCGAGTCGGCGGCGATGATGCAGCCGTTCTGGGCGCCCTTCTCGCGCAGCAGGCGGGTTAATTTACGGGTATCGATATCGGCGATTGCCACGATGTTGTGACGCTTGAGGTAGTCGGACAGGCTTTCTTCGTTGCGGTAGTTGCTGGCGATCAGCGGGAGGTCACGAATGACGAGGCCTTGGGCGTGTACTGCGGAGGATTCTTCGTCGGAAGCATTGGTGCCGACATTGCCGATATGAGGATAAGTAAGAGTAACGATCTGGCGGGAATAGGAAGGATCAGTGAGGATTTCTTGATAACCGGTCATCGACGTATTGAAGACCACTTCCCCCACTGCCGTTCCCTCTGCCCCGATGGCCCGACCGTGGAATTGGGTTCCGTCTTCCAGAACCAATAGCGCTGACTTTATCAAAACACCCTCCGAGGAATAATCAATCACAATATTTGCATATTAATTCAGATATCGCGATCTAAATCAATGCAAAAACCGTCCGCGAGGCCAATTTTTGGCAAATTGGGCGCATTTTAATGATGAGTGCCCGGCTTGTCTACCCAAACCGCCGTTTTTTGTTTTATTTTTGCAGTTCTCACCGCTCATGCGGCTTGAGCGGCGATAAAAACACAGAAAACCGGGGCTG
The DNA here is from genome assembly GCF_052168715.1 of Serratia sp. CY44782. Classification (NCBI taxonomy): domain Bacteria; kingdom Pseudomonadati; phylum Pseudomonadota; class Gammaproteobacteria; order Enterobacterales; family Yersiniaceae; genus Serratia; species Serratia sp. CY44782. Next base: position 175,933 of record NZ_JBJNME010000002.1, read on the forward strand.
GAAAACGGTTGCGAGGCTGAATGACGAAAAATGGTGCCAGAATGGGCTCCAAAAGACGCTGAAATGGGATGTGGTGGATAAAAACGGGATGATTAGCAAGGTAAACATCAATAAATAACAATCAATGAAACAAAAACACACCAACGCTTCATTTTTCATGTTAAAAAAAAGGACAATAAAATTATTGTCCGATTATCATAGCATTATGATCAATACAACCACATCACGATGGTATGCAAATTAATTATAATTGGTCCAAATTCAACACATCACGCATATCAAACAGGCCTTTATCCCGGTTATGCAACCAGGCAGCCGCACGCACCGCGCCGCTGGCAAAAGTCATCCGGCTGGAGGCCTTATGGGTAATTTCCACCCGTTCACCGATGTCGGCGAACATCGCGGTGTGCTCGCCGACGATGTCGCCGGCGCGAATGGTGGCAAAGCCGATGCTTTTCGGATCGCGTTCGCCGGTATGGCCTTCGCGCGCATAGACCGCGCAGCTTTTCAGGTCGCGCCCCAGCGCGCCGGCGATCGCTTCGCCCATAGCCAGCGCAGTGCCCGACGGCGCATCCACTTTGTGGCGGTGGTGCGCCTCAACGATTTCGATATCGGTATAGTCGCCCATCACCTGCGCGGCCTTCTCCAGCAGTTTCAACACCAGGTTGACGCCGACGCTGAAGTTGGCGGCGAACACGATGCCGATATGCTGCGCCGCATCGCGGATCGCCTGTTTGCCGGCGTCATCGAAGCCGGTAGTGCCAATCACCATCGCCTTGTGGTGCGCCACGCAAAAATCCAGGTAACCCCGGGTGCTTTCCGGGCGGGTGAAGTCGATCAAAATATCGAACTCGTTCGCCACCTTCTCCAGACTGTCGCTCACCTTGACGCCCAGCGCGCCGATACCCGCCAGCTCGCCGGCGTCGACGCCGACCAGGCTGGAGCCCGGGCGCGACAGCGCCGCCCCCAACACCACGCCTTCCGCCTGCTGCACCGCCTGGATCAATTGACGGCCCATCCGGCCGCCGGCGCCCGCAATCGCAATGCGGATTTGTGAATCACTCATGCTTGCTCTCTTCTTGATTTGACGCCTATCCCATTAGGCTATCGATTCAGGGTAACCGCCCCGCTTCAGCGTCGCCAGAGGATTCATTTCATAATTAGAAAATTATGATATTCCTCCGTTCTCATCAGCGGCGCTGTCGTGAGATTAACATTCAACCGATTTGGCGGCCTGCGACGATTGTACATAATCATGCAGTTTCCATGGCAAAAAAATGCAGAAAAAAGGCGCCAAAAACGGCGCCTGAGGAAGGAAGAACGGCGAGGTCAGGCGGTAATGGCGGCCACTTCGTTGGCGATCGCCGTCAGCGCGTCGTGGCGGGCATAGTCCTCACGCACCAGCGCCGCGCGTTGCCGATAGATCGGCTGTTGCAGAATGCGCGTCGCCGCCGCCAGGATCTGTTCGGCGGTCGGCGTGCTGGTGTGCAGGCTGATGCCGCAGCCGGCGGCCACCACGCGCGCGGCCGCCTCCAGCTTGTCCTCGCCGGTGCCGGCGACGATCAGCGGCACGCCGCTGTCCAGCGCATAGTTGATCGAGCCGTAACCGCCGTTGGTGATCAGTAGCGCCGTCTCCGGCAGCCAGCGTTCGAAGGAGATAAACTCCCGCACTCTGGCATTGCCCGGCAGTGCCTCCATCAGCCCTTCCGTCGCCCGCCCGCCGGTCGTGGCCAGCACGCGCACCGGCAGATGCGCCAGCGCTTGCAGCGTCGGTACGATCAGCTGATGCAGATCGACATTGGCCAGCGTGCCCTGTGTCACAATCACCAACGGCCGACGGTCGTCCGCCTCCCACAGCGTCTCTTCCGCCGCCGGCTGGCCGCCGCTGCGCAGCGGGCCGACGAAGCGCACGCCGCTCGGCAGATCGTCACGCTCATATTCCAGCGCCGTGGTAGCCAGCTGTAGGAAACGCTCGCAGCCGCCGATCAGCGCGTCGGTGAATGGGCGATCCAGCGCCCGCCCGCCCGCCTGCACCAGCGCCGCATCGAAGCTCTGCTGTACTTCATCGAGCAGCACGCGCGTTTCTTCATCCACCAGCTGCTCACGGGTCAACGCCTGTGGCAGCAGCGCCGGCGGGATACGCGGGCCATAAAAAATAGCATCGCGCGAAGAATACGACAGCGGCGTAACGCCGATACCGAAGACCGGCGGCCGCTCGGCGGACTGCAGCAGCGGCAGCACGCCGTAGAAGCAGTTCTCCACCATCAGCAGATCGGTCTTTTCGGCGGCGATGGCCGCACGCAGCTGCCGATCCAGCAGCGGGATCGGTGCGGCGAAGAAATCCTTCAGCGCCAGCGCCATCTGCGCATTGCCCGGCGGCAGCGCGGCGCGCGCCGGAAAGTGCTCTTCCAGGTGGCGATAGTCGAAATCCACCTGCGCGTCGAACGGCACGAAGTTCGCGCCCGCCGCCTCGGCGCGTTCGCGAAACAGCGCGCCGGTCATCACCCGCACCTGATGCCCTTGGGCAATCAGGTGGCGAGCGATGGCTAACATCGGGTAGACATGCCCCGGAGTGGCGACCGCCGCCATCAGTATCCTTGCCATAATGCTCCTTTACGCTTCTGCGTTGGCCGGCTTCAGCGCCAGATTGGCGCACACCGGGTTGCTCTGAATATGCACGCGCTGCAAATGACGCGCGGAACGGGCGGTAAAGCCCTCACGGCCGTGCAGCAGCGAGAAGTTGTCTGCCACCACCACGTCACCCTGTTGCCATTGGTGAGCATAATAGTGACGCGGATCGTACAGATGCTGCTGCAGGGTTTGGTGGAACTGTTCCTGCTGCTGTTCCGGCACGCCGTGATATTCCAGCGCATGCTGGTTGAGGAATTTTTTCCCCTCCGTCGGCGGTTCATTGTAGCGCATGATTAACCCCCTGCCGTTCGGGTGCTGCACCACCAGCGGCGAACAGACTTCACCGCCGTAGTGCACCACCTGCTTGATGCGGTAGGTGATCGAGACCGACAGCCACTGATCCAGCAGCGCTTCGTCCGCATTGGCCAACAGCCGTGTGGTATCGACGAAGGTGGTGCATCCGCCTTCGTCCTGCGACGGCGCCGCCACGCAGTGGAACAGCTGGAACTCGGGGATGGTCGGCTTATACATGCCATCCCAATGCAGCGGGACGTAGCTGCTGTCGAAGATATGATCCTTGGCGTCCGGATGTTCCTTCACGTCCAGCACCGCACCGAACGGCCACATCATGATTTCGCCCCACTGTTCGGCATAGCGAGTCAGGACTTCCGCCTCGCTGAAACCGGAGTCGAATCCGCGCAGCACCAGCAAGTGGTGTTCCTGCGCCAGCGCTCGCAGCGCCGCCACCGGCAGCTCGCCGATCTTTTGCCCCGGGTGCTGCGGCGTCAGGATCGCGCCGAACGGGGTATTCGGTTGGATATGGCAATTAAGCGGTTGGTTGTTCATCGGTGATTCTCCTTGCATCGAATGTGCTGCTCACACGGCAACGTGCCGTCAAAAACGCGCCCGCCAGGATTTCGGGCGCAAAAGCCTGCGGCGGCCTCAGGCCATCTGCGGCTGCTCGATCAGGTAATGGCTCGGCGTACCGCGAATCTCCACCAGTTCACCGTCCAGGCTCTGCGCGTCTTTACGCTTCATCAGCACGAACTGGCCGTTCACGTTGGCCGCCACGCCGTGCCACGGCGTCAGCCAGTCGTCTTTGGTCGGCATCATGTGGATGCCCATTTTCAGGCTGTCGACCGGCTGCGGGTGAATCGACAGGCGGATCGCTGCCGGGAAATGTTGCGCCAGCAGGTTGCCCCAGGCCCAGCTGCGTTGGATCACGCCGCAGGCGCGCTGCTTGGCGTCCTTCTGCAGCGCGGCGTTGGAACCGCTGTAGCCCGGCAGCTGGCTGTCTTCATACAGGAAGCGCGTAATGGCGCGGTACAGCAAGAGGCCCTGTTCGTCCTGCATCAGCTGTTGCTTGATAGCCTCTTCCGACTCGGCGTAGCCGTCCACCAATAGCCGGCGCAGCAGATCGTAATCGTCGGTATGCTCCGCCAGGCCTTTGACGTCGCCGAGGTTGAACACGCTCAGGTGCGTCGCGCCCACTTCATGCAGCAGGCCTTCAATCTCGCGCTGATAGTGGTTGATCGCTTCATCGCTGACGCGGATCAGATCGCCGAACACGTGGCCGTCGGAGCAGATAACGATATGCGCACCCGGCGGGTAATAGAGTTGAATACGCTGGCACAGCGAGTTGAGGAAGATCAGCGACAGCCGCTCCGCCATGTCCGGCACCGCGCCGATCACCTTGTTGGTGTTGGGCGACTTGGTCGGAAAAGCCGGCAGCACGAATTCGATGCGCTGCTCGTTTTCAATGAATGTCCGAATGCGCGGCAATTGCACCTGAGTGACCCGCTGCTCTTCTTCGGCAATCGAAGTGTCATCGCCGGGGAAGCGGCGGCGGTATTGCAATAATTCACGTAAGACTTTTAACGCTATTTCATCTTTCTGAACGCTGTCCACAATGAGCTCCTGTTGCGATGTGGCGCGGGTGTATTATTGATAAGCGCAATAAGATTTATCAAAAAGAGAAAAACCTCTGCGAGATAATAATCAACCCGGCGTTTATATGCTTCAGGCAATATAGGAGAGATGGTGCTATATTATTAGCCCGTATAATTCGCAATCTTGGTTAAGTTGTGCTTAACAAACTATGAGCAATATTTTAAAACGTATGGCCATTTTCTCAAAAGTGGTCGATTGCGGCGCATTCAGCATGGCGGCAAAAGAATTGGGCATGACAACCTCCGCCGTCAGCCAACATATTCGCCAACTGGAAGAGCATCTGGGCATTCAATTACTGCTGCGATCGACGCGCTCATTGAGTCTGACCGAAGCCGGGTTGTGCTTTTATGAAGATTGCCTGTTGATGATCCACGCCGCCGAACGCGGCCAGCAGCGGATCGCCGCGCTGCGTGGTGAGTTGGTCGGCGAACTGCGCGTCGCCACCTCCACCGAATTCGCCACTCACTACCTGGTGCCGGCGCTGCAAAGCTTCCTCGACGAGCACCCGCGGCTCACGCTACGGCTGGAGATCCACGATGAGAAGATAGACCTGATCGCACAGCGCATCGATCTGGCGATTCGCGGCGGCGTACTGGCCGACTCCAGCTACGTTTCAACACGGCTGGCGCGCTGCCGCGAAGTGTTGTGCGCCTCGCCGGCCTATCTGGCGCACCACGGCGTGCCGGATTCGCCACAGGCGTTGACGCATCACCACTGGGTGACCTTCACACCGCTCGGCAACCCGCAGTTTGTCCGACTGATCCATCGCGACGGCGGTGAGCACCGCATGCGCATGACCGGGCGTTTGTTCACCAACAGCGGCATGGCGATGAAGGAGTTGGCGCTGACCGGCAAGGGTATCATTCGCAATTTCTTCGCCAACGTTGAACGAGAGTTGCGCAGTGGCGAGTTGATTGAAATATTGCCCGACTGGCGATTACCGGAAATAAATTGCTATGCCATTATGCCGCGCCGGGAGATTCAGCCATTAAAAGTCCGACGATTACTGGAGCATATGAAGCTCTATTTAAAGGAGAAAGGATTAAACGCCTTAGAACATATTCGGCAGGAATAAAATAAGAAACATCTGCAACACCCATTATTGTAATTATTGTAATCACCTTGCCAACGCCAGGCCTTATTTAGATTGCAGACTAATGATACCTTGATTAATGACTTTTCGTCAGCTTATATAATTAATGACATCGACACTATTTCAAATACTCAGAATAAATTTGACTTTAGTTAGCAGAAAATTTGAATATGCGCAGCGTTTTATTTTCAATGCCATGCGAATGCCCAAAAAAAACGGGAAGCCTAAGCTCCCCGCTGTCATCCACCAGCGTATGTCAGTCGATCTGACGAACGTCCACGCGCAGCTCTTTCGGCACTTCGAACACGATGTTCTCTTCACGCCCGCTGATTTCATGCACGTCCACGCCGCCCAGCGCTTTCAGGCGAGAGATCACCTCCTGCACCAGCACGTCCGGCGCTGAGGCACCGGCAGTGACGCCGATGTTGCGCGCTTCGCTCAGCCAACTTTCCTGAATATCCGCCGCCGAATCGATAAGATAAGCCGGTTTACCGACGCGCTGCGCCAGTTCCGCCAGACGGTTGGAGTTGGAGGAGTTCTTCGAACCTACCACCAGCACCACGTCCGCATCGCCGGCCAGGTTACGCACCGCTTCCTGGCGGTTAGTGGTGGCGTAACAAATATCGTCCTTGCGCGGGCCGATAATGCTCGGGAAACGCTGGCGCAGGGCGTCGATCACGTCCGAAGTATCATCTACCGACAGCGTGGTCTGCGTCATGAAGCACAGGTTGTTTTCGTTCTTCACCTGCAACTTCCACACGTCTTCCGGCGACTCGACCAGATACATGCCGCCCTGCGGGTTGCTGTACTGGCCCATGGTGCCTTCCACCTCCGGGTGCCCGGCGTGACCGATCAGAATCGCTTCGGTGCCGCGGCGGCTGGCGCGCGCCACTTCCATATGCACCTTGGTCACCAGCGGGCAAGTGGCGTCGAATAGCATGGTCAGATCGCGCGCCTTGGCTTCGGCACGCACCGCCTGAGAAACGCCGTGCGCCGAGAAGATCAGGATAGAACCGTCCGGCACTTCCGCGATCTCTTCGATAAACACCGCACCGCGCTCACGCAGGCTGTCGACCACGTAGCGATTGTGTACCACTTCATGCCGCACGTAGATCGGCGCGCCATACAGCTCCAGCGCGCGTTCCACGATGCTGATCGCACGATCAACCCCGGCGCAGAAGCCGCGCGGATTAGCCAGCAATATTTGCATGCGTCTCCTCCTGCTGCGGATCGATCTCCAGCACTTCGATATCGAAGGTCACCGGATGACCCGCCAGCGGATGGTTGAAATCGACGGTGATCGAATCTTCCGCCACCGCGCGCACCACGCCCGGCATTTCACTGCCGTCGATGGCGGTAAACAGCATGATGGTGCCCACGTCCGGCACGCCGGTTTCCGCGAAGTCGCGGCGCGAGAAGAACTGGACCAGATCCGGGTTCTCCGCGCCGAACGCCGCTTCCGGCTGTAGGGTAAAGGCGCATTTGTCGCCCGCGCGCAGGCCAAGCAGCTGCGCTTCCAGCGGTGCCGACAGGCTGCCGTCACCCAGGCGGAACAGCGCCGGCTTGCCGCTGCTGCGGGTGGATTCGGCGGTCGAACCGTCTTCCAGTTTCAGCGTAAAGTGAACCAGCACCGCGCTGTCACTGATAACCTGAGCCGTCATATTACTCACCTTTACTCTTTGCGTCTTTGTTCGCCGGCGACAGGAAACCTTCCAGCACGATCATCGCCGCGCCCACGCAGATGAAGCTGTCCGCCAGATTGAAGGTCGGGTAGTGCCAGTCACCGACGTAGAAGTCGATGAAATCGACCACGAAACCGTGCCACAGGCGATCGAACAGATTGCCCAGCGCCCCGCCGATAATGAAGGCGTAGGCGATGTTGTTCAGCTTCTGCTGCGCGGTGCTGCGGTACATCATCACCAGCAGCACCGCAACGATGGCGATGGCGATGCCGGCGAAGAACCAGCGCTGCCAGCCGCCATGGTCGGCCAGGAAGCTGAACGCAGCGCCGTAGTTGCGCGCGTAAAACAGGTTGAACGACGGGATCAACGGCTGGGACTGGCCCAGCGTAAAGTTAGCGAGGATCCACTGCTTGCTGCCGAAATCCAGCGCCAGCACCGCCACCACAACCCACAGCCAACGCAGGCCGGTCGAACAAATTGATTTACTCATCAGGCGCGAGTTCTCAGGCAAAGTTACGCTTCTCGCCGTCACCGGCGACGTTGCTCACACAGCGGCCGCAGATGTCTGCGTGTTCCGCCACCAGGCCGATATCGGTGGTGTAATGCCAGCAGCGCGGGCACTTCTCACCCGGCGCCGTGCTGAAGGCGATCTTCAGCCCTTTCAGCAGCTCGGAAGCCTGCGCGTCGGCCGGCGCATCAGCCAATGGCGCAACGCTTGCCGCAGAGGTCAGCAGCACGAAGCGCAGCTCATCCTGCAGGCTGTTCAGGCGCGCCGCCAGCTCGCTGTCGGCATACAGCGTTACCGCCGCTTCCAGCGAACCGCCGAGGCGTTTGTCGGCACGCGCCTGCTCCAGCACCTTGTTCACTTCGCCGCGCACTTTCAGCAGCTCAGCCCAGAAAGCGTCGTTCATCGGCTCACCTTCCGCCAGCCCGAACAGGCCGTCGTACCACTCTTCGGTAAACACGTACTGCGCGCGTTTGCCCGGCATGAAGCCCCAGATCTCGTCCGCAGTGAACGACATGATCGGCGCCATCCAGCGCACCAGCGCTTCCACGATGTGATACAGCGCGGTCTGGCAGCTGCGGCGGGCGACGCTGTCGCTCTTCGCGGTGTACTGACGATCCTTGATGATATCCAGATAGAAGGAGCCCATCTCGACCGAGCAGAACTGCATCAGACGCTGCACCACTTCGTGGAAATCATAGTTGGCGTAAGCCTGTTCGATATCCTGCTGCGCCGCCAGCGCACGGCCGACCGCCCAGCGATCCAACACCACCATGTCTTCCGGTGCCACGCAATCGGTGCTCGGCTCGAACCCGTTCAGGTTGGCCAGCAGGAAGCGCGCGGTATTGCGGATGCGGCGGTAAGAATCGGCGGAGCGCTTGAGGATCTCGTCGGAGACCGCAATTTCGCCGGTGTAATCGGTCGATGCCACCCACAGACGCAGAATGTCGCCGCCCAGCTTGTTCATCACGTCCTGCGGGCTGACGGTGTTGCCGATCGACTTGGACATCTTGCGGCCCTGGCCGTCGACGGTGAAGCCGTGGGTCAGCACTTCTTTATAAGGCGCCTTGCCTTTCATCGCGGTGGAGATCATCAGCGATGACATGAACCAGCCGCGGTGTTGGTCGGAGCCTTCCAGATACATGTCGGCGCTGTGGCCCTGGAACTCAGGACGCACGTCGACCACAGAGGCGTGGGTGGAACCGGAATCGAACCACACGTCCAGCGTATCCGGCACTTTCACGTAGTCGGCGGCTTCCGCGCCGAGGATGTCGGCCGCGTCCAGATCCCACCAGGCCTGAATGCCGTCTTGCTCGACGCGCTTGGCCACTTCTTCCATCAGCTCAACGGTGCGCGGGTGCAGCTGCTCGGTTTCTTTGTGCACGAACAGCGACATCGGCACGCCCCAGGTGCGCTGACGCGAGATGCACCAGTCCGGGCGGTTGGCCACCATCATTTCGATGCGCGCCTGGCCCCAATCCGGGATCCACTGCACGCCTTTGATCTCTTCCAGCGACTGCTGACGCAGGCCTTTCTGATCCATGCTAACGAACCATTGCGGCGTGGCGCGGAAGATGATCGGCGTCTTGTGGCGCCAGCAGCACGGATAGCTGTGCAGGAACTTCTCGACGTGCAGCAGCGCGCCTTTCTCACGCAGCAGGTCGACGATCAGATCGTTGGCCTTGAAGACGAACTTGCCGTCCAGCAGCGGGTAGGTGCCGGTCAGGTAGCAACCGTTCGGCCCTACCGGGTTGGCCACTTCCAGGCCGTATTTCTGGCCGATCACGAAGTCGTCCGGGCCGTGGCCTGGCGCGGTGTGCACCGCACCGGTACCGGCGTCCAGCGTCACATGCTCGCCGAGGATCGCCGGAACGTCGAAGTCCATGAACGGGTGTTTGAAGCGCAGCAGCTCCAGATCGGCGCCTTTGCAGCTGCCCAGCACCGTCCACTCGGTGATGCCGGCGCGTTTCATCACGCTTTCCACCAGTTCGGCCGCCAGGATCAGGCACTGGCCGTCAACCTGCACCAGCTGATAGGTGAAGTCCGGGTGCAGCGAGATCGCGCGGTTGGCCGGCAGGGTCCACGGGGTGGTGGTCCAGATAACCAGGGAGATAGTCCCGTTGAAGTGGCTCACGCCGAACTTGGCCGCCACGGCAGCCGCGTCGGCCGCATGGAAGCTCACGTCGATCGACGGCGAAGTCTTGTCGTAGTACTCCACTTCCGCTTCCGCCAGCGACGATCCGCAGTCGGTGCACCAGTGAACCGGCTTGGCGCCTTTCAGCAGGTGGCCGTTGCTGATGATCTTGCCCAGCGCGCGGATGATGTTGGCTTCGGTTTTGAAGTCCATGGTCAGGTATGGGCGATCCCAGTCGCCCAGTACACCCAGACGGATGAAGTCCTTCTTCTGGCCTTCAACCTGCTCGGCCGCGTACTCGCGGCACTTCTGGCGGAACTCGGCCGCCGTCAGCTTCTCGCCCGGTTTGCCGTACAGCTGTTCAACCTTCAGTTCGATAGGCAGGCCGTGGCAGTCCCAACCCGGCACATAAGGCGAGTCGAAGCCGGCCATCCCTTTCGACTTGATGATAATGTCTTTGAGAATCTTGTTAACCGAGTGACCAATGTGAATGCTGCCGTTCGCATACGGAGGGCCGTCATGCAAAATGAAGGTTTTTTTGCCCTTTTTGGCAGTACGAATAATCCCGTACAGATCCTGTTCATACCAACGTTGCAGCATGCCAGGTTCGCGCTTGGCGAGATCGCCGCGCATCGGGAACCCTGTTTCCGGCAAGTTCAGGGTATTCTTGTAGTCACTCATTAGATTCTCGGTTCCGTTTTCGGCTATAGAGATTAAACCGGTGTCTGTAGCCCGAAGAACTTCCGGGCCGTCACCACATCATTGGCGATTTGCTGCTTCAGGGCATCGAGCGAAGCAAACCGTTGTTCATTGCGCAATTTTGCGCGGAGCACCACCTCAATATGGCGCCCGTAAAGATCCATTGTGACATCCAGCAGATGCACTTCCAGCTGCTGGCGCACGCCGGCGACGGTCGGGCGCGTACCGATATTGGCCACGCCCGGCAGCGGCTGCGGCCCCAGGCCGTACACTTCTACCGCATACACCCCTTTCACCGGCGCCACCAGGCGCTTGAGCGGCAAATTGGCGGTCGGGAACCCGATGGTGCGACCCAGCTCGTCGCCGTGCACCACGCGCCCGGAAATGCTGTACGGGTGGCCCAGCAGGGTCTCCGCCAGCGGCAGATCGTCCTCGCTCAGCGCGGTGCGGATCGCGGTGCTGCTGATGCGCCGCTCACCTTCGCGGAAGGTCGGGGTGCTGACCACCTCGAAGCCGTACTCTTTTCCGGCCTGCTGCAATAGCGGAAAATCGCCCTGACGCCCGGCGCCAAAGCGAAAATCATCCCCCACCATCAGGAATTTGACGCCCAGTTTTTCCACCAGCAGCTCGGCAACGAACGCCTGCGCGGTGTTGGCGGCAAAACGCGGATCGAACTTGACGCACAGCAGGTAATCGACACCCGCCTGCGCCAGGTAGTTGGCCTTGTCGCGCAGGCGCGTCAAACGGGCCGGCGCCTTGTCTGCGGCGAACATCTCCAGCGGCTGCGGCTCAAAGATCATGACCATCACCGGCAGCCCGAGGCGTTGCCCTTGTTGCTTCAACTGCTCCAGCAGCGCCTGATGACCGCGGTGTACGCCGTCAAAGTTGCCGATGGTGAGCACGCAACCATGGTGGCGCGCCCGGATATTGTGAATGCCGCGAATTAGCTCCATAGCTGGCTCAAAACAGTGGAAATCGGCGGATTATACCTTGTACAGCCGGTAAGGTTAACCCGCGATTGGTGCCTTTATGTAATAGACACACCATACCGGAGATAATCTGCGCGTGAAACGGCTTCGCCGCAGTTTATCCGGCGCCGCCGGGCCGATTCTCGACCGCGGCCAACGGCTTGCGTCCGCCGCGGCAAAACATTGGCGAATTTTCTCGCGAAACACTGTATTCCCAAGAGCGAAGCTGGTAAAATCCTGCGCCATCACAACGTAGCGAGTGCCGCCTGTACAAACGGCGCTTATTTGCACAAATCCATTGACAAACGAAGGCTAAAAGGGCATATTCCTCGGCCTTTGAATTGTCCTCAATAGAATATATTTGGGAGTTGGACCTTGGCTAATATCAAATCAGCTAAGAAACGCGCCGTACAGTCTGAGAAACGCCGCAAGCATAACGCAAGCCGTCGCTCAATGGTGCGTACCTTCATCAAGAAGGTAGACGCAGCTATCGCAGCTGGCGACAAAGAAGCAGCACAAAATGCATTCCTGGTAATGCAGCCACTGGTGGACCGTCAGGCAGCTAAAGGCCTGATCCACAAAAACAAAGCAGCGCGTCATAAGTCAAACCTGACTGCACGCATCAACGCAATGCAATAAGCATTTCGTTATCTGCTTGATAAAAAAACCGGCTTAGGCCGGTTTTTTTACGCCCTGCGTTCAGTGAACTACTAGCAGGAAAACAGCGCCGAGAAGTCTTTGTTGCACACGCGCTGCACCGCCGGATGCTGGATCATGCGCTCGGCGAAGATGATGTAATACTCCTCCTGCACACTGTCGATGCGCCCAATCTCCACCACGTTGTCATCGTTATAGGTATCCTGCGCATACAGCGTCGGCGCCACGAAAATCGCATTGTGGTACATGCCGAAGGCCTTCATCAGCGCCGCATCGTCGAACTCCCCCAGGATCTCCACCTGAATGCCCTGCGTATTGAACCAGTTGAGCAGCTTGCGCCCCAGCATCGAACGGCGGCCGGGGATCAGCAGCTTGCGCTGCTCCAGACAAGCCGGGAACGGCAGTTCCGGCGCCGGCTGGCGGCAAAAGAAGCTGATGCCGCACTCACCCAACTTCAACGAGAACAGCCCTTCCTGCTGGCTGGAGTCTACCGGGCAATCCGACAGGATCATATCCAGCTTGTGCTGGCTGAGCTGCTCCAGCAGCATCTCGTGCGTCGATTCAAAGCAACGCAGGTGGATCTGTTCGTTGTCCACCACCACCGCCGTTTCCAACACCTGGCTGACCAGACGCTTCGACAGCGCATCCGCCACGCCGACGTCGAACAGCAGGTTCGACTCTTTGCGGTAGTTGACGATATCCAGCATTTCCTGGCTGAGCATAAACATCTTGTCGGCATAGCGGAACACCAGCTGGCCCAGCTCCGAAGGCACCAACCCGCGCCCCTGGCGTTTGAACAGCTTGCCATCCAGCCGCTCCTCCAGCGCTTTGATCTGGCCGGTGATAGTCTGCGGCGTCAGGAACAGCGCTTCCGCGGCGCCGACCACGGAACCGGCCTTGCAGACCTGCCAGAAATAGTAAAGGTGATTAAAGTTGATATGCGACATCCTCACGAGCGGCTCTCCTTAACAACGTTTCGCAGCGGCAAACGGTGTGCCGTGACGAGCGACAAACTTCCTTTCCCTGCTTCAGACAACGTATAGCCCCATTAGTCCCAACGAAGAACGGCCGAAGCTGCACATATTTTATACCGCACAGCTCCGACCAGCCATTTTATTGTGTGCCCTTATCGGGCACACGCAGGATTAACGCACCCGCGGCAACGCCATACGCAGCAATCCATACCCCGCCACCGCCGCAGCGGTGGAGCCCAGCAGGATCCCCAGGCGGGAATAGGTGCTGAGCGCCGCATCCGCATCGCCGAACGCCAACGAGGCGATGAAAATCGACATGGTGAAACCAATACCACACAGCACCGAAACGGCAAACACCTGTTTGAAACCGATCCCCTCAGGCAAGCGGGCGATGCCCATTTTCACCGCCAGCAGGCTGAAGAGGAAAATCCCCAGCGGCTTACCGATAAACAGCCCGGCCGCAATCCCTACCGGCAACAGCGACGTCAACCCTTCCAGCGATACGCCCTGCAAAGAAACCCCGGCGTTGGCGAATGCGAACAGCGGCAGGATCATAAACGCGACCCAAGGGTGCAGCTCATGTTCCAGCGTCTCCGACGGCGACGGCCCCTTCTTCACGTTCAGCGGGATCATAAAGCCGACGATCACCCCGGCCAGCGTCGCGTGTACCCCGGACTTGAGGATCGCGACCCACAACACCAGGCCGACCATCATGTACAGCGAGGTTTTACCCACGCCGCGCCAGTTCATCACCGCCAGCAGCACCGTCGCCGCCGCCGCCACGCCCAGCGCCACCATCGACACTTCATGGGTGTAGAACAGCGCGATGATGATAATCACGCCCAGGTCGTCGATGATCGCCAATGCCAGCAGGAACACTTTCAGGCTGGTCGGAACGCGGTTGCCCAGCAGCGCCATTACGCCCAGCGCGAAGGCGATATCGGTCGCGGCCGGGATCGCCCAGCCCTGGCGGGTGACTTCATCCGCGCCGTTGAACAGCAAATAAATCAGCGCCGGCGCCAGCATGCCGCCCAGCGCGGCAATCGCCGGAAACACCGCCTTGTCGCGCCCGGACAGCGAGCCTTGCATCAGCTCGCGCTTGACCTCGAGCCCCACCACCAGGAAGAAGATGGCCATCAGGCCGTCGTTGATCCACAGCAGCAGCGGCTTGGCGATCTCCAGCGAAGCAATTTTTACCATCACCGGCAGGTTGAGGAATGCCTGATAGATCCCCTGCGCCGGGGTGTTGGCCATGATCAGGGCGACGATCGCCGCCGCGATCAGAATGATGCCGCCCGCGGCTTCCTGACGTAAAAATTGACGAATGATGTTGGTCACAATACGTCTCTCCAAATCTGTGCAGGGCGTAGCGCCCTGCGAACCACAGTCATGAAGTGAGTATAGAGGGCGTTTTAGTTCGAAAAAATAAGTTTATAAATGCTAAATAACTCGATAAAACCGATCAAAAGCACGAATAAGTCACATTATTTATAGGGGATTAGGGGTGCGACATGCAAATAAAAACCCCGGGACAGACGCCCGGGGTTCTAATATAAACCAGCAGAAACAGCAGGTTAGCGAGTCAGGTCGTCAAAGAACTTTTTCACCCCGTCGAAGAAGCTCTTCGAACGCGGGCTGTTCTTGTCACCGGACGGGCCGCCCAGGCTCTCTTCCAGCTCGCGCAGCAATTGCTTCTGCTTGTCGTTCAGATTGACCGGGGTTTCCACCACTACGCGGCACAGCAGGTCGCCCTGGCTGCCACCACGCACCGATTTCACGCCCTTGCCGCGCATGCGGAACAGTTTGCCGGTTTGGGTCTCCGAAGGCACCTTCAGTTTCACCCGGCCGTCCAGCGTCGGCACTTCAATCTCGCCGCCCAGCGCCGCCATGGCGAAGTTGATCGGCACTTCACAGTACAGGTTGTTGCCTTCGCGCTCGAAGATCGGGTGCGCCTTCACCTGCACCTGAACGTACAGATCACCCGCCGGTGCGCCGTGCTCGCCGGCTTCGCCTTCACCCGCCAGGCGGATGCGGTCACCGGTATCGACGCCGGCCGGAATTTTCACCGACAGCGTTTTGGATTTTTCTACCCGGCCGTGGCCGTGGCACTTGTTGCACGGATCTTTGATGATCTGACCGCGGCCATGGCAGTGCGGACACGCCTGCTGCACGGTGAAGAAGCCCTGACGCATCTGCACCTGGCCCTGGCCGTGACAGGTTGGACAGGTCACCGGCGAGCTGCCCGGCTTGGCGCCGCTACCGTGGCAGACGTCGCACTCTTCCAGCGTCGGGATGCGGATCTCTTTGGTGACGCCACGTACCGCTTCCTCGAGGGTCAGCTCCATGTTATAGCGCAGATCGGAACCGCGGCTGGCGCGCTGACGGCGGCCTCCGCCGAAGATGTCGCCAAACACGTCGCCAAAGATATCGCTGAAGTCAGCACCGCCGCCAAAGCCGCCGCCGCCCATGCCGCCCTGTTCAAAGGCCGCGTGCCCGTACTGATCGTAGGCCGCGCGTTTCTGGTCGTCGGTCAGGACTTCGTAAGCTTCTTTAACTTCTTTAAACTTGGTTTCGGCGTCTTGTTCCTGGTTGCGGTCAGGATGGTATTTCATCGCCAGGCGTTTGTACGCCTTTTTGATCTCACGTTCATCCGCCGTCTTGCTGACGCCGAGAATCTCGTAATAGTCTTTCTTCGCCATTCTTTCGCTTACCCTTAACATGCGTGCACGGGCGCAGAGTTGCCTCGACGCCCGTGCTGGTTTCCGGGAGCGGCATCTCGGCCGCCCCGTGCCCGCTTAAGGGCGATTATTTTTTGTCTTTAACTTCTTCGAACTCAGCGTCAACCACGTCGTCGTCTTTCTGCGCCGCGTTGTCCGCGCCGGCGTCAGCACCCTGCTGAGCCTGCTGCGCCTGGGCCATTTCCAGCAGTTTGCCGGAAACCTGCACCAGAGCCTGAGTCTTCGCTTCGATCTCGGCTTTATCTTCGCCTTTCACCGCCGCTTCCAGATCTTTCAGCGCCGCTTCGATCGCCGTTTTGTCTTCCGCCGGCAGTTTGTCGCCCGCTTCTTCCAGCTGCTTGCGAGTGCCGTGGATCAGGTGATCGGCCTGGTTACGTGTCTGTACCAGCTCTTCGAACTTGCGGTCGGCTTCAGCGTTCAGCTCGGCGTCGCGCACCATTTTCTGGATTTCGTCTTCGTTCAGGCCAGAAGATGCCTTGATGGTGATCTTCTGCTCACGACCGGTGTTCTTGTCTTTGGCAGACACGTGCAGGATGCCGTCGGCATCGATATCGAAGGTGACTTCGATCTGCGCCATGCCGCGCGGTGCCGCCTGAATGCCGTCCAGGTTGAACTGGCCCAGAGATTTGTTATCGCTGGCGCGCTTACGCTCACCCTGCAGCACGTGGATGGTTACCGCAGACTGGTTGTCTTCAGCGGTAGAGAACACCTGGCTGTGCTTGGTCGGGATCGTGGTGTTTTTGGTGATCAGCGGCGTCATCACGCTGCCCATGGTTTCGATACCCAGCGACAGCGGGGTCACGTCCAGCAGCAGAACGTCCTTCACATCACCGGCCAACACGCCGCCCTGTACCGCAGCGCCCACGGCAACCGCTTCGTCCGGGTTCACGTCTTTACGCGGCTCTTTGCCGAAGAAGTCTGCGACTTTCTTCTGCACCATTGGCATACGGGTCTGACCGCCCACCAGGATCACGTCCTGGATGTCGGAAACCGACAGGCCTGCGTCTTTCAGCGCCACTTTCAGCGGCTCGATAGAACGTGCAACCAGATCTTCAACCAGCGACTCGAGTTTGGCGCGAGTCACTTTGATGTTCATGTGTTTTGGACCGGTCGCGTCTGCAGTGATGTACGGCAGGTTAACGTCGGTCTGCTGAGCGGAAGACAGTTCGATCTTCGCTTTCTCAGCGGCTTCTTTCAGACGCTGCATCGCCAGCGGATCGTTGCGCAGATCGATACCCTGATCTTTCTTGAACTCTTCCACCAGGTAGTTGATCAGACGGCTGTCGAAGTCTTCGCCACCCAGGTGGGTGTCACCATTAGTCGCCAGCACTTCGAAGGTTTTTTCGCCGTCAACGTCATCGATTTCGATGATGGAGATATCGAAAGTACCGCCGCCCAGGTCATAAACCGCGATGGTGCGGTTGCCAACTTCTTTGTCCAGACCGTAGGCCAGGGCCGCAGCGGTTGGTTCGTTGATGATGCGCTTGACTTCCAGACCCGCGATGCGGCCGGCGTCTTTGGTCGCCTGACGCTGGGCGTCGTTGAAGTAAGCCGGTACGGTGATAACCGCTTCAGTTACCGGTTCGCCCAGGTAATCTTCCGCCGTTTTCTTCATTTTCTTCAGCACTTCCGCAGAGATCTGCGGCGGAGCCATTTTCTGGCCTTTCACTTCCAGCCAAGCGTCGCCGTTGTCGGCTTCGACAATTTTGTACGGCATGATCGCTTTGTCGCGCTGCGCTTCTTCATCCTGGAAGCGGCGACCGATCAGGCGCTTGATGGCGAACAGGGTGTTTTCAGGGTTGGTCACTGCCTGACGCTTAGCCGGCTGGCCAACCAGAGTTTCACCGTCCTGGGTATATGCGATAATAGAAGGAGTGGTGCGGTCGCCCTCGGCGTTTTCCAGCACGCGTGCCTTGGCACCATCCATAATTGCTACGCAAGAGTTGGTAGTACCCAGGTCGATACCAATAATTTTACCCATCTAAACGTCTCCACTAAAAAATTCATAATCAGTCAGGTTGCTAACCTATGTGCGGGCGATTTTTTGCTTTTCAACTGCCCGATATCTCAGTGCGACCCGCGGTTAGCAACTGCGGTTGCAAATAAGATGGGGCCATCCAATCCGGCATCAAGGGGCAAGGCGAAAAAAATTTCTTTTTTTTATCGTCATTCAGATCATTGTTTCCGGCTGCGGGGATCATTATGATGCGCGCGCTCTGGTGGAAAACTTCGATTTTTTGGCCATTCAGACCATTTATTATTTTACTTCGCTGTTTCCGTTAATTTTCTGTTATCGCAGAGGACTTATGCACACCAACAAGTTGGCGAATCCCGGCCCTCTCGGCCTGATGGGCTTCGGAATGACCACCGTCTTGCTGAACCTGCACAACGCGGGCTTTTTCCCACTGAACTCCGCCATCATCAGCATGGGGATTTTCTTCGGTGGCCTGGCCCAGATCCTGGCCGGTCTGCTGGAATACAAGAAGGGCAACACCTTCGGCATGACCGCTTTCACCGCCTACGGCAGCTTCTGGCTGAGCCTGGTCGGTCTGCTGCTGCTGCCGCGTCTGGGCCTGGCTGAGGCCACCGAGGCGCACGTGCTGGGCATCTACCTGGCGCTGTGGGGCGTCTTCACCCTGTTCATGTTCTTCGGCACCCTGGCCGCCAACCGCGTGCTGCAGTTCGTGTTCGCCAGCCTCACGCTGCTGTTCGCCCTGCTGGCCGTCGGCAACATCACCGGCAATCACGCGCTGCTGACCTTCGCCGGCTATGAAGGCATCATCTGCGGTGCCAGCGCCATTTACCTGGCGATGGCCGAAGTGCTCAACGAGCAATACGGCCGCACCGTGCTGCCGATTGGCGAACCGGCTCCGGCCCGCGTCGCGGCCTCACCGGTGGCGGCGTAATCGCCCTTCCCTGATGAAAAAGCCCTGCAGTGCAGGGCTTTTTTTTAGCTGTAGGAATCGGCTCGCCGCTCCCCGGCTTCGCTGTTCAGATCGCGATGCAGGTAGAAGCCGAGCAGCAGCCCGATGAGCGACAGCGCCAACACGTAGTAAGCGGGTGCTAACGGGGTCAATTTCATGATCAGCGTCACAAAAATAGGGGTTAAACCGCCAAAAATAGCGTACGAGACATTATATGAGAACGAGATGCCGGTAAACCGCACTTCCGCCGGGAACGCCCGCACCATCACGTACGGCACGGCCCCCACCACGCCTACGCTGAACCCCACCAGCGCATAGCAGGCGAATAGCATTTCCGGGTGCACGCCCACCGTTTGATAGAACAGCCAGCTGCAGCCGGCCAGCAGCACACTGCCAACCACCAGCGTTTTGCTGGCGCCGAAGCGATCGGCCGATAAACCGGCGACGATGCAGCCGGCGATCAGCATGATGGTGGCGATGCTGTTGGCCTGCAGCGTCAAGGCCGGCGCAATGCCGAACTGCTTTTGCAGATAGGTCGGGGTCATCAGGATCACCACCACGATGCCGGCGGAGAGCAGCCAGGTCAGCAGCATCGATACCACCACTTCCCGCTTGTGGTTGAGCACCACCGACTTCAGCGGCAGCTCCTCGGCCAGCGCTTTACGCGCCTGCATCTCGATGAAGATCGGCGTTTCCTGCAGCCAGCGGCGCAGGTACATCGCCACCAAGCCGAACATGCCGCCCAAGAGGAAAGGAATGCGCCAGCCGCCGCCGGCGATGCTCTGCGGGCTGAACGTAGTGTTGATCACCGTCGCCACCACCGAGCCCAGCAGGATGCCCACCGTCAACCCGGCGGTCAGCGTGCCGCAGGCGAAGCCGATGCGCCGGCGCGGCACGTGTTCGGCAACGAAGACCCAGGCGCCCGGCACCTCACCGCCGATCGCCGCCCCCTGCAGCACGCGCATCAACAGCAGCAGCAGCGGCGCAGCAATGCCGATGCTGGCGTAGGTCGGCAGCAGGCCCATCGCCAACGTCGGCAACGCCATCAGCAGAATGCTCAGGGTAAACATCTTCTTGCGGCCGACCAGATCGCCGAAGTGCGCCATCACGATGCCGCCCAGCGGGCGGGCCAGATAGCCGGCGGCGAAGATGCCGAAGGTTTGCACCAGACGTAGCCACTCCGGCATGTCCGCCGGGAAGAACAGATCGCCGACCACGGCGGCGAAGAACACGAAGATGATGAAGTCGTAAAACTCCAGCGCGCCGCCCAACGCGGCCAACGTCAGCGTTTTGTAGTCTTGCCGGTTCAGCCGGCGATTAGTGTCGTGAGGCATAGGGCACCGTCGGTAAAGGCTGTAAAAATAAAAGCCGCAGGCTTTCTGTAAAAGAATCCTTACTATAGCGGCAAATTATTTTCACACCAGACGGGCTGAAGCCGATCTCGCAGAATGCTGAAATTTAGAGGTTTATCTCGCGACGCGCGCTCTTTGGCCGAAATGCTGCTACCACCGCGGCGTGCGTTTCGACGTAAGGCCCGTCGAGCAGTTGAATGCAATAAGGCACGCTGGCGAAGATGCCGTGTACCACCGCATTGCCCTGCTCATCCTTTACCCCTTCCAGCGTTTCCTTGATCGACTTCGGTTGGCCGGGCAGGTTGATGATCAGCGCCTGTTTGCGGATCGCCCCCACCTGGCGAGAAAGAATTGCCGTTGGCACATAGTGTAGGCTGATCTGACGCATTTGCTCGCCGAAGCCGGGCATCACGCGATCGGCGATCGCCAGCGTGGCGTCGGGGGTGACGTCGCGGCGCGCCGGCCCGGTGCCGCCGGTGGTCAGCACCAGATGGCAGCCCATTTCGTCCACCAGTTCGCACAGCGTCTGTTCAATTTGCGTCTGCTCATCGGGGATCAGCCGGGTTTCCAGCTTGAACGGCGTCGCCAGCGCGTCGCTCAGCCACTCTTCCAGCGCCGGGATGCCTTTATCCTGATAAACACCGCCGGAAGCGCGATCGGAAACGGAAACCAAACCAATACGTAAAATATCCATGCGTAACCTCTACAGCCTGATGGGGTCCGAACGGGTTCGTCTCCCGTTCTGTTGTCATTGCCGAGAGTATAAGGGCTTCCCCCGCCGACGGGAGCGTCGGGCATAAAAAAAGGTGGCCTGAGCCACCTTTTTACTGCGCGATCTGCGGGAATTACAGCAGGTCGGCGATCATTTTTTCCAGTTTGCCCTGGTCTACGGCGAACTTGCGGATACCGTCGGTCAGTTTCTCAACCGCCATCGGATCCTGGTTGTGCTGCCAGTAGAACTCAGGTTCGGTCAGTGCGGCAGGACGCGCCTTCACTTCACCGGTGTAAGACAGTTTGCGCTCCAGCGCGCCTTCGCTCTCCGCCAGCTCTTTCAGCAGCGCAGGGGCGATGGTCAGGCGGTCACAACCGGCCAGTTCGATGATTTCGCCGACGTTACGGAAGCTGGCGCCCATCACCACGGTGTTGTAACCGTGCTGTTTGTAGTACTGGTAGATTTCGGTCACGGAGATCACGCCCGGATCTTCGTGCGGGGCGAACTCTTTCTTGTCGCCGTTGGCTTTGTACCAGTCGAGGATACGGCCGACGAACGGTGAAATCAGGTAAACGCCGGCTTCGGCACAGGCGCGAGCCTGAGCGAAGGAGAACAGCAGCGTCAGGTTACAGTTGATGCCTTCTTTCTCCAGCTGCTCCGCCGCGCGGATGCCCTGCCAGGTCGAAGCCAGTTTGATCAGGATGCGATCGTTGCTGATGCCGGCTTCGTTGTACAGTTTGATCAGGCGCTTGGCCTTGGCCACGCTGGCGACGGTGTCGTAAGACAGACGCGCATCCACTTCGGTGGAGATGCGGCCCGGAACCAGTTTGAGGATTTCCAGACCGATGTTGACCGCCAGCTTGTCGGCGGCGTCGGCGATCTGCTGCTCGCGATCGCTGCTCTGGCCGCGCGCCCAGGCGATGGCTTCGTCAATCAGTTTGCGGTATTCAGGAATTTGGGCTGCATTGAGGATCAGCGAAGGGTTGGTTGTAGCGTCCTGCGGTTGATACAGCTTCATTGCCGCGATATCACCCGTATCTGCAACCACCGTGGTCAGCTGGCGCAGGGAAGTTAATTTGTCGGTCATGTTGGCATTATCTCATCGTTTGTGCATGAACTTTTGGCATTGTTCAACCATGCCCTACCCTGATAATAACATGCGCCAAGCCCGGTGCAAGGCTGGAAAGCCGCGGCGCGCAAGCATCTGTTTTATCCTTGGGCGAGCAACCGTTTACGCCAATATCTTTCGCCATAACCGAGCGGATGGAAAGGCAATAACGTGCTATTGTCCGAATAAATTATGTTAAATTCGAAAAAATTGATGCAATTCGTCCGCTAATCTGCGAAAAATCTTAATCGACTGACGCCGGACCAATTCCAGCTAAGCTCTTGTAAAAAATAGGCCAATGTTTTTCACCTGCGGTGGATGCTGCAAGGTGCGCATTAAATTTCGATAAGAGGAGGGATCCCTTGACGGACCTGATGAACTTTATAAACAATATTTTGTGGGGGTCGGTGCTGATTTATCTGCTGCTCGGCACCGGCATCTACTTCACGTTGCGCACCCGCTTTATCCAGCTCCGCCACTTCAGCCACATGTTCTCGGTGTTGAAAAACAGCAATAAAAGCGACAGCGCCGGCATCTCCTCTTTCCAGGCGCTGTGCACCACGCTGGCGGCGCGCGTCGGCACCGGCAACCTGACCGGCGTCGCCATCGCCCTGACCGCCGGCGGCCCCGGCGCCATCTTCTGGATGTGGGTGGTGGCGTTTATCGGCATGGCCACCTCCTTTGTGGAAAGCTCGCTGGCGCAGCTCTACAAAACCAAAGACGATAACGGCAACTACCGCGGCGGCCCGGCCTACTACATGGAAAAGGGTCTCGGCATGCGCTGGATGGGCGTGCTGTTCTCCATCTTCCTGATCATCGCGTTCGGTCTGGTGTTCAACGCCGTACAAGCCAACTCTATCGCTCAGGCCTCCGCCGTCGCCTTTCATTTGCAGCCGCTGCACGTCGGCATCGGCCTGGTGTTATTGAGCGGCGTGGTGATCTTCGGCGGCATTCGCTCCATTGCCAAAGTGGCCGAACTGGTGGTGCCGCTGATGGCCGGCGCCTACCTGTTGCTGGCCCTCTGGGTGATTGGCCATAACATCGAACATATGCCGGCGATCCTGGCGCTGATCTTCAAAAGCGCCTTCGGCCTGCAGGAAGCCGCGGCCGGCGCCGTCGGTTACGGCATCTCCCAGGCGATGACCCAGGGCGTGCAGCGCGGCCTGTTCTCCAACGAAGCCGGCATGGGTTCGGCGCCCAATGCGGCAGCGTCCGCCTCGCCTTATCCGCCGCATCCGGCTTCGCAAGGCTACGTGCAAATGCTCGGGGTATTTATCGATACCATCGTCATCTGCAGCGCCACCGCGGCGATCATCCTCTCCTCCGGCATTCTCGATCAGCCGACCGACAGCATCAGCGGCATCGATCTGACCCAGCGTGCGCTGTCGACCGCCGTCGGCAGTTGGGGGGCACCGTTCGTCGCCATCGCCATCTTCTTCTTCGCCTTTACCTCGATCATCGCCAACTATGCCTATGCCGAGAGCAACCTGGTGTTCCTCGAGCACAACCATCCGGGCGGTCTGATCATTTTCCGCTGCGTGGCGTTGGGCATGGTGATGTTCGGCGCGCTGGCGGAGCTGCCGCTGGTGTGGAAAATGGCGGATACCTCCATGGCGCTGATGGCGATCACCAACCTGACGGCCATCCTGCTGCTGTCGCGGGTGGCGCTGAAGCTGGCCGACGACTACCATCGCCAGCGCCGCCTGGGCAAGCTGCCGACCTTCGACGCCAACCGTTATCCGGAGCTGAAGTCGCAGCTGGAGCCGGGCGTGTGGGACGGTAATCAACCACCGCGCTGAGTTTTCCGGGGCGCGTGCGGTACGCGCCCCGGCCTATTGGACCGATTGCCCCTTTTTCCTGCGCTTTTTGCTACAGTATCCGCACTTGGATAAACAGGATCATCTGGCCATGCTCGTTATTATTTCCCCTGCAAAAACTCTCGATTACGACAGCCCGCTGGCGACAGAACGTTTCACGCAGCCCGAACTGCTGGACAAGTCTCAGCGGCTTATCAAAATTTGCCGCGAGCTGACGCCGGCGCAAATCGCCAGCCTGATGAGCATCAGCGACAAGCTGGCCGGGCTGAACGCCGCGCGCTTTAGCGAGTGGCAGCCCAAATTTACCCCAGACAATGCCCGTCAGGCGCTGCTGGCGTTCAAGGGCGACGTTTACACCGGCCTGCAGGCGCAGGATTTCAACGAGGCCGATTTCGACTTTGCCCAGCAGCATCTGCGTATGCTGTCCGGCCTGTATGGCGTGCTGCGCCCGCTCGATCTGATGATGCCGTACCGGCTGGAGATGGGCATCAAGCTGGAAAACCCGAAAGGCAAAGATCTGTACAGCTTCTGGGGCGATCAAATCACCCAGAAACTCAACGAAGTGCTGGAGCAGCAGGGCGACGACGTGGTGGTCAACCTGGCTTCCGACGAGTATTTCAAGGCGGTGAAGCCGGCCAAACTGCACGGCGCGCTGATCAAACCGGTCTTCCTCGACGAGAAGAACGGCAAGTTCAAGGTCATCAGCTTCTACGCCAAGAAAGCGCGCGGGTTGATGAGCCGCTTTATCATCAAGAACCGCCTGACGCGCAGCGAGCAGCTGGTGGACTTCAACCTGGAAGGCTACGCCTTCGACGAAGCCGCCTCGCAGGGCAATGAACTGGTGTTCAAACGCCCGGAGCAGGCATAAAAAAAGCCGTCGCAAGACGGCTTTTCGCATTCTAGCCTGCCGAACTTCAGGCCGGCAGCGCCATCAGGAATTTGCGCAGTTCGGCAAAGCCGGCCGGCAGCGTGTGCGACAGCAGCGGCAGATCGGCCCGCAGCGCCAGCGCTTTCGGCAACGGCAGTTCCTGGCCGAGGATCGCTTCTACGCTCTCTTTAAACTTGGCCGGATGCGCCGTGCCGAGGAACAGACCGAACTCCCCTTCCTGCAGCTGATCGCGCAGCGCGCGATAGGCAATGGCCGCGTGCGGTTCTGAGATATAACCCAACTCGGCCAGTTCACGCATCGTTTCCTTGGTGGTCTCATCGCTGACCGCCGCGTGGCCCAGCTCTTTCAGCTGCCAGACCTTACGACGGAACAGCTCTTCCACGCGCGGCCAGTTGTTTGGCTGGCTGACGTCCATGGCGTTGGACAGCGTCGCGACCGTGGCGTGCGGCTGCCACTGACCGCTGGTCAGGAAGCGCGGCACGGTGTCGTTGGCGTTGGTGGCGGCAATAAAGCGCTTCACCGGCAGGCCCAGCGACTTGGCCAGCAGCCCGGCGGTCAGATCGCCGAAGTTGCCGCTCGGCACCGAGATGACCAGCTGATTGCGTGCTTCCTGCGGCAGCTGCGCCACCGCTTCGAAGTAGTAGCAGATCTGCGCCAGCAGGCGGCTGATGTTGATCGAGTTAGCCGAGTTCAGGTGCAACGCGTCTTTCAATTCTTGATCGTCGAACGCCTGCTTCACCAGCGCCTGGCAAGCATCGAAGTCGCCGTCGATCGCTACGGTGTGAATGTTGCCGCCCAGGGTACAGAACAGCTTCTCCTGCAGCGGACTGATTTTGCCCTGCGGATAGAGGATCACCACCCGGACGTTTTTCAGGCCGTAGAAGGCGTGCGCCACGGCGGCGCCGGTGTCGCCGGAGGTGGCGGTCAAAATGGTCACCGGCTGATCGCCGGCCACTTCCGCCAGCATCTGCGCCATAAAGCGGCCGCCGAAGTCTTTGAACGCCAGCGTCGGGCCGTGGAACAGCTCCAGGCAAGAGACGTCTTCGGTCACTTTCGCCACCGGCGCCGGGAACTCAAAGGCGGCCTGCACGCGTTTCTTCAGCGCCGCTTCCGGTACCTCTTCGCCGATAAAGGCCGACAGAATGCGGCTGCTGCGGGTGACAAAGTCCTGCTCCAGCAGCTGGTCGATCTCGGTCAGTTCGAACTCCGGCAGCTCCAGCGGGAAGAACAGCCCCTGCTGCTTGCCCAAGCCTTGTTTGATCGCCTGCGCGAAGCTGACCTGCTCGTTGTGATCCTTAAGGTTGTACAGTTTCATGCGTTATCCCAGTAGTCGAGCGCCTGCGGTATCCAGACGGCAAATATGAACAAAACCTTCGTCGTTTTGCAGATAGTGTTGTTGCAGCCAGGCGGCCATGCGTTGCGCGGTGGCGCCGTCGTTGCAGACGGCGAACAGCGTCGGGCCGGAACCGGAGATGCCGCAGGCCAGCGCGCCGATCTCCTGCGCCGCCTTGCGCGCTTCGGCGAAGCCCGGCAGCAGCCGGGTGCGGTACGGTTCGGCGATCACGTCCTGCATCAATTTGGCGGCCAGCTGCGGCTGACGGGTGTGGCAGGCATGGATAAAGCCGGCCAGATAGCGACCATGGCTGATGCAATCCTGACGACGGTATTGCGCGGGTAGAATGGCGCGCGCTTCGGCGGTGGAGACCTTGATGCCCGGATAGGCCATGACCCACAACCAATCGTCGAAGCACGGCACCTCCTGGCTGATGATGCCTTCTTCTTCCAGCATCAGCTGCAGACCGCCCAGATAGCAAGGCGCCACGTTGTCGTAATGCACGCTGCCGGAAATGCGGCCTTCCAGCTCGCCCATCAGGCCGAGCAGCGTCGTCTTATCCAGCGGCCGATCGCAGAATTCGTTCATCGCCATCAACCCGGCGACCACCGAACAGGCGCTGGAGCCCAGCCCCGAACCGATCGGCATGTTCTTTTCCAACCGCATCGCCACCGGCACTTCGCGGCCGATCTCCTGGCAGAAACGCTCCCAGCATTGATAAACGATGTTCTCTTTCGGCTCGGCCGGCAGCTTGCTGACGAAACGCCCGGCATTTTGCAGACTGAACGTCTCGGCGGCTTCGACGCTGACGCAGTCGCCCAGCAGCGTGCCGTCGATCGGCGAAACCGCCGCGCCCAGCACATCGAAACCGACGCTGACGTTACCGATCGAGGCCGGGGCATACACCTTAACCATATTAAACTCCCAACTTCCATGACAGTGTGCGCAGCAGATCGGCGAACACGCCCGCTGCGGTCACATCGTTACCGGCGCCGTAGCCGCGCAGCACCAGCGGCAGCGGCTGATAGTAGCGGCTGTAGAAGGCCAGCGCGTTCTCGCCGTTCTTCACTTTATACAACGGATCGTTGCCGTCTACCGCCTCGATGCGCACCTTGCAGCGCCCTTCGTCGATCAGGCCGACATAGCGCAGCACCTTGCCTTGCTCGGCGGCGTTGGCCACGTTGCGTGCGAACTCTTTATCCAGCTCCGGCAGCCGCGCCAGGAAATCGTCCACGTCGCCCGACGCATCGAAGGACGGCGGCAGCACCGGCTCGACCTCGATATCGCTCAGCTCCAGCTTGTAACCGGCCTCGCGCGCCAGGATCAGCAGCTTGCGCGCCACGTCCATACCGGACAGATCGTCGCGCGGATCCGGCTCGGTGTAGCCGTTGGCCCGGGCCTGCAGGGTCGCCGCCGACAGCGACAGCCCTTCGTCCAGCTTGCCGAAGATAAAGGACAGCGAACCGGACAGGATGCCGGAGAAGCGCACCAGCTCATCGCCGGCGTTCAGCAGGTTTTGCAGGTTCTCAATCACCGGTAAACCGGCGCCGACGTTGGTGTCATAGAGGAACTTGCGGTGCGAACCGGCGGCGGCCGCACGCAGTTGCTGATAATAGTTCATCGACGAGGTGTTGGCCTTTTTGTTCGGCGTCACCACGTGGAAACCGTCCGCCAGGAAGTCCACATACTGATCGGCCACCGCCTGGCTGGAGGTACAGTCGACGATCACCGGATTCAGCAGGTGATACTCCTTCACCAGCCGGATCAGGCGGCCGAGATTGAACGGCTCCTGCGCGCCGGCCAGCTCGTCGCGCCAGCTGTCCAGCGCGATGCCGTGCACGTTGGTCAGCATCACGCGCGAGTTGGCGATGCCGCACACCCGCAGGTCGATATGTTTTTGCTTCAGCCACGGCTGCTGGCGGTAGATCTGCTCGATCAGCGCCCCACCGACGCCGCCGACGCCGATGACGAACACTTCGATCACCTGATCGGTGTTGAACAGCATCTGGTGGCTGACGCGCACGCCGGTGGTGGCGGAATCATTGCTGACCACGACCGAAATTGAACGTTCGGAAGAGCCCTGGGCGATGGCGACGATATTGATGTTGGCGCGCGCCAGCGCGGAGAAGAAGCGCGCGGAGATGCCACGCAGGGTGCGCATGCCGTCGCCAACCACCGAGATGATCGCCAGGCGTTCCATGACGTCCAGCGGATCCAGCACGCCGTCTTTCAACTCCAGATAGAACTCCTCCTCCAGCGCACGGCGGGCGCGCTGCAGTTCGCCCTGCGGCACGCAGAAGCTGATGCTGTATTCGGAAGAGGATTGGGTGATCAGCACCACCGAAATGCCGGCGCGCGACATCACGGCGAACACCCGCGCGGCCATGCCGACCATGCCTTTCATGCCCGGGCCGGAGACGTTGATCATCGCCATGTTGTTCAGGTTGGTGATGCCTTTCACCGGCATCGCGTCATCGGTGCTGTCTTTGCCGATCAGCGTGCCGGGGGCCTGCGGGTTGGAGGTGTTTTTAATCAGACAAGGGATTTGGAACTGGGCTATCGGCGTGATGGTACGAGGGTGCAGCACTTTGGCGCCGAAGTAGGAGAGCTCCATCGCTTCCTGGTACGACATCGATTTCAGCAGCCTGGCGTCCGGCACGGTGCGCGGATCGCAGGTGTACACGCCGTCGACGTCGGTCCAGATCTCGCAACAGTCGGCGCGCAGGCAGGCGGCCAGCACGGCGGCGGAATAGTCGGAGCCGTTACGGCCCAGCACCACCAGCTCGCCCTTATCGTTACCGGCGGTGAAACCGGCCATCAGCACGATGTGATCGGCCGGGATCGCCGCTGCGGCGATGCGCAGCGTGGACTCGGCGATGTCCACGGTGGACTCCAGGTAGTGGCCCTGCGCCAGCAACTTCTCCACCGGGTTGATCACCGTGACCGGGTAGCCCTTGGCGCGGAATACCCCTTCCATGATGGCGATGGAGAGCTTTTCGCCGCGACAGATAATAGCCGCGTTCACGCTGTCCGGGCACTGCCCCAGCAGCGAAACGCCGTGCAGCACCTGCTTGAGCTGCGCGAACTCCTGATCGACCACGCCCTTCAGCCTGTCGTATTCAAAGCCCGGCAGCGCCTGCGCCAGGCCGCTCAGCAGATCGGCAAAGATCCGCTCGGCGTCGCTGATATTCGGCAGAATGTCCTGGCCCGCCACCGTTTTGTCGATCATCGCCACCAGATGGTTGGTGATCTTGGCTGGGGCGGACAGAACCGTGGCCACCTGTCCCTGACGCGCGTTACTCTCCATGATGTCGGCGACGCGCAGAAAACGTTCCGCATTCGCCACCGAGGTTCCGCCAAATTTCAGCACTCGCATGTGTGATCTCTCCGAATTTAAGCCGAAAAAAAAGCCCGCACTGATTAGGTGCGGGCTTTTTTCTGTGTTTCCTGTGCGCGTCAGCCCGCCCCGTTACCTGTGGTATCGGTGGTGGTAATAATTGTGGTTTTCAGGCTGATGTTGCGCATGTTGTCTGTCTGTCTCATGAAATACTCTGTCCCCTCTATTGGTTAAAGCAATCGCTATCCCAAGTCAAACTATTTCTTTTTTTTGCTTATTTTCCGCTCAGCGGCAACATTGCGCGATACCGGAGGTGAAAAGCAAAATGACAGAACAAAAAAACAACTTAAAGCCGGTTTAATAGTGGATCACACTAGGTAACCGCCTGATGAAGCCGCTATCACTTGGCGAGTTTTTTTTCGATGTCGTGCAGCAGCGTATGCAGCATTGCCGTATCTCGCTGTTGCAGCACGCCGAGCCGCTGGTGCAGCCAGTCGCGCAATTTTTGGTCATCGCCGACATCCAATGCGTTCAACAAGGCATCGGCACGCTGGCGCAACGCCTTGAGCTGCCCTTCCGACGCCGCCGTATCCTGCGGCGTGCTGACGCCCATCAGGCTCGCCAGCTGATAGCAATACACCATTACCGCCTGCCCCAGATTAAGCGACGGATAGTCCGCCTGCATCGGCACGCCGGTCAGCAAATCCGCCAGCGCCAGCTCTTCATTGGTCAGGCCGGAATCTTCGCGGCCGAAAACCAGCGCGGCCTGGCCGACCCACTGCTGGCGCTCGCTCAGCTGTGTCAACAGCTCAGGCGGCGTGCAGTAGTAGTGAAAACGCGCGCGGCTGCGGGCGGTGGTGGCGACGGTGAAATCCACGTCCGCCAGCGCCTGCTCCAGCGTGGCGAACGTTTGCACGCCGTCGAGGATCTCGCCGGCCCCGTGAGCCACCCAGCGCGCCGCCGGCTGCAGGTGCGCCTCGCTGTCGACGATGCGCAACGACGTGAAGCCCATGGTTTTCATCGCGCGCGCCGCCGCGCCAACGTTTTCCGGCCGCGCCGGAGCCACTAAAACAATATGAAGCTGCATCACTCTTCCACCGAAGGCGGGCCTGCGTTTTTGACGGTGGCGCAGCGCCCGCTTATATTTACAATTGCGTAACAATAAACGCGTTAATAGCAACAAACAAGATTAAACGGCTCGTTGAGCTAATAAACCTGTCGTAATAGTCATTATTCGTGCTTATGTTTTACTGCATTTATTTATCAATGAGTTAAAACAAGACGATGATCAATAAGCGAATAATTGTATCCTATCGGGCCGGATAATGCTGAATCGTTCACAGAATTTGAGGTTCTGTGACTTAACCTGGCATTTCTGTAAGTGTTTTTCACAAATCTGTTAACGTGCTACAATTGAATTTGATATATGTCAACAAAGCGTAGTTTTGTTGGGTGATGAATTCGGCACGCGCTGTTATATTGCTGTTAATGGGGTTAGGATATGCGCCGATTTGGCACCCCAAGGGGTTGTAGGGAACAGCATCCCCACCAGGCTAGCGATCTTGTTGACATGAGATGGAAAGTGCATCAAGAACGAGTTTACGTACTTTAGTCATTTGCTGAGAGGGAACGTGGCGCTATCTCTGCCCTCCTCTAAGAAAACAGAGACTTCTGTACTTCCGATTTTCTATTTTGTTGGCAATTTTAGGTAGCAAATATGCAGACCCCGCACATTCTGATTGTCGAAGACGAGTTAGTCACTCGTAACACCCTGAAGAGCATTTTCGAGGCGGAAGGCTACATTGTTCATGAAGCCAATGATGGTGCAGAGATGCACAATATCCTGTCTGAAAATGATATCAATCTGGTCATCATGGACATCAACCTGCCAGGCAAAAATGGCCTGCTGTTGGCGCGCGAGCTGCGCGAACAGGCCAGCGTCGCCTTGATGTTCCTGACCGGTCGCGATAACGAAGTGGATAAAATCCTCGGCCTGGAAATCGGCGCCGACGATTACATCACCAAACCGTTCAACCCGCGTGAGCTGACCATCCGCGCACGCAACCTGCTGTCGCGCACCATGAACCTGGGCAGCCTGGGCGAAGAGCGCCGCCTGGTCGAGAGCTACAAGTTCAACGGTTGGGAGCTGGACATCAACAGCCGCTCTCTGATCAGCCCGGCCGGCGAACAGTACAAGCTGCCGCGCAGCGAATTCCGCGCCATGCTGCACTTCTGCGAAAACCCGGGCAAGATCCAGTCCCGTGGCGAACTGCTGAAGAAAATGACCGGCCGCGAGCTGAAGCCGCATGATCGTACCGTGGACGTCACCATCCGTCGGATTCGCAAACACTTCGAATCGACACCGGACACGCCGGAAATCATCGCCACCATTCACGGCGAAGGCTACCGCTTCTGTGGCGATCTGGAAGAGTAATTCCGGCCTGCCGTCATGAAAACGGGGTTCAGCATGCTGAACCCCGTTTTTTTTATTTCGTCTCGGCCCACGGCATGATCGGCACCGCGCTCAGCGCATTCTTCGGCGAGCCGTCGATCACCTTGTCGGAGTAGCTGAGGTAAATCAGCGAATTGCGCTTGGCGTCGTAGAAGCGCACCACCTGCAGCTTCTTGAACACCAGCGAGGTGCGTTTCTGGAACACCACATCGCCTTCCGCCTTGCCGTTTTTGATCTTGTCGCTCAGCTCGATAGGCCCCACCTGCTGGCAGGAAATGGCCGCGTCGGCGGTGTCTTCCGCCAGCCCCAGGCCGCCTTTGATGCCGCCGGTTTTGGCGCGGCTGATATAACAAGTTACATTTTTAACATCCGGATCGTCGAACGCTTCCACCACGATTTTGTGGTCCGGCCCCAACAATTTAAACACCGTATCAACGGAACCTACCTGCTCCGCCTGCGCGCTGCCAACGGTTGCGCAAACCAAACCGAATAAAAATATCCAGCCTTTTTTCATTTACTTAACTCCGATATAACCTTGCCGCAAAAATAGGTTCGGCGATCGCCATTATTTATGTCTAAGCTCACGGAATCGGTTTTTTACGGGTCCGCACCGTCCGTTTTAGCACAGAGCGTGACAAAAATCTTTGAGAGTCGCGGAGTAAAAAAATTGCTATGATGCGGCGTCGTTATTTCTTTGCGCCCACTACGGTGTACCCCAATCCAACTCTGGCGCGGCATGCGCAGCAGAGGCAAAGAGTGCAACGCATAATGGCTCATGGATCGGTCTGATAGCGCAGCACCAGCGTGACGAATCAACAGTTCGGGTTCCTACCCCCAAGCTTTACGAGGAAGATCTATGGATCAAGCCGGTATCATTCGTGATCTGCTTAGCTGGCTGGAAAGCCATTTGGACCAACCCTTGTCGCTGGATAACGTGGCGGCCAAGGCCGGCTACTCCAAATGGCATCTGCAACGGATGTTCAAAGATATTACCGGTAACGCCATCGGTGCTTACATCCGGGCAAGGAGGCTGTCCAAAGCCGCCGTCGCGCTGCGTCTGACCGGCCGGCCGATTTTGGATATCGCCCTGCAATACCGTTTCGACTCGCAGCAGACCTTCACCCGCGCCTTCAAAAAACAGTTTGCGCAAACGCCGGCGCTGTACCGCCGTGCCGAAGACTGGAACGCGTTCGGCATCTGTCCGCCGATCCGTCTGGGGGCCTTCACCCTGCCGCAGCCGGAATTCGTTTCGTTGCCGGATAAGCATCTGGTTGGCCTGACCCAAAGCTATTCCTGTACGCTGGAACAGATCACCACCGTGCGCACCGAACTGCGCTCGCAGTTCTGGCGCCAGTTCCTCGGTGACGTCGACACCCTGCCGCCGGTGTTGTACGGGCTGCACCACTCGCGCCCGAGCCAGGAGAAGGACGACGAACAGGAAGTGCTGTACACCACGGCGCTGGAGCCGGATCAGGTGCCTGACAAAGTACAGGAAGGCCAGCCGCTGGTGTTGCCGGGCGGTGAATTCGCGATGTTCAGCTATGAAGGGCCCACCGAGGGGCTGCAAGACTTCATCCTGACCGTGTACGGCACCTGCCTGCCGGCGCTCCAACTGACGCGCCGCAAGGGGCACGACATCGAGCGCTTCTATCCGAAAGGCGAGCGCCGTCCGCATCAGGCGCCTATCGAGATCAAGTGCGATTACCTGATCCCGATTCGACGTTAACGCTGCAGTTCGTCCAACGCGGGCATGTCCAGATGCGTGACATCGCCCGCCGTTTCCACGATCCAGCCGGAAGCCAGCCACGGGCTCTGCTGGTGATCGACGCGCGACAGTGAGCAGTTGCGCAAGCGCAGGCGACGTTCCGCATAGGCCGGCAGCCCGAGCACCGTACTGATCAAACACCCCAACGCGATGCCATGGCTGACGAGCAGCGGCTTGCTGCCTTCCGGCAGCATCAGGCAGCTCTCCAGCGCGGCGCGCATGCGCTCGCCCAGCTCCTCCATGGATTCGCCTTGAGGGATACGGCCGTCAGGAGTACCATCGACCATCTGTTTGCGCCACTGTTCTTCCTGCGGCGTCAAACTGTCGATCAGGCGTTCTTCCAGAACCCCCATGTGCAGCTCACGCAAACGCGGATCGCAAATCACTTCGCAGCCACAGGCTTCGGCGATGATCTGCGCGGTGCGGCGCGTGCGCCCCAGATCGCTGGTAATGATATGCGTAATGCCTTCTTTGCTGACGCGCCTGGCGACCAGACGGGCCTGGTGTTCACCCATGGCGGTTAACGGGCTGTCGGACTGACCCTGGATGCGGCGAGCCGCGTTCCATTCCGTTTCGCCATGGCGAACGAGGTATACCTGTAACATTTTTGTTTTCCGTTATACTGCGTGAAATTTGCGTTTATCCCCGGCCCGGCGGCGCTTTTGCCGCTGCCCGGCGTATCGGCCAGAAGGATATCAAACCCGTTATGTACCATGTTGTCGCTGCAACTACCAACCCGGCAAAGATCAAGGCTATTCAACTGGCCTTCGACGACGTCTTCGGCGCGGGCCACTATCGCATTGAAGCCGTCGACGTCGCCAGCGGCGTCTCGCTGCAGCCGATAGGCAATCACGAAACGCGCACCGGCTCGCGCCAACGCGTCATGGAAGCGCGCCAGGTCAGGCCCGAGGCCGATTTTTGGGTCGGCGTGGAAGCCGGGATTGAGGAGAATATGACCTTCGCCTGGATGACCATCGAGAACCCGCACATCCGCGGCGAATCCCGCTCGGCGAGCCTGATGCTGCCGGAAGTCATCTTACAAGGTATTCGCGACGGTCGCGAATTGGGCAGCGAAATGGCGGCAATCACCGGCAACCCCGAGGTGAAGCGTCAGGGCGGCGCCATCGGCGTCTTCACCGACGGCCGGCTGAGCCGCACCAGCGTCTATCATCAGGCGCTGCTGCTGGCGCTGGTGCCGTTCCACAACGCCATCTATCAGCAATAACCCCGAGCCTGTTAGGGCGCGTCGTGCAACAGCTGCTGCTCAAGCCACTGTTTCAGCGCGGGTGAAGCCGCTTTCAGGCTGTTCGATCCACGGGTGATGGTGGCAATCCCCGCGCCCAGTTCATTTTTCAACTCACGCTGGCTCATCTCGCCACGCATCAGTTCCTGAATGATCCGCACCCGAGTGCCCAACGCGGTGCGCTCGTCCGGCGTCAGCATCAGCTGCAGCAACGGTTGATGCAGTTCTTGCGCAAACGAATTCTGCAGCAGCGCGACGAAGCGCAGCCAATCCTCATTGCCTTGTTCTGAAAGAGCGGGGTCGTTTAACGATAATTGCGTCATGGCAGCCACCATACTATTTAACTAGTACAGCAGCATACCATAGGGCCGTCAAAATCAATAACGTCTCTGCCACTCGGCGTCGGTCAGCACCTTGGCCGGCCGGTGCGTCAGATAGCGGTAAAACGCGTCATAGGCCAGCACGTTCTTGACATAGCCGCGGGTTTCCGAGAACGGAATGCTTTCGATAAACGCTACCGGATCGATCCGCCCTGCGCTGTTGCCCAGCCAGGTGTTCACCCGCGACGGCCCGGCGTTATAGGCAGCGGTCGACAGGATGCGGTTGCGGCCGAACTGCTGATAGACCGACTCCAGATAGCTGGTGCCGATGGTGATGTTGGTCTGCGGATCGAACAGCTGGCTCGGGCCGACGTAACCGGGGATGTTGAACATCTGCACCGTATGCTGCGCGGTGCGCGGCATCACCTGCATCAGGCCGGAAGCGCCAACCGGCGACTGTGCCTTCGGATTCCAGGCGCTCTCCTGACGCGCTATCGCCATCGCATAGCTGGTGGTGATCCCCTTGTCATCGGTGGCGCGGCGGAACTCCTGCGGCCAGGCGACCGGGAAGCGTTCCTCCAGGTGATCCCACAGCTTGCCGACGATGGTCGCCTGCACGCTCAGATCGGCCCATTTTTGCTCAAAGGCGTAACGCGCCAGCGCCTCTTGTTCCGGCCGGCTGCGGCTGGCGACGTAGGAGCCCCACTCGCTGCGGGCCAGGTTGTCCATATTCCAGTACATCAGCTCGCGCACTCGGGCAACTTCCGGCCCGTCGGTCAGCGACGCGCGCGGCTTGGCCGCCACCGCCACCATCACCGGATAAGTGGCGTTCAGCTTCTGCGCCGCCACCATCGGATAGAAGCCGCGTTCGGTCATCAGGTTACGCAGTATCTCCTCGCCTTCGGCGCGTTTCCCTTCGTCCATCAGTTGACTGGCGCGCCAGTAGCGCCACTCATCCTTGTTGCGCGACTCTTCCGGCAGGCGCGCCAGCCAGGTCGCCACGCCCTGCCGATCGCCGTTACCCAGCGCCATGCGCACCCGGCGCTCCAGCAGCGAAGGCGAACGGCTGCGCAGGATCACCTGATCGCGCCACTGCGCCTGTTCAAAGGTGGCATCGCTGCCCATCAGGCGCCAGGCCACCGCCTCTTCCAGCCCCAG
Source organism: Serratia sp. CY44782 (assembly GCF_052168715.1). Taxonomy (NCBI): domain Bacteria; kingdom Pseudomonadati; phylum Pseudomonadota; class Gammaproteobacteria; order Enterobacterales; family Yersiniaceae; genus Serratia; species Serratia sp. CY44782. The sequence continues at coordinate 212,374 of NZ_JBJNME010000002.1, forward strand.
CCGCTCGTCGTCGCTCATTTTCTGCAGCCGCGCTAGCGTCGGGATCATCGCCCGCGCGTTTTCCACATCCTGCCGCGCCAGGCGCTCAAAGGCGATGCCGGTGGCGACGCGGGTAAAGTCGGTCGGCCCCACGCTGCGGGCGAAGGCTTCCACGGTGGTCGGATCGTTTTGCAAGCGCACCAGGGCGTTGCCCATGGTCTGGTAGTCGGCCGGCAGTTGGCTGTAGAGGTTGCTGACCAGTGAACTGTTGCCCTCTTTCAGCGCCAGCTTCATGCGCGCCAGAATATCGAGCGGCGTCTGCTTGCCCGCACCGCGCCAGACGCTGAACAGCCGATCGCAGGCGCTCGGCAGCGTTTTGCCGTTCAGCCACAGTTCGTCGGCGCCGCTCCAGGCCGCCTGCTGATCGCCGGTGGCCCACTTGGCGTAGTAATAGTTGCAGCGCGCCGCCACCGGTTTGGGCGGCTGCGGACTGAAGGCTAACAGGGTGCGCCAGTCTTCGCGACGCGCCAGCTCATTGACGAAGCGCGGCGCCAGTGATTTCGCCGGCGGCAGCGTCGGGTTGCGTTTGATAAAGTCGTTCACCTCGGAGAACCCCGCCTGACTCAGATCCTGCGTCAGCTCGCGGTATTCCAGGTAAGGATAAAGCGGGTAATCGCGCAGCGTCGGCATCAGCTGCGCCACCACGTCCATCTGATTGCCGTCCCACGCCTGTTTGATCTGCTGGTAGCGCTGACGTTGCGCATCCAGAGAATCCGCCAGCGCCGCGCCGGAAAACGCCGTCAGGCACAGCCCCATCGCCAACAGCCGTCGCTTGTCCACCTTGACCATCCTCGCTCTTTCCTCACTGGTTATACCGCAGGAGCCGCCCAGCTCCCCGGTGACCGCCGCGCCACGGCGCCGCGGGACAAAATAAAGCCGGGCGCACGGCCCGGACGCAGATATCTACCATAGACAGCGCAATCGCTTATCCATTCAATACTGTAGAAGAAGAAGTGTATCGCCATGACGGGAGCCAGGTAAAAAACGTTTACTTTGGCTGACAAATCAGGCCAGCGGGATATTTCCAGCCACCGGATTTTTATTAGCCGCCCCGGCACTTATTGGAGAAGTAAAATACTTTTTAATTATTAGCTATCACATTATTACATTTTCGAAATGACGCAGACGTTGCGCAAATCGCCTGACAGCTGGCCAAACGCGCCAACTTTGCAGAAAAGCGGTGGCAAACCCGGGTAGGCATTTTTATACTATCAAAAATAAGTAGGATAATTCCGAGAAAACAGCACATAAAGCGCCCAACGAAGACATCTTATAATACAATCCGCGCCAATTATGGGTTAGATAGTGTTCATTAGGCAGTGCGACTGACAGCTTTCAGCAAAACGATTGTCCCTTCAAGCGGGCCGGATTTTTCCTTGTCAGGCCACGGCCTGCGGGCGGTGGATCAGGCCGGAATGGCGGGTGAAAATGGCAAGTAAGACCGCGATAGCAATGCGTTGCGCAAAAAGCCCCGTGCCGGGCTTCCATGCCGCACGCCTGAATATCGGTCACCTGTTGCTGATCGTTTTGTTGGTGCTGCTGACGTTGCCCGGGCCTGCGCGCGCCGCCGATGCCCCCTATCAAAAGCGCACGCACGCCGTGACGACCGTGGTGGTCGGCATCATCAGCTACGCCCGCTGGCCGCGTGAACCCAATCCGATCCGGTTGTGCGTGACCGCACCCACCCAGTATGCCGAAGGGTTGTTCGATCCGATCCTGCTCAGCGCCCCGCGTCCGATTAAAGCCGAGCGCGTGCCGTTCGACAGCCCAACGCTGAGTACCGGCTGCGATGTTATCTACTTAGGGAACATCACCGCCGCGCAGAGACAAAATTTCATGCAGCGCATTTCCGGCAACTCCATTCTCAGCATCAGCGAGAACGATAGCGAATGCTCCGCCGGCAGCGCATTTTGCCTGCAGATCGATGGGGATCAGGCCAGCTTCAAGGTCAACCTGGACGCCCTGGCGCGCAGCGGCGTGCGCGTCCACCCCAACGTGCTGCAGCTGGCACGCAAACAGGCGCCGCCGCTATGAGGCTGTTGCGTAAAAACCGTTCCGGCAATGCGCGCCCGACGCTGGGCCGAGTGCTGCAGCGGGTGCATCTTGGGCTGGCGCTGATCGCCGTCGGCACCGCCGGCATCTTTTTGACGCTGGTGGCGCTGTTTGCACTGCGCGCCTATGCCAACCATAACCTGCACCTGATCGCGCGCTCCATCAGTTATACCGTCGAGGCCGCCGTGGTGTTTGAAGACCGCACCGCCGCGCGCGAGGCGCTGATGCTGATCGCCTCCAACGAAGAAGTATCGGACGCGCGGATCCTCGACAACAACGGCAAGATGCTGGCCAACTGGCGCCATCCCACCGATGGGCCGCTGCACGGCCTGGAGCAGATCGTCGCACACTGGGCGCTGCCCGAACCGGTGATTCTGCCTATCACCCACGAGGGTAAGCAGGTCGGCCAGGTCTGGCTGAGCGGCAACGGCGGCAGCCTGCTGCGTTTCCTGTTGCGCGGCATGGTCGGCATGATCGCCTGCCTGGTGCTCAGTACCTTGTGCGCCCTGGTGTTGTCGCGCCGCATGCTGGTCGGCATCGTCAGTTCGCTGGACGACATCGCCAACGTGGCGCATGCGGTGCGCCGCGATCGCACCTTCGGCCTGCGGGTGCCGTCGGCGCCGATCGCCGAGCTGCATGAGCTCAGCAACGATTTCAACGGCTTGCTCGACGAGCTGGAGGCCTGGCAGGCCCACCTGAAGCAGGAGAACGACTCGCTGGCCCACCGGGCGACGCACGACAGCCTGACCGGCTTGCCGAATCGCGCCTTCTTCGAAGGGCGACTGAGCCGCGCCCTGGGCGATATCGAGCCGCCGGCAAAATTGGCGGTGCTGTTTATCGACGGCGATCGCTTCAAGGAGGTGAACGACAGTTACGGTCACGCCGCAGGCGATGCGGTGCTGACCACCATTGCCGGACGCATTCGCGCGCAGCTGCGCGAGACCGATCTGGTCGCGCGTCTGGGTGGGGATGAATTCGCCGTGCTGCTGGCGCCGGTACACGGCACGGAAGATGTCCTGCAGATCGCTGACAACATCATCGACTGCATGACGCAACCGGTCATTTTGCCGAACGACGAGGCGGTCATTACCTCTCTGAGTATCGGTATTGCGCTGTACCCTGATCACGCCTCGACGCCTCAGGGTCTTTTGCACGAAGCTGACGATGCGATGTATCAGGCAAAGCATCGTTATAACGGAGGCTGGCGGCTGGCTATACATAAATAAGAGCCCCGGCTATAACACTTGAACTAGGGATTTTGACTATGATACAGCAACTGTTTAAAGGTCGTTTTTCACTGCTGACGATGGTGTTCGTCGCCCTGCTGGCGCTCGCCGGCTGCCAGAGCAAGCCGCAGGGCCTGACGCCCGAGCAGATCGCGCTGCTGCAATCGCAGGGCTTCAAGCTGACCGATAACGGCTGGGAGTTTGGCCTGTCGGATAAGGTGCTGTTCGGCAACAACATCGGCAAGCTGAACCCGGAAAGCACCGAGACGGTGCAGAAGATGGGCCGTGCGCTGCTGAGCGTCGGCATCACCAAGTTCCGCCTGGACGGCCATACCGACAACTACGGTGAAGACAGCTATAACGATCAGCTCTCCCTGCGCCGCGCCGATGCGGTGGCCGATCTGCTGGCCAGCGTCGGCATTCCGCGCGCCAATATCGAAACCCGCGGCATGGGCAAGCGCGATCCCGTTGCCGATAACCGCACCTCCAGCGGCCGCGCGGAAAACCGCCGCGTCGCGATCGTCGTCACGCCATAAGCCACCAATATGCGCCTTTATCGGCGCATAAACGGTTATACTTAGCGATCGCTGAGCGATGTCTGGGATCCGAGATCGAAACGGGCTACACTCATGCCGCCAGACATCCTATAAATACTGATATAGAGAGGCTTAGAGCAACGTGGCTCAATACGTCTATACCATGCACCGCGTCGGCAAGGTCGTACCGCCGAAGCGTCATATTTTGAAAAACATCTCCCTGAGCTTCTTCCCTGGGGCCAAAATCGGCGTACTGGGCCTGAACGGCGCCGGTAAGTCCACCCTGCTGCGCATCATGGCCGGCATCGATACCGACATCGAAGGGGAAGCGCGCCCGCAGCCGGGCATCAAGATCGGTTACCTGCCGCAGGAGCCGCAGCTTAACCTCGAACACACCGTACGTGAGTCGGTGGAAGAAGCGCTGGCGGAAGTGGTCGGCGCGCTGAAACGCCTGGACGAAGTGTACGCGCTGTACGCGGAAGAAGGCGCAGACTTCGACAAGCTGGCCGCCGAACAGGGCCGCCTGGAAGAGATCATTCAGGCGCACGACGGTCACAACCTCAACGCCCAACTGGAACGCGCCGCCGATGCGCTGCGCCTGCCGGACTGGGACGCCAAAATCGCCCACCTGTCCGGGGGTGAGCGCCGCCGCGTAGCGCTGTGCCGCCTGCTGCTCGAAAAACCGGACATGCTGCTGCTGGACGAACCGACCAACCACCTGGACGCCGAGTCCGTGGCCTGGCTGGAACGCTTCCTGCACGATTTCGAAGGCACCGTGGTGGCGATCACCCACGACCGTTACTTCCTGGATAACGTGGCCGGCTGGATCCTCGAACTGGACCGCGGCGAGGGCATTCCATGGGAAGGTAACTACTCTTCCTGGCTGGAGCAGAAAGACGCGCGTCTGGCGCAGGAAGCGTCCGCCGAAGCCGCTCGTCGCAAGTCGATCGAGAAAGAGCTGGAGTGGGTGCGTCAGGGTGCCAAAGGCCGTCAGTCCAAAGGCAAGGCCCGTTTGGCCCGCTTCGAAGAGCTGAACAACACCGAATACCAGAAACGCAACGAAACCAACGAATTGTTCATTCCACCTGGCGCACGCCTGGGCGATAAAGTGGTCGAAGTCAGCAACCTGCGCAAGTCCTACGGCGACCGCCTGCTGATCGACGACCTGTCGTTCTCAGTGCCGAAAGGGGCAATCGTCGGCATCATCGGCCCGAACGGCGCGGGTAAATCCACGCTGTTCCGCATGATGTCCGGTCAGGAACAGCCTGACTCCGGCAGCATCGTGCTGGGCGATACCGTCAAGCTGGCGTCCGTCGATCAGTTCCGCGACAGCATGGACGGCTCGAAAACCGTGTGGGAAGAAGTTTCCGGCGGGCAGGACATCATGCGCATCGGCAACACCGAGATGCCGAGCCGCGCCTATGTCGGCCGCTTCAACTTCAAGGGCGTCGATCAGGGCAAACGCGTGGGCGAACTGTCCGGCGGTGAGCGTGGCCGTCTGCACCTGGCCAAGCTGCTGCAGGTTGGCGGCAACGTGCTGCTGCTCGATGAACCGACCAACGACCTGGATATCGAAACCCTGCGCGCGCTGGAAAACGCCCTGCTGGAATTCCCTGGCTGCGCCATGGTGATCTCGCACGACCGTTGGTTCCTCGACCGTATCGCCACCCACATCCTGGACTACCAGGACGAGGGCAAGGTGGAATTCTTCGAAGGCAACTTCACCGAGTACGAAGAGTACAAGAAGCGTACGCTGGGCGCCGACGCGCTCGAGCCGCACCGCATCAAGTACAAGAAGATCGCCAAGTAATCCCCCAGGCGCCGCATGCGGCGCCTTTTTTTATTCCCGCGCCAGCTCGCGCGCGTAGTCGTCAAACGCCGGGTGCTGCAGCACCACATCGATAAAACAGGCCAGCGCCGGGGAATTCAGCTTGCGGCTCGGGTAGACCAGATACAGCTCATTACCCTCCGCGCGCCACGCCGGCAAGACTTCCACCAACAGCTTATGCGCCACCACCTCGCGGCTGAGAAACGCCGGCAACAGCGTGATCCCCGCACCGGCGATAGCGCATTCACGCGCATACAGCAGGTTGTCGGTGGTGTGCGCCAGCGGCAGCTGCCAACGGTAGTAGTCGTCGCCACAGCGCAGGTTCCAGGCCGTCCAGGCGCGGTGGGCAATGCAGCGATGCTGTTGCAGCTGCTGCGGGTGTTCGATCGGCGGATGCTGCGCCAGATAGGACGGCGCCGCCAACAGATAGCGCGGCGCATACCCGAGACGGCGACCGATCAGCGAAGAATCCTGCGGCTTGCCGGTGCGCAACGCGGCATCGAAGCCTTCCTGTACCAGATCCACCATGGCATCGGACACCGACACCTCCAGCGAAACGTCCGGGTACTGGCGCTGAAAATCCGCCGCCAGCCGCGCCACCAGGGTCGCCCCCAGCCCGGCGGGCGTCGAGATGCGCAGGCGGCCGCTCGGGTTATCGCGCAGCCGCTGCAGCGCCAGATCGGCGCGTTCGGCGGCGGACATCATCGCCTGACAATGTTCCAGATAACGCTCACCGGCGAAGGTCAGGTTCAGCTGGCGCGTGGTGCGGTTGAGCAAGCGCAGCCCCAGCGTCTGTTCGAGCTGGCTGATGCGCTGGCTGACGCTGGATTTCGGCAATCCCACGCGCTGTGCGGCGGCGGTGAAGCTGCCGCACTCCGCCACCAGCGCGAACAGCGCCATGTCCTGCAGCTGTTTGAATTCCATTGTTCACCTTAAACGAACACTCAGTTAGATATTGTCCATCTTATCACCCCACTGCCGCGGGTCTACACTGGGGGCATCATTTGAAAGGAGTACAATCATGTCGATAAAAGCCATTGCCGTAGACCCGCAGAACCCCGCCGGTTTCATCGAGATTTCACCGGAGATGCCGGTTCCCGGCCAGTACGATCTGCTGGTGGAGGTGAAAGCCGTGTCGGTCAACCCGGTGGACACCAAAGTGCACGCCGGTCTGCAGAAAAGCGGCCTGCAGCAGCCGCGCATTCTCGGCTGGGACGCCAGCGGCATCGTGGTGGGCGTGGGCAGCGGCGTCAGCGGCTTCAAGCCCGGCGATGAAGTCTGGTACGCCGGCGACATCACCCGTCCCGGCAGCAACAGCAGCCACCAGCTGATCGACTCACGCATCGCCGCGCACAAGCCGCGCAGCCTGAACTGGGCCGAGTCCGCCGCCCTGCCGCTCACCGCCCTCACCGCCTGGGAGGCGCTGTTCGAACATCTGAACATTCAGGATGCGCCGGAGCACAAGACGCTGTTGATCATCGGCGGCGCCGGCGGAGTCGGCTCGCTGGCCATTCCGCTGGCCGCATTGCGCAGCAAGGTGAAAGTGATCGCCACCGCCTCAAGGCCGGAATCCGCCGCCTGGTGCCGTGAACGCGGCGCCGATCTGGTGGTGGACTACCGCGATCTGAAAGGCAATCTGGCGCAGCACGGCATCGAGCAGGTGGATTACATCCTGTGCCTGAACGATACCGACGGCCACTGGCCGGCGATGGCCGAGCTGGTCGCGCCGCTGGGCCATATCTGCACCATCGTCGAGAACGCGCAGCCGTTGGATCAAAACGCGCTGAAGCTGAAAAGCGCCGCGCTGCACTGGGAATTCATGTTCACCCGCAGCATGTTCACCACCCCGGACATCGCGCAGCAAGGCAAGATCCTGCAGCAGATGGCGCAGTTGCTGGACGAAGGCAAGCTGAGCACCACGCTGAGCGAAACCCTGCACGGGCTGTCGGTAGACACGCTGACCGCCGCGCATCGACAGTTGCTCGGCGGCCATATGCAAGGCAAGCTGGTTATCGCTTACTAAGCCTGAATCGCGGCGGCGCCCTGCGCCGCCGTTACTGCGGGCGGACGAAGCCGACGCACAGCGTCTGCTCGTCGGCATGCGGATCGGCGCGGAACGTCAGCGTCTGCTGCCAATCGAGGCGCATCTTCGGCCAGTGGGCCAACTCACCGCCGAAGTCGCTGTGCGCGCAGTCTTCACCCAACCGTCCGAACAGGGCGACGCCGTGCTGCGCAATCTGCGGATAGCTGATGTTGACGTTGTAGATATTCGGCCGCGTATGATTGGACCAGCGCGTAATGGTCTGCGGCCGAGAGCCGGCATACACCGTCATCCACTGCGACAGGTATTCGCCGCCGACGTAGCGTAGATCGACGCCATACCGCTCCTGCCACTGCCGCTCCACCCCGGCGCTGAACGCCTTGATACCCACCATTTTCTGGCCGGCGTTGCGCACGTTGCCCAGCATCACCGCGGCATACCCCAGATAGACCGCCAGCGCTGCGCACATCAGCCCGAGGGTCGCCGCGCGCAGTGAACGCACCGGCGGCTGACGCACGCAGCCGACCAGCAGCGCGGGCGCCAGCATAAAGAACGGCTGCAGCCACTCGGTCAACCGGCCGCCGACATTGAAGGAGAACCAGAAAGTGATAATGCCGAGCGGCAACAGATAGATCCACAACAGCACCCGCATCGGCAACGCCGATGGCCAGGCCAGCACCGCCCCGCTGCGCCGCAGGATCGCCCACAGCACCAGCGACGGATAGAACACCAGCAGCAGCGACTGCAGCATGTCGAGGTTGAGCTGCATCTTGATCTGCGAATCCACCCATTTGAAGGCGGCAAAGTCGTGGTTCCACAGCCAGAACACGTTCGGCAACACCAACGCCAGCCAGATCGCCACCGCCAGATAGAACTGCGGCTGCCGATAGCAGCGACGGACCTGCGGTACGAACAGCGTCGACAGCGCCACGAAATAGACGAAGGCGAAGGTCGAGTATTTCGCCATCATCGCCAGACCGGCCACCAACGCGAAGGCCGGCCACCAGTTGGCCGAACGCGAGATCGCCATGTGGAAGAACAGCGCCATCCACGGCCACAGCATCACCAACAGGTAGTTGTCGTTGTAGGGAATAATGTCGAAATTGATGATGCCGGACAGGTTGAGCGTCAGCAGCGCCATCCAGGCCAGCAAGGTGCTGCCGCTCAGACGCCGCGCCAACAGCCAGACGCCCAACATGCCGATGGCGATGGCGATGAAGTGCCCGCCATACCAGTAAACGTTCAGCGGAAGCCACGACAGCCAGATCGCCGGATGCATCGCCGCACCGACCAGCCACGGATTTTTCGGTGAGCCCCACTCGCCGTTGAGGCCCCAGTTGAGCGCCTCGACGGCGTCGTAAGGCAGGGTAGGATCGAGATGAACAGTCAGCAGCGTCCAGGCTGCGGCATAGCAGACCAACCAGAGAGCGAGTAAGCGATAAGACATGTCTTCTTCTAAGCGTTATTGTAAAGAAAATCTTAACTTAGTCGCTGTCGAATGAACCATGTTTAAACAAGCCGTTAAATGTGCGCCTGGGTGGCGTTTCTGCCGCCTCGATCGCACATTACGCTAATTTTACTCAGCCTGCCGCGTGACGATGGGCGGGCGCGCTCAACCGGCCGGCGTCCGCCGCCAGCAGCTGTTGCACCAGCTCGACGCAGCGCAGAAAACGCTCTTCGTAATCGCTGGACTCAACGTGCACGTACTCGATGTTGTTGGCACGCAGCATCTCCTCCAGCAGGCGCTGGAACGCCAGGCGATCGGCGGTGCTGCCGAGGCTGCGCAGGCCGTCCGCCACCCACGGCGTGTTGTTTTCCAGCAGGATCACCAGATCGAAACGGTATTCGTCGATCAGCGCCTGCACGAAGGGGTGTTCACGCCCTTCGTACTTTTTGCAAAACGCCTGCGTAGTCACGAAATCGGTATCGATAAACGCCACCTTGTTGGCGTACTTGACCGCGAAATCCACGTATTGCGCCTGCCCGAGGGCAATTTTGTCGTAGTCGGAATACTGCAGCGCCATCTCGTCGCCGCCCAGGTGCGAAAACACGTAATCGCGGCCATATTCCCAGGCGCTGGTGGTGTTGAAGATGTTGGCCAACTTGTTGACCAACGTCGACTTGCCGCTCGATTCGCCGCCGAGGATCGCTACGGTGCGCACGAAGAACGGCTTCACCTCGGTCGGGATGTAGTCCCAATAGCGGAACGGATCCTGGCGGATCTGATTGCCGCTGATGTTCATGAACGAACGCTCGGGGTCGACCAAAATGGTTTCGATGCCCAGATGCTCGCGGTAGCGCGGCGCATCCTGCGCTTCGCTGGAATAGATGAAGCTCGGCACGATGCCCTTCTGTTCCATAAAGGCCTTCATGCCGTCGCTCCACACGTTCCAGCCGTGCGGATAGGGTTCGATGCCCTGTTCGTCGAACGAGTGGATATGGATGTTTTTCTGGTACTTGAAGGTCTGCAGCAGCCAGCGCAGGCGATCGCTGACCGTCGGCTGTTGCGACATCGAACTGTTCTCGAACAGCTCGCGATCGCGCGGCTCGTCATGGCACAAGATAACGTGCAGCTCGTCCACCTGGCTGCAGGCGCGCTGGATCAGGTAGATGTGGCCGGTGTGCAGCGGGTAAAATTTACCAAACACCACGCCGACTTTAACCTCTTTACGCGGGAACTCCAGCCCGAGAAAACGGTGCAGCGCCTCGAGCTTTTGCGCGCTCGGGCTTTTGATCTTGTCGTTCAACAGCTGGCTGAGATAGCCTTTGGTCATGCCGCTGGCATCCGCCACCTGCTGCAAAGTACAGCCCTTTTGCTTAATGGACGTCTTCAGGTAATCAAATTGCGGCATGGCCACCTCCGTTTAGTATGCTAAACAAAATAGCATATCTTTCTCGCCGTCGGCGACATTAATAAAACTCTTCCAGCACGTCCAGCGCGTCCGCCAGCTTCTTGACCCCGAACACCTGCATGTTGGCCGGCGGCTTCTTCGGCATGTTGCCGTGCGGCACGATGGCACGCTTGAAGCCGTGCTTGGCCGCTTCGGAGATGCGCTCCTGGCCGCTCGGCACCGGGCGAATCTCTCCCGCCAACCCCACTTCGCCGAACACCACCAGATCGTTCGGCAGCGGCCGATCGCGCAGGCTCGAAACCAGCGACATCAGCAGCGCCAGATCGGCGCTGGTCTCGCTGACCTTTACCCCGCCGACCACGTTGACGAACACGTCCTGATCCGACATCTGCAGCCCGCCGTGCCGGTGCAGCACCGCCAGCAGGATCGCCAACCGGTTCTGCTCCAGGCCCACCGCCACGCGGCGCGGGTTGGACATCATCGAGTGATCCACCAGCGCCTGAATCTCCACCAGCAGCGGCCGGGTACCTTCCCACACCACCATCACCGAGCTGCCGGAGGTGACTTCGTCGCCGCGGCTGAGGAAGATCGCCGAAGGGTTGCTGACTTCGCGCAGCCCCTGTTCGGTCATGGCAAACACGCCCAGCTCGTTGACCGCGCCGAAGCGGTTCTTGTGACTGCGCAGGGTGCGGAAGCGGGAATCGGCGTCGCCATCCAGCAGCACCGAACAGTCGATACAGTGTTCCAGCACTTTCGGCCCGGCCAGCGAGCCGTCTTTGGTGACGTGGCCGACCATGACGATCGCCACGCCGCGCGTCTTGGCGAAGCGCGTCAGATAGGCGGCGGTTTCCCGCACCTGCGCCACGCTGCCCGGCGAAGACTGAATGTCCGCCATGTGCATCACCTGGATCGAGTCGATCACCATCAGCTTCGGCTGCTCCTGCTCGGCGATCAGGCAGATCTGCTCGATGCTGGTTTCCGACAGCATGTTCAGGCCGCCGGTCGGCAGCCCCAGACGGTGAGCGCGCATCGCCACCTGCTGCAGCGACTCCTCGCCGGTGACGTACAGGGTTTTCATCTGTTCGGACAGTTTGCACAGCACCTGCAGCAACAGGGTGCTCTTGCCGGCGCCGGGGTTGCCGCCGATCAGAATGGCGCTGCCGGGCACCACGCCGCCGCCCAGCACGCGGTCGAACTCGAGAAAGCCGGTGGTGAAGCGCGGCAGCGCCTCAAGGCTGATTTCCGACAGCTTCTGTACCTTGCTGGCGCCGGCGTCGCCGGCATAACCGCTGAGGCGATCGTTGCGCGCCGCTGCGGGCGACGCGGCCAAACGCACTTCCGTGATGGTGTTCCAGGCATGACAGGCGCTGCACTGCCCCTGCCAACGCGGATAGTCCGCCCCGCACTCATTGCACACAAATGCCCGTTTTGCCGCTTTTGCCACGTCTTACCTCAATCTTTCGTTATCGCACTTCGTGTTTCAGGCTGCCGGTGAGAATACACAGCACGCCCATCAGATCCGCATGCCGGATCGCCACCTGCGCTTTTTCATACACTTTCGGTTTGGCGTGGTAGGCGATGCCCAACCCCGCCGCCTGCATCATTTTCAAATCGTTGGCGCCGTCGCCGATGGCCACGGTCTGCGCCAGCGGGATCTCAAGCTTTTCCGCCAGCCGCAGCAGCGTGTCGGCTTTGAACTGTGCGTCCACCACCGGCCCCAGCACTTCGCCGGTCAGCTTGCCGTCGCGGATCTCCAGCTCATTGGCCGCTGCCGCCACCAGCCGCAGCCGGTTGCGCAGGTATTCGGCATAGTAGGTGAAGCCGCCGGAGGCGATCGCCACATGCCAGCCCATCGCCTGCAGCTTGCCCACCAGGCTGGTCAGCCCCGGCATCAGCGGCAGCTCGTCGCGCACCTGCTTGAGGATGTTGGCGTCGGCCCCTTTCAGCGTGCCGACGCGCTGGCGCAGGCTGGCGGTAAAGTCCAGCTCGCCGCGCATCGCGCGCTCGGTGACTTCCGCCACCTGCTCGCCGACGCCCGCCAGCTTGGCGATCTCGTCGATGCACTCGATCTCGATCGCCGTCGAATCCATGTCCATCACCAGCAGCCCCGGCGTGCGCAGGTGTGGGATCTTGCCGAGCGGCGCCACGTCCAGCCCGCTCTCCGCCGCCAGCAGCTTGGCGCGCGGCGTCAACGTGCCCGCCAACCGCACCACCTGATAGTCGTCCACGCCCCAGGCGGTGACGATCACCATCGCCGCGCCGAGCTTGCGTTGGAATTGCGTAATGCGCGCCTTGTCCAGCTTTCTGCCGTATAACAGCCACCCGGTATTGCCCGCCCGGTAGTCCAGCGGCATCACTTCGTCGCCGCTGAGCGAAAGGGGAAGACCCGGCCATTGAGAGATCTCCGCCGGAAGATCGCAATAGGTCAGACTGTTTGACATCATTGACTCCTGAATGGACAAAAACGCTGCATGATAAAACGACGCATCAAGCTATCCTATCGCCAGCGGTTCTGGCAACATAAAGTGTCCCCGATGCCCAAGGAACCTGCATGGCTCGCGCTAAACTGAAATTTCGCCTGCACCGCACCGCTATTATCCTGATTTGCCTGGCTTTGCTGGTGCTGCTGATGCAGGGCGCCTCTTATTTTAGCCTGAGTCACCAAATGGCGCGATCCGAGCAGGTTGAAGAACTGGCGCAGACGCTGACCAAACAGGTCGCCTACAGCCTGGCGCCGCTGCTGGACGACGACGGCAACACCCCGCGCATCGACGCCATCCTCAAGCAGCTCACCGATCACAGCCGCATTCTCGACGTCAGCGTGTATCAGTTGGACGGCACGCTGGTCTCCCACGCCGGGGAACAGATAAGTATACGCGATCGCCTGTCGCTCGACGGCAAACGCGCCGGCAGTTACTTCAACCACCAGTTGGTCGAATCCATTCAGGGCAAAGACGGCCCGATCGGCTTTATCCGCATCACCCTCGACACCCACGTGCTGGCGACCGAATCCAAGCAGGTGGACAACACCACCAACCTGCTGCGCCTGATGATCCTGCTGGCGCTGGCGATCGGCATCATTCTGGCGCGCACCCTGCTGCAACACCGCCGCAGCCGCTGGCAGCAGTCACCGTACCTGTTGACCGCCAACACGCCGTTGGCAGAAGGCAATACGGTGGAAGACGACGAAGAGGATGCGCCGGAGAAAAAACAGGAAGCGCCGAAGAAGGGGTAACCCAGGCCAGGCGCTGAATACGCTCGTGCCGTTTTCTTGTCCTTTCGGTGAATAGATTGTCCGTAGCAACGGGATCCACAACCAATTGAAAGGTAAAGCGTTAGCCAAAACTGGCCAAGCGGGATGAATAGATTGACGGGCGGGCGCCATGATGACGCCCGCCGGGGTATTACGCTTTGTCGCCCAGCAGCACGGATTCCAGCGCGATAACGATCATTTCGTTAAAGGTGGTCTGGCGTTCCGCCGCCGTGGTTGCTTCGTGACGCAGGATGTGGTCGGACACGGTGCAGATGGTCAGCGCCTTGCAGCCGAACTCTTCATACAGCTCCGCCGCCACGCCGTAGATGCCGGCCGCTTCCATTTCCACGCCCAGGATGCCGTACTTCTTCATCACCTGGAACATGTCCGGATCCGGCGTGTAGAACAGATCGGCGGAGAAGATGTTGCCCACGCGCGCCGGGATGCCCTGCGCCGCCGCCGCGTCGACCGCGTTGCGCACCATATCGAAGTCGGCGATCGCCGCGTAGTCGTTGTCCTTGAAGCGCAGACGGTTCACCTTGGAGTCGGTGCACGCGCCCATGCCGATCACCACGTCACGCAGTTTGATATCGTCACGCACCGCGCCGCAGGAGCCCACGCGAATGATCTTCTTCACACCGAATTCGGCGATCAGCTCGCGCGCATAGATGGAGCAGGACGGGATGCCCATGCCGTGGCCCATTACGGAGATGCGGCGGCCTTTGTAGGTGCCGGTGAAGCCCAACATGCCGCGCACGTTGTTCACTTCCACCGCGCCTTCCAGGAAGGTTTCGGCGATGTATTTTGCACGCAGCGGATCGCCCGGCATCAGTACTACGTCAGCGAAATCACCCATCTCAGCATTAATGTGCGGCGTAGCCATAATTTTCTTCCTTTAGAAATCTTATTTAATAAAAACGTCAAACATCTAAGCCTTGAATTTCGAGTTGCAGCTAGGCAGCTAGCGGGTGAATCCCCAGGAGCTTACTTGAGTAAGTGACTGGGGTTCACGCGTGAAGCTAACAACGCTGCGGCTTGAAAGACAGGGCTTAGAACATGCTCTTACCGTAATCCATCGGCGACAGGCCAAAGTAATTGGCGACGGTCTGGCCGATGTCGGCAAAGGTCTCGCGGTGGCCCAGCGAGCCCGGCTTCACTTTCGGGCCGTAAACCAGCACCGGGATGTGCTCGCGGGTGTGGTCGGTGCCCGGCCAGGTCGGGTCGCAGCCGTGGTCGGCGGTGAAGATGATGATGTCTTCGTCTTTCACCAGCTTCAGCAGCTCCGGCAGGCGGCGGTCGAACAGCTCCAGCGCGGCGGCGTAGCCCGCCACGTCGCGGCGGTGGCCATAGGAGGAGTCGAAGTCCACGAAGTTGGTGAACACGATGGTGTTATCGCCGGCCTTTTCCATTTCGATCAGGGTCGCGTCGAACAGCGCGTCGATGCCGGTCGCCTTCACCTTCTTGGTGATGCCGACGTTGGCGTAGATGTCGGCGATTTTACCGATCGACACCACTTCACCGCCCTTCTCGTCCACCAGCTTTTTCAGCACGGTCGGCGCCGGCGGCTCTACCGCCAGATCGTGGCGGTTGCCGGTGCGCTGGAAGTGACCCGGCTTATCGCCAACGAACGGACGCGCGATCACGCGGCCGATGTTGTACCCGCCTTCGGTCAACTCTTCACGCGCGATTTCGCACAACTCATACAGGCGATCCAGGCCGAAGGTTTCTTCATGGCAGGCGATCTGGAACACCGAGTCGGCGGAGGTGTAGAAAATCGGCTTGCCGGTTTTCATGTGCTCTTCGCCCAGCTGATCGAGGATCACGGTGCCGGACGAGTGACAGTTGCCCAGGTAACCCGGCAGCTTGGCGCGCTCGACCAGCTTGTCCAGCAGTGCCTGCGGGAAGCTGTTGTGCTCGTCCGTGAAGTAGCCCCAGTCGAACAGCACCGGCACACCGGCGATTTCCCAGTGGCCCGACGGCGTGTCTTTACCGGAAGAGAGCTCGCTGGCGTAAGCGTAAGCGCCGATGATGTCGGCGTTGCGGTCCAGCCCCTGCGGGAAGTTACCGGTGGACTCTTCCGCCGCTTTACCGAGGCCCAGACGGCTCAGGTTAGGCAGCGTCAGCGGCCCCTGGCGGCCCACGTTGGCCTCACCGCGCGCGCAAACCTCGGCGATGTGGCCCAGGGTGTCGGAACCCTGGTCGCCAAAACGTTCGGCGTCTTTGCTGGCGCCGATGCCGAAGGAGTCCAATACCATAATAAATGTGCGTTTCATCTGTGCTCTCCTGCGTGTTCTCACGCTTTGGACGGCCGCGAAAAAGCCGCGGTCGTTCCTGATTCTTGGGTTATTCCGTGATGCGCTTATACACCACCGGCGTCGCTTCCGGCGCCTTGTCGCTCAGCGTCATTGCGCTGCGCACCGCATCGGCCGCCTGCTGCCAGCTCTCTTCATCGTTGGCGTGGATCATCGCCAACGGCTGCTGGGCATCCACTTTATCACCCAGG
Source organism: Serratia sp. CY44782 (assembly GCF_052168715.1). Taxonomy (NCBI): domain Bacteria; kingdom Pseudomonadati; phylum Pseudomonadota; class Gammaproteobacteria; order Enterobacterales; family Yersiniaceae; genus Serratia; species Serratia sp. CY44782. The sequence continues at coordinate 228,704 of NZ_JBJNME010000002.1, forward strand.
CGCGCCACTTCGGTCAGGCCAACGCTGTAGTCGATGGCATCGCTCGCCCGGCGACGGCCGCCGCCCAGCGAAACCACCGCCATGCCCAGCGCGCGGGTATCCATGGCGCTGATGATGCCCGGCTTTTCAGCATACACCGGCTTGCTCAGCGTTGCCGCCGGCAGATAGCTATCGTAGCGTTCGACGAAGTCTATCGGCCCCTGCTGCGCCGCCACCATGCGGCCAAACACCTCCGCCGCCTTGCCGTTGTCCAGCACCGCCTGCAGTTTGGCGCGCGCGTCGGCCTCGTCTTGCGCCAGGCCGCCGGACAGCAGCATTTCCACGCACAGCGCCAGCGTCACTTCCAGCAGGCGCGGGTTGCGGTATTCGCCGGTCAGGAAGCGCACCGCTTCGCGCACTTCCACCGCGTTGCCGGCGCTGGAGGCCAGCACCTGGTTCATGTCAGTCAGCAGCGCGGTGGTCTTGCAGCCCGCGCCGTTGGCCACGCCGACGATCGCCTGCGCCAAGTCTTGCGACAGCGCATAGGTCGGCATAAAGGCGCCGGAGCCGACCTTCACGTCCATCACCAGCGCATCCAGCCCTTCCGCCAGCTTCTTGGCCAGAATGGAGGCGGTGATCAGCGGGATCGAATCCACGGTAGCGGTAATGTCGCGGGTGGCGTAGAAACGTTTGTCCGCCGGCGCCAGCGAACTGGTCTGGCCGATGATCGCCACGCCGACGTCCTGAATGATTTTGCGGAAGGCGTTATCGTCCGGGAAAATATTGAAGCCAGGAATGGCTTCCAGCTTGTCCAGCGTGCCGCCAGTATGGCCCAGGCCGCGGCCGGAGATCATCGGCACATAGCCGCCGCAGGCCGCCACCATCGGGCCAAGCATCAGCGAGGTCACGTCGCCCACGCCGCCGGTCGAATGCTTGTCGACGATCGGGCCGTTCAGCGCCAGACTCTTCCAGTCCAGCACGGTGCCGGAATCGCGCATCGCCATGGTGAGCGCCACGCGCTCCGGCATGCTCATGTCATGGAAATAAATGGTCATCGCCAGCGCGGCGATCTGCCCTTCCGACACCACGTTGTCGCGAATGCCGTTGATGAAAAAGCGGATTTCCGCTTCGCTTAACGGCTGGCCGTCGCGTTTTTTACGAATAATTTCTTGAGCCAGGAACAAGGCATCCCCCTGTGTCGCCGAGAGTCGGTGCAGACGGGCGCGCCTGGCGCCCGCCAACGAAATCGATCAGTAGCCGCCGCCGGCGGTCTGGGTCTGGTGGCCCAGCGCAGTCAGCAAGCTGGCCAGCAGGCTGGAAGCACCAAAGCGGAAATGCCGCGCGTCGGCCCAGCCTTCGCCCAGAATACGATCGGCAAGTTGCAGATAATGCAGCGCATCCTCTGCGGTGCGCACGCCGCCGGCCGGCTTGAAGCCCACCGTCTTCGCCACGCCCAGATCGCGGATCACCGACATCATCAGCTCGGCGCTTTCCAGCGTGGCGTTGACCGGCACCTTGCCGGTGGAGGTCTTGATAAAGTCCGCCCCGGCCTTGATGGCGATCTCGGACGCCTTGCGGATCAGGTCGGCCTGCTTCAGCTCACCGGTTTCGATGATCACTTTCAGCAGCACGTTGGCCGCCTGACAAGCCTGCTTGCACTGTTTCACCAGCTCGAAGCCGACCTGTTCGTTGCCGGCGATCAGCGCGCGGTAAGGGAACACCACGTCCACTTCATCCGCGCCATAGGCGATGGCCGCGCGGGTTTCCGCCAGCGCGATGTCGATATCGTCGTTGCCATGCGGGAAGTTGGTCACGGTGGCGATACGGATATCCGGCGTGCCTTGCTCACGCAGCGCCTTGCGCGCTACCGGGATAAAACGCGGGTAGATGCAGATGGCCGCCGTGTGGCCGGCCGGGCTGTTGGCCTGACGACAGAGGGCGATCACTTTCTCGTCGGTGTCATCATCATTCAGCGTGGTTAAATCCATCAGGTTCAGCGCACGTTGCGCTGCTGCGGTTAATTCGGTCATAAAACTCTCCAACTGAGTACCTGGGTGTTGGCGAGCGGACTTGGTTCCATGAAGATAGCGCAGGGGAACGGCGTTCCCGCGGCGGCAACTGAGATCCTTCTCACCGCACATGGCCACCCGCCTTGCGGCCGGCCAGTAATAGCTATTTGAACACGAATGCCAAGGGCAATTCGCGTTCATCGTCACACTATATGAAATAGCACTGTAACAGACCGGAATTATATGTGAAGAGCATCACAAAATAACGCGATATCGTTCACAAATTCGCTAAAGAAGCGGCTGAAGATCGCGGGTGCGGCAAGCACCCGCGTTGCTTAGAGTATAGGCGGAGTCCCGCGATCGGTCGCGCCGTCGCGGGCTCCGGGATGGCTTTACAGCGCCAGGAAGAAACCGGCGATGGTGGCGCTCATCAGGTTGGACAGCGTGCCCGCCGCGACGGCCTTCAGACCGAAACGCGCGATGTCGTGGCGACGGTTGGGCGCCATACTGCCCAGACCGCCCAGCAGGATCGCCACCGAGGAGAGGTTGGCGAAGCCGCACAGCGCGAAGGAGATGATCGCCTTGGTGTGGGCCGACAGCACCTGCAGGCCTTCCGCCGCCACCACGTCGTCCGGGCGCAGATAGGCGCCGAAGTTCATGTAGGCGACGAACTCGTTGACGATGATCTTCTGGCCGATAAACGAACCGGCGGTCATCGCCTCGCTCCACGGCACGCCGATCAGGAAGGCGATCGGCGAGAACACCCAGCCGAGGATCAGTTCAAGCGACAGCTGCGGATAATCGAACCAGCCGCCGATACCGCCGAGAATGCCGTTAAGCAAGGCGATCAGCGCGATAAACGCCAGCAGCATCGCACCGACGTTCAGCGCCAGCTGCATGCCGGAAGCCGCGCCGGAAGCCGCCGCGTCGATCACGTTGGCCGGACGCTCTTCTTCGGCGATCAGTTTCATCGCATCGTCTTTATCGTGGGTCTGCTCGGTTTCCGGCACCATCAGCTTGGCGAACAGCAGCCCGCCCGGCGCGGCCATGAAGGACGCGGCGATCAGGTATTCCAGCGGCACGCCCATCTGCGCGTACCCTGCCAGCACCGAACCGGCTACCGAGGCCAGGCCGCCGCACATCACGGCGAACAGTTCTGACTGGCTCATGGTGGCGATATACGGGCGCACCACCAACGGCGCTTCGGTCTGGCCAACGAAAATGTTGGCGGTCGCCGACAGCGATTCGGTGCGCGAGGTGCCCAGCAGCTTGTGCAGGCCGCCGCCCAGCACGCGGATCACCAACTGCATGATGCCGAGGTAGTACAGCACCGCAATCAGCGAGGAGAAGAACACGATCACCGGCAGAACGCGCAGCGCGAATACGAAGCCGCCGCCGCCGAACACCTCGAACATCTTGTCGGACACCAGCCCGCCAAAAATGAACGAAATGCCCTGATTGCCGTAGGCGATAACGTTTGCCACGCCGTTAGACATACTGCCGAGGATGCTGCGGCCCAGCGGCACGTACAGCACCAGCGCGCCGATGCCGATCTGGATGATGAACGCCCACACGACGGTGCGCAGTTTGATGGCCCGGCGGTTGCTGGAGAGCAGCACCGCAATGGCGATCAGCACTGCCATGCCGACCAGACTCATGATGAGTTGCATGCAAAGTTTCCCTGTTGCAAAAAATAAAGTACATCCCTGCTCATGAAGAGAGGTCTGCTATTGGAGTGTTTCGGGGGGGATTATACTGAGCGAGGTCACCCTCGCACCGATTTATGTCACAAATGTATACAACGAGACGCAAATGAAAATCTTATAACGTGACGCAAGTCACGTTATAAACCCATCAATCCGGCATGGCGAACAGTGCCTGAGTATTGCGTTGCAGGTGGGCGGCAATCTCGTCGGCCGGTTCCGGCCGCAGCTCGCACAGCGTTTGAAACACCTCGGCGGCGCGTTCGGGGCGATTCGGCTGCCCCTGATAGCCGGCCAGCGGCATGTCCGGCGCATCGGTCTCCAGCAGCAGCGCTTCAAGCGGCAGTTGCGCCATCACGCCGCGCGTTTTCTGCGCCCGCTCATAGGTGATGGTGCCGCCCACGCCGATGTAATAGCCGAGGCGGATAAAGGCCTGCGCCTGCGACAGGCTACCGGCGAAGCCGTGCACCACGCCGCGACGCGGCAACTGCATGCGCCGCAGCGCCGCAGCCAGCTGATCGTGGGTGCGGCGCGAATGGAGGATCACCGGCAGGTCATGCTGTTTCGCCAGCTTCAGCTGGGCCAGCAGCACGCTTTGCTGGCGCTCGAACTGCGGGTTCTCCATATACAGATCGAGCCCAATCTCCCCCACCGCCACCAGCTTGCGCGGCCGTTCGGCCAGCAGCGTTGCCAGCTGCTCCAACTGCGGCTCATGATGCTGCGCGATATACAGCGGGTGCAACCCCAGCGCGGCAAATAGCGGCGCGTGATCTTGCGCCAGCCGCAGCACCCGGGCAAAGCGATCGGCGGTGACCGTCGGGACGATGATGCGCTGCACGCCGGCGCTTGCCGCCCGCGTCAGGCTCTCGGCCTCATGCCCGGTAAAAGGGGGGAAATCGAAATGGCAGTGGGTATCGGTAAAGGCGTAACTCACAGCGCGCCCCCTTCACCCGGTGGCAAATCACCTGGCAGAATGATCTTCGGCGCCGCTACCGCGGTCTCTGGCTGCGCACCCAGCTCGGACGGCATGACGATATCGGTCACGATCGGCGAAGGCATTCTGACGTTCTCCGGCTGGATTAGGCGGCGTGACAGCGCTTTTTTCACCTTCATGCCGTCCGGCTCCGGCTGCGCCATCCACTGGCCGACGGTGGCCAGGAAGTAACGGCCGCAGCGGCGCCCCAGGTGATAATCCTGATTGAGCGACCCCAGTCGGCTGCCCAGCGCATTGCTGGCCAGCGGCTTCGGCGGAAAGATTTCGAAGATGCGCAGCTTGCCCGGCGGCTTCTCGATAAAGCGCTGGATGCGGTGATAGCTTTGCTCGTGATGCTGCAGGATGCGCACCATCTGCTGCAGGCTGCTGTCGCTCAGCCAGTGCTCCATGCGCTTCATCCACTGCGGGGTGTAGTACATCTGCGAGGGCACTGTGCGGATCACCACGATGGTGTCGGCGCCGCGACGATAGGCCTCTTCCACCGGGATCGCATCGCTGATGCCGCCGTCCTGATAGCTGACGCCGTCCAGCTCCACGCCCTGGCGATAAAAACCGGGAATGGCGCTGGACGCCTTGATGGCCGGCAGCCAGCGTTCGCGCTGCGCCGGCAGGTAGGTCGGCTCAAAGTCATCGCTGCGGCAGGCGCACAGCAGGAACTCACGCCCGTCGGTAAAGTGCTGTTCCGCCACGTCCATCGCCAACGGCATCTGCGCCGCCGCCGTATCGACCAGCCAATCGAGATCGATCAGATGCCCACCGCGCACGAAGCGCAGCGGATTGAAGAACTGGGCCGAGGTGGTGTAACGGGTGATCACCCGACGCGCGTAGCCCACCTGCCCGCAGATATAGGCGGACAGGTTTTGGGCGCCGGCCGACGTGCCGATCAGCAGATCGAAAGGGTTAAAGCCCGCGCGCTGAAACTCGTCCAGTACGCCGGCGGTGAAAATGCCGCGCTGGCCGCCGCCTTCGCAGACCAGCGCCATTTTGCCTGGCCGAAAGGGTTTAGACGCCAGCGGTTCTATATTGCCGAGCGTGATGGGTATTCTGTATCCCAACTTGGCATCCTCAGTGAGACGTTTTCTCCGAGGATACCGCGTCTCGCTCTCTTCCGTAATCCTCTTGCAATACGCCGGCGAGGAAATCGTTGCTGCCGGCCAGCCAGGCGCAATCGCTGCCGGACCATTCGGCCCACGCCTGCCATACCTGGCCTTTCAGCTGTTTCCAGCGCCCGACGATGATGTCGCTGTTCATGGCCGGCCCTCCCCGACGTGAGAAAAGGAGTTAAGCTTTGTTACAGTTTGCAGGAAAATGCCGGCCGGCTAAGGGCGCCGGCGGCCGGTGAACAGGCTGACCAGGAACAGGATGATACCGACGACGAACACCACCTTGGCGGCCCAGGCAGCGGTGCCCGCCAGCGAACCGAACCCCAGCGCCGCAGCGATAAGCGCGATGACTAAAAAGATAATGCCCCAACGAAACATAAGCTTCTCCTTACCATTGTGAAAAAATTCGCTGCTGTCTACCGCCCCGACAACGGGACGCCGACGGCAAATCAGTTTCTTTTTTTGGTGGTACATGCCGGGCCGCCTTCACGGCCCGGCAGATGCGGCTTGTTGTTGCTTGTTACGGGCGCCTGGCGGAATTACTGCTTGACCACCAGGTCGTTTTTCACGCTTTTCACACCGTCGATGGCCTTGGCGATGCTTTCCGCACGCTCAGACTGCGCCTGCGTTTTCACCTCACCGGAAAGCTGCACCACGCCATCGGTGGTTTCCACTTTCACATTGCGCGACGGCACGATGTCATCGGCCAACAGCTTGGCTTTCAGCTCGCTGGTGGTGGCGGTGTCACCGGCATACGATTTGATCGACTGGTTGGCTTCATCTTTCACATGCAGCTTGTCGCTGACGGTCTTGACGCCTTCCACCTTACCGGCGACCGCGACCGCATGCTCCGCCTGCGCCTGGCTGCCGACGAACCCGCTCAGGGTCACGGTGCCTTTTTCGGTTTTCACCGAAATGTCAGAACTTTTGATGGTCTTATCTTCCACCAACGCACTTTTAACTTTAGCCGTTATCGCGCTGTCATCCATGTAACCGTCAACTTTTTTCATGGAGCTATCGATTTTGGCACCGGCACTATCCGCGGCGTTAGACGCCTTGTTGAGCAGACTGTCTTCGGCCAACGCACTGCCGCTTACCAAAACAGAACCCAATACGACAGCCATCAGCGAGTGTGCAAATTTGGTCTTTTTCATCGATCTCTTCCTTTTGTTGGGGGCTCTCGACGCCAAAGCGCCGGAACCCTGCGGCCACCTTCACGCGGCCTTCTCGGTAAATACTTCATCATCGCTATACGATTAAGCGTTCACGACAGGAGTATTGCAACGGCCGTGCCAACTCAAAAAACACCTTAATTATCAAAGATAAAAATCTTTCAGCCGGATTTTTAATCAAAAAAATGTCGTCTATTGGCGACAGGCTAAGTTACACAAAACTGAAATATAGCTATCTCATTGATATTTAAAGACACTGACTGTCTCCTATCGGCAACACATCAGAATAACTCACCAAACAAATAGCGTATTACAGTGATTTACTCTCAGGCGATGTGCGGACATCTCGTTAAAGATAGACCATCAGACGGAAAACGCAGGCCGAACGAACATCACCTGGCGATAGCGGTTCGCAGGATAATATGAGGAAGATTTATTAATTAGCGCAGTGAGGATAGGAGAAGCGTGCAGGGCGCACCAGGCGCCCTGCCGAGCGATCAGTGTTCGCGGGTTTTGCGGAAGGTCACGTCAGGATAGCGTTCCTGCGTCAGGTTGAGGTTCACCATGGTCGGCGCGATGTAGGACAGGTTGTCCCCACCGTCCAGCGCCAGGTTGATCTCGTTCTTGCGCTTGAACTCTTCGAACTTCTTCACGTCGTCGCACTCGACCCAGCGCGCGGTCGACACGTTGACCGACTCGTACAGCGCTTCCACGTTGTACTCGCTCTTCAAACGCGCCACCACCACATCGAACTGCAGCACACCGACCGCACCGACGATCAGATCGTTGTTGGCAATCGGACGGAACACCTGCACCGCGCCCTCTTCGGACAGCTGCACCAGCCCCTTCAGCAGCTGTTTCTGCTTCAGCGGGTCGCGCAGGCGAATACGGCGGAACAGCTCCGGCGCGAAGTTCGGAATACCGGTGAACTTCATGTCTTCACCCTGGGTGAAGGTATCGCCGATCTGAATGGTGCCGTGGTTGTGCAGGCCGATGATGTCGCCCGGGTAGGCTTCTTCCACATGCGAACGGTCGCCGGCCATAAAGGTCAGCGCGTCGGAGATCACCACATCTTTGCCGGTGCGCACCTGGCGCAGCTTCATGCCCTTCTCGTAGCGGCCGGAAACCACGCGCATAAAGGCCACGCGGTCGCGGTGTTTCGGATCCATGTTGGCCTGGATCTTGAAGACGAAGCCGGTGAATTTCTCTTCCGCCGCCGTCACTTCGCGGGTGTCGGTTTTGCGCGGCATCGGCGCCGGCGCCCAGGCCACCAGACCGTCCAGCATGTGATCCACGCCGAAGTTACCGAGTGCGGTACCGAAGAACACCGGGGTCAGCTCGCCGCTCAGGAAAGCCTCCTGATCGAACTCGTGGGAAGCGCCCTGCACCAGCTCCAGCTCATCGCGCAGCTGCGCCGCCAGATCTTCGCCCACCGCCGCATCCAGCTCCGGGTTGTCCAGGCCTTTGACGATGCGCACTTCCTGGATGGTGTGGCCTTTACCGGTCTGATACAGGTAGGTTTCATCCTTGTACAGGTGGTAAACGCCCTTGAACAGCTTGCCGCAGCCGATCGGCCAGGTGATAGGCGAGCAGGCGATCTTCAGTTCGCGCTCGACTTCATCCATCACTTCCATCGGATCGCGGATGTCGCGGTCCAGTTTGTTCATGAAGGTCAGGATCGGCGTGTCGCGCAGACGGGTGACTTCCATCAGCTTACGGGTACGATCCTCAACGCCCTTGGCGGCGTCGATCACCATCAGACAGCAGTCGACGGCGGTCAGGGTACGGTAAGTATCTTCGGAGAAGTCTTCGTGCCCCGGGGTATCCAGCAGGTTAACCAGGCTGTCGCGGTACGGGAACTGCATCACGGAGGTGGTGATCGAGATCCCACGCTGCTTTTCCATTTCCATCCAGTCGGATTTGGCGTGCTGGCTGGAGCCACGGCCTTTTACCGTACCGGCGGTCTGGATCGCCTGTCCGAACAGCAGCACTTTTTCGGTAATGGTGGTTTTACCGGCATCGGGGTGCGAGATGATGGCGAAAGTTCTTCTTTTGGAGACTTCGCGGGCAAATTCACTAGGAGACATGGTTTTCAGGTTCTACGGTTAGTCCGCCCTGCGACATCATCAGAACGCGCCGATCGCGGCGCCGGGCAAAGCGGTGAATAAAAGATAACAGCCGGGCATTTTCGCCGATTTGCCAACCGGTGACAATCAATGCTTTTACCGGCCGGGCGGATTACGCCAGCGGCAGCGCCATCACGATCGCATCTTCGCGGCCTTGAGTACTCGGGTAATAATTGCGGCGCACGGTGACCTCGTTGAAACCGAGATTTTCATACAGTGCGATCGCCACCTGGTTGGAAGCGCGCACCTCCAGCCACAGCGTAACCACGCCACGGCTCTCCAGCTGTTCGATCAACGCGTTGAGCAGCAGGCGGCCAAAGCCCCGGCGCTGGTGCTGCGGATGAATGGCGATGTTGAACAGCGTGGCTTCATCCAGCACGATCTGCGTGATGGCGAACCCCGCCATCTCCCCGTCGGCGCTCAGCTTCAGGTTAAGGTAGCGATCGCCCTGATTGCTGGCGAAGGTGGTTTCCGTCCAGGGGAAAGCGTGGCTGGCTTGCTCAATGGTGAAGGCCGTGGCCAGATCGGCCGCCGTCAGGGTAGAAATCGTGTTCATGATGACAAATCTGCTGCCAGAGGGCGCGCTTGGCCCCCGCGTCTTGGGAAAGCTCGGCCAGCGCCGGGCTGTGAAGCTGCGCTCCGGCGACCGCAAGCGGTTCTGCCACGCCCAGCCGCCAACTGTTGCATGCGGTCTCTTCAGGCAGCATCGCCGCCTGTTCCGGCGTCAGGCTGTAGGTTTGCGCCGGCGTCAGCCCCAGGCTGCGCAGCACATCGCAAAACAGCGGGTCGTCGGGCGCGGGCAGCGTCTGCGCCACCACCAACAGGCGCGCCTCGGGCGGCAGACTGACCGCCACTTCGCCCTGCAACACGCTCGGGCGGCGCAATGTCCACTGCGTAATACCCAGTTGTTGTAACAGCCAGTCGCGTTTTGATGCCATGCCGATTCCTACCCGTTGTGGTGCGCCATGCCTGCCATGCGCCGCGCTATGCTAACAAACCCGCGCAGCCCGCGCCAACAAACCCGTCGAACATATCGCCACAAAGCTCTATAATCCCCGGTCTCATTTCCAGGAGCCAATATCTGATGTCTGCATTAACCCCCGCCAGTGAAGTCATGCTGCGCCACAGTGATGAATTTATCGAACGCCGCGTGCTGTTTGCCGGCGACCTGCAGGACAGCCTGCCGGCCCAATTCGAGGCCGCGGACGTGCGCGTCCACACCCAGCAATACCATCACTGGCAGTTACTGAACCGGACGATGGGCGATAACGTGCAGTTCGGTTTGACCGTCGATCCCGCTTTCGTCGCCGACTGCGACACGCTGGTTTACTACTGGCCGAAGAGCAAGCAGGAAGCGCAATTCCAGCTGTGCAACATCCTGGCGCTGCTGCCGGTGGGCGTAGACGTGTTCGTGGTCGGTGAAAACCGCAGCGGCGTGCGCAGCGCCGAGCCAACGCTGGAAGGCCACGTTGCGCTGGTGAAAATCGACAGCGCGCGCCGCTGCGGCCTGTATCACGGCCGCCTGGACGCGCAGACCGAATTCGACCTAAACGACTGGTGGGACAGCTATCAGCTGCACGATCTGGAAGTGAAAACGCTGCCGGGCGTGTTCAGCCGCGACGGCCTGGACGTCGGCAGCTCGCTGCTGCTGTCGACGCTGGAAAAACACATGAAAGGCAAGGTGCTGGACATCGGCTGCGGCGCCGGCGTGATGGCCTCGGTGATGGCCAAGCTGTCGCCGAAGGTGAAACTGACCCTCAGCGACGTCAACGCCGCCGCGGTGGAATCCAGCCGCGCGACGCTGGCCGCCAACGGCATCGAAGGCGAAGTGATCGTCAGCAACGTTTACTCCGACATCACCGGCCGTTTCGACATGATCATCTCCAACCCGCCGTTCCACGACGGGCTGCAGACCAGCCTGACCGCCGCCGAAACCCTGATCCGTGGCGCGGTGAAACACCTGCCGATCGGCGGCCAGCTGCGCATCGTCGCCAACGCCTTCCTGCCGTATCCGGACATTCTGGACGCCACCTTCGGCAGCCACGAAGTGCTGGCGCAGAACGGCCGCTTCAAGGTGTATCAGGCCACCGTCGGCCGCCCACCGCGCACGCCGAAGAAGAAATAATTCGCCGTTGGTGGAAAACGACAGAGCGCGGCCTGAGGCCGCGCTTTTTTTTTAACCGTTGATATAGGCCATCGACTCGGCGCCGTAGCGATCGCCGGCCGCCGCACTCAGCGGAAACACCGCTTCGATCGCCGCCAGTTCGGCCGCGCTCAGCGTTATCTCCGCCGCCGCGACGTTCTCTTCCAGATAGCGACGGCGTTTGGTGCCAGGGATCGGCACGATGTGCTCACCCTGCGCCAACACCCAGGCCAGCGCCAGCTGTGAAGGCTTGACGCCCTTCTGCGCCGCCAGCTCCCCCACTTTCTCCACCAGCGCCAGGTTGCGGGCGAAGTTTTCGCCCTGGAAGCGCGGGTTGCCGCGGCGGAAATCGTCCTCAGCCAGATCCTCCGGCCGCCGGATAGCACCGGTAAGGAAACCGCGCCCTAACGGGCTGTAAGGCACAAAGCCGATCCCCAGGCGCTCACAAGCCGCCAGCACGCCCTGTTCGGCATCGCGCGTCCACAGCGAATACTCGGTCTGCAACGCCGTGATCGGATGCACTTTGTGCGCCCGCTCCAGCGTGGCGACCGACGCCTCGCTCAGGCCGATATAGCGGATCTTGCCTTCGCGGATCAGATCCGCCATCGTGCCGACGACGTCTTCGATCGGCACCTGCGGATCGACCCGATGCTGATAATAAAGATCGATCTCCTCTACGCCCAAGCGCCGAAGGATCCGCCGGATCGCGCAGGATGCCGAACTTGGTGGCCAGGAACACCTGTTGCCGTTTGCCCTTGATCGCTTCCCCCACCAACTCCTCGTTGGTGTGCGGGCCATACATGTCGGCGGTGTCGAGCAGCGTGACGCCCAGCTCCAGCGCCCGGTGCAGCGTGGCGATGGCCTCCTGCCGATCGGCGCCGGTGGAGTAGAAGTCGCTCATGCCCATGCATCCCAGCCCCAGGGCGGAGACGACGGGACCGTGGGAACCCAGTTTACGTTGTTGCATTGTGCTGCCCTCATGCGATGAACGGATAACGCAGCAAAGTCTGGTTGTTTACACTACAAAGATAAATAATGCAGATCGCACATCACTGTTCAAAAATCACCAACAATCTGGAGTGGACATGGATCAGGTTCAAGCCATGCGCATTTTTACCCGCATCGTCGAACTGGGCAGCTTCAGCCGGGCCGCCGAGCGCCTGCAGCTGCCGCGCGCCACGGTCAGCAACGCGCTGAAGCGGCTGGAGCAGCGGCTGGGCGTGCGCCTGCTGATCCGCACCACCCGCCAGGTACAGGTGACCAGCGAAGGCAGCCTTTACTATCAACGCTGCGTACAGCTGCTGGGAGCGCTTGAGGAAGCGGACACGCTGTTCAGCCACCATAAGCTGCAGCCGTCCGGCAAGGTGCGCATCGATATGCCCCATTCGCTGGCACGCCAGATCGTCATTCCGGCGCTGGACGACTTTTACCGGCGCTATCCCGACATCACGCTGGCGCTGGGCGCCAACGACACCCACGTCGATCTGTTGCGCGAAGGCGTAGACTGCGTGCTGCGCGCCTGGGAAACCGAAGACGACAGCCTGGTGGCGCGGCGCATCGCCCAGCTGCCGCAGATCACTTGCGCTTCCCCCGCTTACCTGCAGGCCTGCGGCACGCCGCTCGACATCGATAGCCTGGCGCCGCACCGCGCGGTAGGGTATTTTTCCCTGGCCAGCAACCGCGATTATCCGCTGGAATTCTGCCGTGGCGGCAAGGTGGAACTGCGCGAACTCCCCGCCCGGCTGAGCGTCAGCGGCGCCGACGCCTACATCGCCGGCGCGCGTGCCGGCATGGGGTTGATTCAGGCGGCGCGCTATTCACTTGCTCCCTGGCTGGAACGGGGCGAACTGGTGGAAGTGTTGGCGGGCACGCCGCCTCCGCCGATGCCGATTTACATCATGTATCCACCCGGCCGTTTCCTGGCGCCACGGGTCAGGGTGTTGATTGATTGGCTGATTTGGCTGTTTGACCAGCAGAAAAGCGGCGATATGGCTGTTTTTCCAGCAAACGCCCGCAAAGCGGGGAAATAACTGTTGACGTGCCCGCCAAAATCTCTAGAATTCGCCTCCGTGGTAACGTTACTCCGGTAATGTTTCTGGTACGCGAAGGTGGCGGAATTGGTAGACGCGCTAGCTTCAGGTGTTAGTGTCCTTACGGACGTGAGGGTTCAAGTCCCTCTCTTCGCACCAAATAACCACATGATTTATATTGCACTCAGCATCGATGCGAAGGTGGCGGAATTGGTAGACGCGCTAGCTTCAGGTGTTAGTGTTCTTACGGACGTGAGGGTTCAAGTCCCTCTCTTCGCACCAAGCTGGCGACGTAATATAAATCAAAGCAACAACATCGACTGTGCGAAGGTGGCGGAATTGGTAGACGCGCTAGCTTCAGGTGTTAGTGTCCTTACGGACGTGAGGGTTCAAGTCCCTCTCTTCGCACCAATTGATGATCTCTCCGATAGTTCCTTCGAAAAAATCCCAACGCATTGATGATAAACACGCCTAAGCGTGGTTTTGCCGTTTCCGGCGTTTACGCGAAGCTGAAGTTGAGGCTGATTGCCGCCAGGCCGCCCGCCAGCGCCATGCAGGAAGGCAGCAGCAGATAGTGACGCAGCCGGCTGTTGAACAGCATCACCAGCGTCGCCAGCATCGCTATCACAATCAGGGTGCGCAGCTGCATCATATTCAGATCGATCAAGGCCAGCAGCGGCATCAGCGCGCACGGCAGCAAAACGCCCCAGGCGCTGGCCAGGCGATCGCCGAGGCACCAGCTGACGCCCCACAGTCCACACGCGGCAATCATGGCGGTGAGCATGATAACCCCCCTTTAACTGATAATGATAACCAATATCATATAACACTTTTTTGGCCGCCGCATCATTTTCACTGCGGTGACCAAACCCAGATGACACCAGCATGAAAAAATGATAATTTGACATAAGAAAATTCCTAGTCCTGTTTGCATGATAATAATCACAATCATCAACCATGCAACTTCCGTGGATATTTCGCGCCGAGGGAATGCTTCTCAACCTTAATTATTCGACAGAACGACTTTGCAAAGAGTGACCTCCGTATGAACGCCCGTTCTTATCAGGAATTACTGAACAGCAAGCAGCGCCTGGCATTATTTCTTTTTCTAATGATGAATGCCGCCTCTTCCGTATTTACGTTATTGTTCCCTTTTAGGGATGTCCCTTCTTTTACTCTGCCTTTATTATGCATACCGTTATTTTGTCTGGCAGCAGCGCTATTTTCTCTGTCCGCGCCGCGGCAATACGTAGGCAAACTCAACCTGTTCGCCAGCGTGCTCGGCCTGCTGTGGGCCGCGCACATCTACGTTAAAAGTCAATATTGCTTGCCGAATAACCAAGATTTTTTATTAATTAGTTTGTTCAGCATCTTTTTTATCAGCGCTATTTCTCTGACGGATAACTTTACCGCCTTTTGTTTACACGCCGTGCCTTCCGCAATGATGATCCTGGTTTTAGACGGCATGCATAATACCCTGCGGATATTATTCACCACGCTATTACCTATTATCGCTTTCTCCATTCATCACCTGATGTTGAAACGCAGTGAAATCTTTACCCACGCGCTGGTGGCCAACCTGTACAACGAACGGGACAAGTTCAATAATTTGAGCATGCTCGATCCCCTGACCGGTCTTTATAACCGCCGCGGGCTGGAGAATAAGATCAACATGCTGCTGGAACCGCAAACCGGCCGCCACTACGTGCTGCTGCTGGATATCGACCACTTCAAGGTCTACAACGACAGCTACGGCCACGCCATGGGCGACCGGGCGCTGGTGCAGGTGGCGATCGCCATCCGCGATGCGGTGCGTTCACGCGACATTGTGGTGCGCTACGGCGGGGAGGAGTTTTTAGTGCTGCTGACCAACGTGCACGAAGGCTACGCGGCGCAGCTGGCCGAGCGGGTGCGCCAACGGGTGGCGGAACTGAACATCCCACACGGCGCCAGCCCGCAGCACAGCGGCACGCTGACGCTCAGCGCCGGCATCTCCGCGCTGGAAAAGCTGGACGTCGAATCGGCGATCGGCGCAGCCGACGCCGCGCTCTATCTGGCGAAGCACAGCGGCCGCAACAATATCCAGCTGGCGCAAAACGTCCAGCCTGCGGTCATTCACCCTTAAGCCGACGGCCGGTATTGAAACTCAGGCGGCGGTGAAACGCAGCCCGTTCAGCAACAGGTTCAAACTGGCCAAGGCCTGCTCCAGCGCTGTGTCTTTTTCCGGGTGATGGGCGACCCACAGCGCGGCATCCATCAGGCCGCCATTGATCAAATGCGCCAGCGATTCCGGCTCGGCGACGGCGATACGCCGCTGTGCCATCAACGCCTGCAATGCGCCCGTCATCCAGACAATGCACGCCAGCTTGCTGGCCTGCAGATATTCAGCCCCCAGTACCGAAGGTGAGTCGCGCAGCAGAATGCGCTGCGCTTGCGGCTCCGTCATCATGATCAAATACCCGCGACAACGCGCCGCAAACGCCTCCCATTCATCCGCCGTACTCGCGGTAATGTCGGCCAGACGCGCATCCATTTCAGCATCAATCGCCTTCACCACCGCCAGAAACAACCCCTTTTTATCGCCAAAATGGTGATAGAGCGCGCCGCGCGTCATGCCGGCTTGCGCGGTAAGTTCATCCATCACCGTCTCGGCATACCCCACGCTGCCAAACTGCTGACGGGCAGCCGCCACCAGCTTTTGTCGGGTTTCTTCAATCATTTCGGTACGCGCTTTACGTGCCATGGGTCCACTCCGCCTCGTTATTGATGACGTTATAATTGACATACGCTATGTATGTCAATTAACGTAACATACGTGGCGTATGTCAATGATGGACATTGAGCGAATACCGAGCCGCCAACATTCCGGAGCCCTTTCCATGGCAAATCCTTATTTCAAACTGTTCAACGCCCCGGGCAGCAAGGCGTTTTCCTCTGCCGGGCTGATCGCGCGCCTGCCGGTCTCGATGACCGGTATCGGCATCATCACCATGCTCTCACAGGTACGCGGCTCCTATTGGTTGGCGGGCGCGGTGGCGGCGACGTTCGCCTTTTCCATGGCGCTGCTTGCGCCGCAAATCGCGCGCGCGGCGGATCGTCACGGCCAAAGCCGCGTGTTGCCCTACGCCACCGGGGTCAGCGCGATCGCCCTGCTGCTGCTGTTGCTCTGCACCCACTATCGGGCGCCGGACTGGACGCTGTTTGTCTTCGCCGCGCTCGCGGGCAGCATGCCCAGCATCTCTGCGATGGTCAGGGCCCGCTGGAGCGAAATTTATCGCAGCACGCCACAGCTGCACACGGCATTTTCATTCGAGTCCGTATTGGACGAGGTGGCCTTTATCGTCGGCCCACCGATCGCCGTGGGGCTTAGCGTTTCACTCTTCCCAGAGGCCGGCCCTCTGGTGGCCGCGCTGCTTCTGGTGGCGGGCGTTGCGGCATTCGCCTCGCAAAAAAGCACTCAGCCTCCGGTTTACGCCCACAATAACCAGCGGCAGCGCGCCATCCTGGCCATGCCGTCGATGCAGATCCTGGTGCTGGCGCTGATCGCTCTGGGTACCATCGTCGGCACCGTGGACGTTATCAGTGTGGCCTTCGCCGAGCAGCAAGGGCAGCCGGCCGCCGCCAGCATCGTGCTGTCGGTTTACGCGTTCGGCTCCTGCCTGGCCGGGCTGATTTTCGGCGCAATTAAGATCCCCGTCCCCTTGCCTCGTCTGTTCTTATACGCGGCATTCGCCACCGCCTTCACCACCCTGCCGCTGCTGTGGGTGCACAATGTCTTGACGCTGGCGGCGGCGATGTTTGTCGCGGGATTGTTTTTTGCGCCGACCATGATCGTTGCCATGGGGCTGGTTGAAAACATCGTGCCGCCCTCCAGACTGACGGAGGGGTTGACCTGGATGGTCACCGGCCTGGGGATAGGCGTGGCGCTCGGCGCCGCATTGGCGGGCCTGGCGATCGATGCCATAGGGATAACGGCCGGCTTCAGCGTCACGCTCACCGCTGGGCTGATCGTGCTGCTGGTGGCGGCAGGCGGCTACCGCTTAATGCGGCGAACGCTGGCCTTGAAAGCGGCGTGAATCGCCCGCGCTAAGCGGTTTCCCAAATCGCCCTGCCCTGCCAGCGCCGTTCGATCGCCGCCAGGAACAGCTTCACCTTGGGGGAGAGATGGCGTCGGCTGGGATAGACGGCGCAGATCGGCGGCCCCGGGCGACAATAGCGCTCCAGCACCGGCACCAGCGTGCCGGCCGCAATCTGCTCGCCGACCAGAAACGCCCCCACCTGGCACAGGCCGGCTCCGGCGACGGCCGCATCCCGCAAGGCCTCGACGTTGTTGAAACGCATCCGGCCGCGCACCGGCTGTTCGTGCAGTTGGCCGTTGACCAAATAGCGCCAGGGCGCCGGCAGCCCCTGATGGCTGAAGACCAGCGTCTCGTGATCGCCCAACGCCTCCGGTTTTGCAGGCGTACCGTGCCGCGCCAGATAATCCGGCGCCGCGCAGGTGATCAGGCGATGCGGCGCGAGCACCCGCCGCACCAGCCGGCTGTCGTCGCTGCCGCCAACGCGGACAGCCACGTCGATGCCGTCGCGCACCAGATCGCTGTAATCGTCGGAGAAGCTGACGTCGGCGTCCACCTCCGGCCACTGCGCCAAAAACTCCCGCAAAATCGGCAGGATATGCAACCGCCCCAACGAGACCGGCAGATCCAGCCGCAGCCGCCCGCGCGGGGTTTGCCGCCGCGTATTCAGCGCCGTTTCCGCCTCTTCGGCCTGCGACAGGATGCGCTGCGCATACTCGTAAAACACCGCGCCGTCTTCGGTCAGGCTGACGCTGCGCGTGGTGCGCTGCAGCAGCCGGGTAGCCAATCGCTCCTCCAACCGGTTCACGCATTTGCCCGCCGCCGATCGGGAAATGCCCAGCCTCTCGGCCGCCAGCGTGAAGCTGCAGGCGTCGGCGACGCGAATGAACACCAGCAGGTCGGTCAGGTTATCCAACGGCATAGACGGTAAATTGGCCACGATTTGTCCCCAATATTGCGCATTCAGGCCAGTTTATCAGCCATTTTGGCGCGGATACACTGAGGATCTTCATTTGTTGGGAGAATCATTATGAGTGCCTTACACGCCGGCGGCGGCGCAAAACCCTGGCTGGCAACCTTCACCATCGGCCTGTCCACCTTTACCGTCGTCACGGCAGAAATGCTGCCCGTCGGGCTGCTGACTCCGATCGTCAGTACCCTGAACGCGACGATCGGCCGCGCCGGATTACTGATTTCCCTGCCCGCCCTGTTTGCCGCGCTGTTCGCCCCGCTGGTAGTGCTGGGCGCCCGGCGCACGGATCGCCGCAGCCTGCTGATCGCCTTTCTGCTGCTGCTGATCGCCGCCAACCTGCTGGCCGCCGCCGCCACCTCCATGGCGCTGCTGTTCGCTGCGCGCATCCTGCTGGGCTTTTGCATCGGCGGTATCTGGGCTATCGCGGGTGGGTTGGCGGAACGTCTGGTGCCGCCGGCCTCCGTCGGATTGGCGCTGTCCGTCATCTTCGGCGGCGTAGCGGCAGCCTCGGTGTTCGGCGTGCCGCTCGGGGTGTTCCTCGGCGAAGCGCTAGGCTGGCGCATGGCGTTTCTGGCCGTCGCCGTCCTGGCGGCGCTGATCCTGCTCCTGCTGCTGTGCGTGCTGCCGCCGCTACCGGTCACGCAGGCGGTGAGCTGGCGCTTATTCACCGCGCAGCGCGCGAATCGCCGGCTGCTCCTCGGGCTGCTGCTGACGTTTCTGCTGGTCGCCGGCCACTTTATGGCTTACACCTTTGTCCGCCCGCTGCTGCAGACGGTCGCCGGCATCGAGGGCCGCTGGGTGGGGCCGCTGCTGTTCGCCTACGGCGCCGCCGGTATCGTCGGGAATTTCATCGCCGGCCAGGCCGCCACCAAACGGCTGCGCCGCACCCTGGCGCTGATCGCCCTCGGGCTGGCGCTCGCCGTCCTGCTGCTGCCGCTGCTGGGCCACGCGCCGCTGAGCGGCAGCGCCTTCCTCCTGCTGTGGGGCATCGCCTACGGCGGCGTTTCCGTTTCGCTAATGGCGTGGATGCTCAAGGCGGCCCCCGACGCGGTCGAGGTCGCCTCTTCGCTGTATATCGCGCTGTTTAATCTGGCGATTTCCTGCGGTTCACTGGCGGGCGGGCTGGTGGTGGATGCCGGAGGCTTGACGCTAAACGGCGTGCTGTCCGGCATCGTGCTGCTACTGGCGTTGGCGATCTTGATGCGAACCCGCCCACAGGCGCTGACAACGGCGGCGAAGGCCGATTCGCCGCCGGGTTGAATCAGGCGCGGCGCTGCCGCAGGCCGTAAACCAGCACCACCGCGAAGCACAGCAGCGGCAGCAGATAAGAGAGCGCGGTGCTGTAACGATCGGCCAGCGCCCCCATAAAGTACGGCATGATGGCGCCGCCGACGATCGCCATGATCATAAAGGAGCTGGCGCGCTTGGTGTGTTTACCCAGGTTTTTCACCCCCAGGGCGAAAATGGTCGGGAACATGATCGACATAAAGAAGAATACCGCGATCAGCGCCACCACCGACACGCCGTCAACGCTCAGCATCACCACGCCGCACAGCGCGATGTTGATCAGCGCATAGGCCGCCAACAGCGTCGCCGGCTTGACTCGCCCCATCAACCAGGTGCTGAAGAAGCGCCCGACCATAAAGCAGATCATGGCGATCGACAGCAGGTAAGAGGCGCTCTGGTTAGACACCTCGCGCCAGTGCTCGGTGGCATAGTTGATGAAGAACGCCCCTACGCCCACCTGCGCCGCCACGTAGAAGAACTGCGTGATGACCCCGCCGACGAAATGCGGATGCTGCCACAATCCCTGCGCTATCACGCCGTGCACCGGTTTTTCCTCTTCGCGGATCGCCGGCAGCCGGGTGCGGCTGAACAACAGCGCGATCAGCAGCACCAGCACGGCGATCGCCACATAGGTCATCTTCACCGCGCTCTGATCGCCGCCGCCGGCGGACTGGCTGGCGGAGAAGAACAACGTGCCGCCGATCAACGGGCCGATAAACTGCCCGAGGCCGTTGAACGACTGGGCCAGGTTGAGCCGCCGTTCGGCGCCCTGCGCGTCGCCCAGCACCGTGGCGTACGGGTTGGCGGCCGTTTCCAGGCAGCCCAAACCGCTGGCGATAACGAACAGCGCGAACAGGAACACGCCGAAGCTGTTGGCCGACGCCGCCGGCACGAACAGCAGCGCCCCCAGCGCATACAGACACAGCCCGACCAGAATGCCCGCCTTATAGCCCTTGCGGTCCATAAAGTATCCGGCGGGCAGCGCCACCAGGAAATAGGCGCCGAAATAGGCCGCCTGCAACAGCCCCGACTGCGCCTTGGTAACGTGCAACGTCTCCTGAAAATGTTTGTTCAATACGTCCAGCAGGCCATAGGACAGCCCCCACATGAAGAACAGGCTGGTGACCAGGATAAAGGCCCAGCGCAGATTGGCGGTCACGGGGACGCCCGGCTGCGCGGAGGCCGCACTTTTTTCAGCAAGCATGGTGATACCCTCGTATCGTCTGGCGATGATGATGTTGGCGTTATTGCTGTTGCAGAGAAAATATCCGCGCCATTTCCACCCATTTTTCGCCCTGCGGCGTCCAGGGGGTGGCGGCCTGGTAGTGCCACATCAGCGCTTCCCATCGCTGTACTTCGGGGTTGTTCAGGCTGGCGGCGTCAAAACGCGCGGCGTCGAAATCGGCGCTGACCTCCACGATCATGAACAGCCGGGTGCCCAACCGGTAAATCTCCATGTCCAGAATGCCGTGCTCACGCAAATGTGCGGCGATGCCCGGCCAGATGCGCTGATGATGCTGCTGGTACTCCGCAATCAGCGCCGGTGAGTCAATCAGATCGAGCGCCTGGCAGAAACGGCGCCGCCCTGCCACCGCGCCGCTCACGTCAGCGCCCGATCGAGATGCAGGTAGCCGCCGTCCACCGACAGCCATTGCCCGGTGGTGTGCGACGACCGCGACGACAACAGGAACGCCACGGTGTCGGCGATCTCTTGCGGCGTGGTCATGCGCTGCCCGAGCGGAATGCGCGCGGTGATTTTCTCCATCTGCCGCTGCGGCTCGGCGAAGGTGTTGAGCCAGCGCTGGTACTGCGGGGTGATCACCTCCGCCGGCACCACCGCGTTCACCCGCACCCCGTCATGGCGCAGCGACACCGCCCATTCGCGCGTCAGCGCCAGCACCGCGCCTTTGGCGGCGGTGTAGCCGCTGGTGCCGCCCTGGCCGCTGAGCGCGGTCTTGGAGGCGATGTTGACGATGGCGCCCCGGCTTTCCTGCAGCGCCACCTGGCACAGGTGCGCCATCAGGTAATAGTGCACCAGGTTTTTTTCCAACGAGCCGACGAACGCTTCGCGCCCCGCCTCCAGCCCGACACCGTCGTTGACCCCGGCGTTATTCACCAGCCCGTCGATGCGGCCGAAGGCCGCCAGCGTCTGGCTGACCGCGCGGCGGCAGGCCGCCTCGTCGCACAGTTCGGTGAGGATCACCTCGGTGCGTGGCTGCAGCCGCTGCAAGTCGGCCAGCAGCGCCGCCTCCGGCGCGGCGTTGGTAACCAGCACCGGGATCGCCCCTTCTTCGGCCAGCACATGAGCAATCGCCGCGCCGATGCCGGCACCGCCGCCGGTGACCAGCACCACCTTATCTTGCAGATACAGATCCATAACCAGACTCCGTTAAACCGTAAATTCGCCAGGCGGTGTCGCCCCAAATCGCCGCCTGCTCGGCGGCCCCCAGCGTCGACAGCGCCCGTTCGCACAGCTGCATCACTTGGCGGTAGTCGCCGGCCAACAGGCACACCGGCCAGTCGGAGCCGAACATCAGCCGCTGCGGGCCGAACGCCTCCAGCGCGGCGTCGAAGAACGGCAGCAGTTCTTCCGCCTGCCACCGGCCACCCGGCGCCTCGGTGATCAACCCCGACAGCTTGCAGGCCACGTGCGGCAGCGCCGCCAGCGGCCGGATTTGCTGCGCCCAGTGCCGCGCGCCGCGCGCGATGTCCGGCTTGCCGAGATGATCCAACACCAGCCAGTGTTCATCGTGGCAGGCGGCGAACGCCGCCGCTGCCGCCAGATGCCGGTGCGTCACCAGGATCTCGTACACATACCCGGCGCGCTGCAGCGTTTGCATGCCGCGTTCCACCTCCGGCCGCGCCAGCCAGGCCGCCGGATCCGCTTCGTCCTGCACCTGATGGCGCACCCCGCGCAGCGCGCTGTAAGGCCGCAAGGCCTCCAGACGCTGCGCCAGCTGCGGCGCGGCGATGTCCAACCAGCCCACCACGCCGCATACGCCCTCGCCCTGTTCAGCCAGCGCCAGCAGGGCCAGCGTCTCGTCCTCGCTGGGGCGCGCCTGCACCGCCAGCGCGCCGTCGAACCCCTGTTCCTGCAACAGCGGCCGCAGCCGGGGCGGATCGAAATCCTGCCGCAGCACGCTCATCCGCTCGTCGATCCACGGGTAGTGCTGTGGGTGATAGCGCCAGTAGTGCTGGTGAGCGTCGATACGCGGCATGCGATCCTCCCGCCTCACCCGCGGAACCGATACTGCGCGATCGATGACGGATGCATCTCGATCGAATAGCCGGGACGGCTCGGCGGCATGTAGGCCGCGCCTTTGATCACGCAGGGATCGACAAAGTGTTCATGCAAATGATCGACATACTCGATCACCCGGCCTTCGTGGGTGCCGGCAATGCACAGGTAGTCGATCATCGACAGGTGCTGCACGTACTCGCACAGCCCGACGCCGCCGGCGTGCGGGCAGACCGGCAGCTGGTATTTGGCCGCCATCAGCATCACCGCCAGCACTTCGTTGACGCCGCCAAGGCGGCAGGCGTCGATCTGCACCACGTCTACCGCGCCGCGCATGATGAACTGCTTGAACATGATGCGGTTCTGGCACATCTCACCGGTGGCCACCTTGACCGGCGCCACCCCTTCGCGGATGCGGCGGTGCCCTTCCACGTCGTCCGGGCTGGTCGGCTCTTCGATAAACCAGGGTTTGGCGAACGCCAGATGCTTCACCCACGGAATGGCTTCGTCCACCTCCCACACCTGGTTGGCGTCGATCATCAGCCGGCGATCCGGGCCGATCACTTCACGCGCGATGCGCACCCGGCGGATGTCGTCTTCCAGATCGCGCCCGACCTTCAGCTTCAGGTAGGAGAAACCGGCGTCGACCGCTTCCTGGCACAGGCGGCGCAGCTTGTCGTCCGGATACCCCAGCCAGCCGGCGGAGGTGGTGTAGCAGGGGTAGCCTTCCTGCAGCAGCCGCGCCAGGCGCTGCTCTTTGCCCTCGGCCCTCTGCTTGAGCAGCGCCAGCGCCTCCTGCGGCGTGATGCAGTCGGTGATGTAACGGAAGTCGATGCAGCGCACCAGCTCCTCCGGCGTCATCTCCGCCACCAGCCGCCACACCGGCTTGCCGACCGATTTGGCCCACAGATCCCACACCGCGTTGACCACCGCGCCGGTCGCCAGGTGAATGGCCCCCTTGTCCGGCCCGATCCAGCGCAGCTGGCTGTCGCTGGTGAAACGCCGCCAGAAGGCGCCCATGTCGGCGGCGATATCCTCCAGCCGCTCGCCGACGATCTGATGCTCCAGCGCGCGGATCGCCGCGCAGCAGATCTCGTTGCCGCGGCCGATGGTGAACGTCAGCCCGTGGCCGCTGAGATCCGCGCGATCGGTCTCCAGGATCACGTAAGCGGCGGAATAGTCGGGATCCGGATTCATGGCGTCGGATCCGTCCAGCCCCAGCGACGTGGGGAAACGAATGTCTTCAACCCGCAGTGCGGTAATGGTGGTCATGGCGGCGCTCCCGGTTAGGCCTGTACGGTTTGCTGGCGCTGTTCGCCCAGCCCTTCGATGCCCAGACGCATCGTCTGGCCCACCCGCAGATAGATAGGCTGCGGTTTCTGCCCCATCCCGACGCCCGGCGGCGTGCCGGTGGAGATCACATCGCCCGGCTGCAGGCTCATGAAGCGGCTGAGGTAGCTGACGATCTGCGGAATGCGGAAGATCATGGTGCTGGTATTGCCGTCCTGATAGCGCTTGCCATCCACCTCCAGCCACAGGTTCAGGCTGTGCGGATCGGCGATCTCGTCGGCGGTCACCAGCCAGGGGCCGATCGGCCCGAAGGTGTCGCAGCCTTTGCCCTTGTCCCAGGTGCCGCCGCGCTCAATTTGATATTCGCGTTCTGAGACGTCGTTGATCACGCAGTAGCCGGCGACGTGGCGCATCGCGTCTGCTTCGCTGATGTAGCGTCCGCCCTGGCCGATCACCACGCCCAGCTCCACTTCCCAGTCGGTTTTCTGCGAGCCGCGCGGGATCTCCACCCGATCGTGGGGGCCGACCACCGCGCTGGTCCATTTGTTGAACACCACCGGTTCCTCAGGAATGGCGGCACCGGTCTCCGCCGCGTGATCGGCGTAGTTCAGGCCGATGCAGATAAACTTGCCGATGCCGCCGACGCAGGCGCCGAGGCGCGGCTGCCCTTCGACCAGCGGCAGCGTGGTGCTGTCCAGCGCACTCAGTTTGGCGAGCGACGCCGGCAATAACGCGGCGCCCCCCACGTCGGCGATATGCTGCGACAAATCGCGCAGGCGGCCTTGCGCATCCAACATGCCGGGGCGCTCTTGCCCGGGTTGCCCGTAACGTAAAAGTTTCATGCCTTCCTCTCTCAAAAATGGCGGCTCAGTTGCTCCAGCCGCCGTCGATGATCTGCACCGTGCCAGTGGTGTATGAACTGGCGTCGGAGGCCAGATACAGCGCCAATTGGGCGATTTCCTCGGTGGTGCCGATGCGCCCGATCGGCTGACGGGCGACGAACGCCTGATACACCTCTTGCTCACTGCGCCCCTGCTCGCGCGCCTGCTCGGCAATGCGCTGGCGCAGCGACGGCGACTCCACCGTGCCGGGGCAGATGGCGTTGCAGCGGATACCCTGCGTGACGTAGTCCGCCGCCACCGAGCGCGTCAGGCCGATCACCGCCGCCTTGCTGGCACTGTAAGCGAAGCGGTTCGGCACCCCTTTCACGCTCGAGGCTACCGAGGACATGTTGATGATCGAGCCTTTGCCGCGCGCCAACATGCCCGGCAGGAAGGCGCGGATCATGCGGAACATCGCGGTGACGTTGAGATCGAGCGCGAACGCCCACTGATCTTCGCTGCAATCGAGGATCGATCCGCTGTGCACCACGCCGGCGCAGTTGAACAGCACGTCGATCGGGCCGATCGCTTCCGCCGCCGCCGCGATGGCGGCCGGATCGGTGACGTTCAGCGTCAGCGCGCGGATCCCGGCAGAGCCCTGCAGGCGCTCGAGGTTGATGTCGCTGGCGATCACCTCGGCACCGGCGGCGGCGAACAGCCTGGCGGTGGTAAAACCGATCCCTTGCCCGGCGGCGGTGATCAGTACGCGTTTCCCGGTTAAATCCATCTTGACTCCTCGGCCTAAAGGTCTAATGGTCAGGCCACTAAAGGCGGTTAAAGGTCAGGCCTCTAACATGACAAAAGACGCTTTACGCGTTATCGTTGGGGGAAGAAGTTAATAAAACAGCCTTGAAACCGCATTTCAATTAACCATTTTTTTACACTTGAATAACGATTACTCAAGCGCCTTGTCGCATAATTGTGCGCCAAATCACTGAACGCCGAATCGTCAAAGGTCAAAAATGCCGATTACCCGACTGGAAAACCCAAGGATTTACAGACAGATAGCTGACCAGCTCAAACGTCTTATCGAAAATAACGAATTTCCGCCGGGCAGCCGCCTGCCCTCGGAGCGGGATCTCGCCCAGCAGTTGCAGGTCAGCCGCGCGTCGGTACGCGAGGCGCTTATCGCGCTGGAAGTGATCGGCCTGGTGGACGTCAAGGTCGGCAACGGGGTGATCGTGCGCTCGCAAACGCCGCTGGCGCCGTCGCAGGAGCCGGTGATGGCCCAGGCCGGCCGCAACCAGTGGGCGGAGATCGACGACGAACTGAACATCGAGCTGGATTTCAACGCCGAGCTGCCGCCGTTTTCTCTGCTGCAAACCCGTCTGCTGATCGAACCGGAGACCGCCGCGCTGGCCGCGCGCCACGCCACCGACGAAGAGCTGGCGGGCATCCGCGCTGCCTACGAGCAGAACTGCCGCGATAACCGCGCCGGTTCCGCCACCCACCCCGGCGATCGGCTGTTCCACATCCGCATCGCCCAGGCCAGCGGCAACCCGGCCTATGCGTTCATCATCGGTCACCTGCTCGGCCACCGTTACGGCAGCATGTTCCGCGTGCTGCAACGCCACTATACGCCGGAGGACATGCCGCACCGTTCCGAACTGGAACACCGGGCGATCCTGGCGGCGATCGAAGCGCGCGACGTGCGCGGCGCCCGCAAGGCGATGAAGGCGCACCTCGATGAAGTGATCGCCATTTTCGCCCGCGCGCAGTAGGCCGCCGGCGGTGAAAAATTTTATCGCCACCGCTCTTTTTTCTACATGCAGCCGGGGCCCGGCCACATTACACTGGGCGACGAATAAGCCCTTTCCCCGCTGCATTGTTAAATGGATAACGACCGTTGAAGAACTCTGTCTCCGCTTTATTGCTGGCGCTGGGCCTGTGCGCCGCGCCGCTGGCCGTGCAGGCCGCGCCCCCGCAGCTGGCTTCGCAAATCGTCGACCAGTATGCCGAACATATTTTCTACAATAGCGGCGCCACCGGCATGGCGCTGGTGGTGATCGACGGCAATCAGGTAGTTAACCGCAGCTTTGGCGATACCAAACCCGGCAACAACCTGCGCCCGCGCCCGGATTCGCTGATCCGCATCGCTTCGATCACCAAGCTGATGACCAGCGAAGTGATGGTGAAAATGGCGGCGGCAGGCCAGGTCAAACTGACCGACCCGCTGCGCAAGTATGCCCCCAAAGGCGCCTATGTGCCGGCTTACAACGCCGGGCAGCCGATCACCCTGCTGAACCTGGCGACGCACACCAGCTCGCTGCCGCGCGAGCAGCCGGGCAAGAAGCCGCCGAAAACGCCGGTGTTCACCTGGCCGACCAAGGCTCAGCGCTGGCAGTGGCTGGCCCATGCCAACGTCACGGTACCGCCGGGCGTACGCGCCGCCTACTCCAACCTGGCGTATGACCTGCTGGCCGATGCGCTGTCGCGCGCCGCGGGCAAGCCTTACAACGCGCTGCTGAAAGAGAAAATCACCGCGCCGCTCGGCATGGTCGACACCACGCTGACGCCGAGCCCCGAGCAATGCTCGCGCCTGATGGTGGCGGCGGCCGGCCCGAGCGCCTGCCGCGACACCACCGCCGCGGCCGGCAGCGGCGGCGTCTACTCCACCCCGCGCGACATGCAACGCTGGATGCAACAATTCCTCTCCTCCAGCGCCAGCGGCCCGCGCAAAGCCACCGCCGCCAGTGAGCAAACCATGTACTTCCAGCGTCACGATCTGGTGTCGCTGAAGGGCATGGACGTGCCGGGGCAAGCGGATGCGCTGGGGTTGGGTTGGGTGTATATGGCGCCGAAGGACGGGCTGCCGGGCATCATTCAGAAGACCGGCGGCGGCGGCGGGTTCATTACCTACATGGCGATGATCCCGGCGAAAAACGTCGGGGTGTTCGTGGTGGTGACCCGCTCGGAGCTGAGCAAATTCACCAACATGAGCGATCCGGTCAACCGCCTGGTGAGCGATCTGGCGGCTAACAAGAGTTGAAACGCGGGGCGCAGCAGGCTGCGCCCCAACGCCTCAGGCCGGCACCGCCATCGGGTGGATCACCGAATGGAAATTGCGCTTGAAGTAGATCAGCCCGTTGCCGGCTTCGCTCAGCGCGATCTGTTTGATCTGCACCAGGTACATCTGGTGGGTGCCGATGCTCTGGATCTGCTCGATCTCCCCTTCCAGGCTGGCCAGGGTATTGCGCAGCACCGGCTGCCCCAGCGCACCGAGCTGCCACTCTTCCAGCCGGAAACGATCTTCCATGCTGACGCCGGTCATGCCGGCAAAGTGGCGCGCCATCAGCTCCTGCTCGTGGTTGAGCACGTTGACGCACAGCCTGCGGTTTTCCTGAAACACCGGGTTCATCGCGCTGTTGCGGTTGATGCACACCAGCAGCGTCGGCGGCGTATCGGTTACCGAGCACACCGCCGTGGCGGTGATGCCGCAGCGCCCCGCCGGGCCGTCGGTGGTGACGATATTCACCGCCGCCGACAGGCTGGCCATGGCGTCGCGAAAGCGCAGGCGCTGTTCATTTTCCTGAGACATACCACCTCCTCCTGAATTACTTCAGCAGATTATCCAACTGATTAATATCGTCATTGTTCCGCAGGTGCGGCACCTTCCAGCCGTGCTGATCGTAATCAGCCAGGCACTTGTCGACCATCTGCATCATGCGATCCATGTTGCCGGATCCCTGCGCGTGGCGCAGGCACTGCAGGCGGATCTCATCCTGGCTGCCGGCGTAGTTGATCTCATACAGCTCGTGGCGGCCGCCGAATTCGCTGCCGATCGCATCCCACATCAGCTTGAGGATCTTGATGCGTTCGACGTGATCCATACCGTCCGATCCGCGCACGTAGCGCGCCAGGTACTTGTCGATCTCCGGGTTGTTCATGTCGCGCACGCTGGACGGCAGGTAGATCAGGCCGCTGGTGACGTTCTTCTCGATGATGTGTTTCACCTTGGTGTAGGCCATCGGCGCCATCACGCGGTAGGTTTGCAGCGCGGCGGAATCCGGCAGGTAGGCGCCGTTTTCCCATTTTGTGGCTTCGGCACACATCGCATCGCTCAGCGACCAGAACAGGTTGCGCCAGGCCACCACTTCGCCCAGATCGGCCTGCACGCCGCGGAACTCCAGCACGCCGGTACACGAGAGGCTCTTTTGCAGCAGCGCGGTGATAAAGTCCATCTTCACCGCCAGGCGCACGCAGGCCTGCAGCGGGAACAGCCGGGCGAAACCGCCCTGGGTGCTCCAGCGGCGGCAGCGGTCGAAATCGCGGTAGATCAGCACGTTTTCCCACGGGATCAGCACATGATCCATGATCAGGATCGCGTCGTTCTCGTCGAAGCGGCTGGTGAGCGGGTAGTCGAACGGCGATCCGGTGGCGCCTGCCACCAGCTCGTAGGAGGCGCGCGAAATCAGCTTCACCCCTTCGGCGTCCATCGGCGCCACGAACATCAGCGCGAAGTCCGGGTTATCGCCCATCACCTGCGCCGAACCGAAGCCGATGAAGTTGTAGTGGGTCAACGCCGAGTTGGTGGCCACCACTTTGGCACCACTGACCACGATGCCGGCGTCGGTCTCTTTCTCCACCTGAATGTAGACGTCCTTCACCTCGTTGACCGGCTTGTGGCGGTCGATCGGCGGGTTGACGATGGCGTGGTTGAAATAGAGCCCGGTTTCCTGAATGCGTTTGTACCAGTGGCGCGCGTTGTCGGCGAACTGGCCGTAGAACTCTGGATAAGCGCCCAGCGCGCAGCCGAAGGCTGCCTTGTAGTCCGGCGTACGCCCCATCCAGCCGTAGCTTTGGCGCGACCAGTCGGCGATGGCATCGCGCTGCTGGCGCATCTCTTCCGGGCTGCGGGCGTAGCGGAAGAATTTGTGGGTATAGCCGCCGTTGCCGGTGTCGGTATTCCAGCACAGGCGATCCTGGCTGGCCGGATCGTGCAGCGCGTCGTACAGCTGGCCGACTGATGCCGCCGCGTTGCGGAACGCCGGGTGCGTGGTGACGTCTTTCACGCGCTCGCCGTAAATGTAGATTTCGCGGCTGTCCTGCAAACTTTTCAGGTATTCGGCGCCGGTGAACGGGCGTTTGCTGTCGGCACGAAAGTCTTCTGGTTTCATCGGGTCTTCCTCGTCATCGGCATTTTTCAGGCCGTGGAGTCGGCCATTTGTTAAAATAATGTTTTCTTTTGGTTGCTTAATTGAAGCTGCCAAAGCCGATTTCGAGAAGAGACTTTTGCGGCAATCGCCGGTACTTTTCAGGTCAGTTTGCCGCTTTCGCGGCAAACTGTGATCGCGGTTACGAAAGGGCGTGTTGCGCCGCGCGGTAGGTCGAGGGGGAACAGCCTTCCAGCCGATTGAAAAAACGGGCGAAATAGGCTGGATCCTTGAAGCCGAGGCTGTAGGCGGTTTCATGCACCGTACAGGCGCTGAACAGCAGCATGCGTTTGGCCTCGCGCAGCAGCCGATCGAAGATCAGCCGCTTGGGCGGCCGGTTGGCGAAGCGCCGGCACAGGTCGTTGAGCCGCGATTCGGTCACCCCCAACGCCTGCGCGTACTCCGGCACCGGCAGGTGCTCACGAAAACGCTCGTCCACCATCTTGTTGAACCGCTGAAACAGCTGCAGTTCGCCACGCACGCCGCTGTTGGCGCTGTCTTCCAGCGCGGTGTTGCGCAGCAGCAGCGTGAACACCGCCTGCGCCAGCAGCGCCAGCGTCTGTTCGCGCCCGGCCAGGTTCTGCCCGAACTCGCGGCGGATCAGCGCCCAGTAGTGGCTGAGCGCCGTCAGCTCCTGCGGCGCGTCGGCCAGCGACAGGCAGATGCCCGGCATGTCCAGCGCCAGGTTGCTGCCGGGATACAGGCGCTCCAGCAGCGGCCAAATCAGCTCCTGGCGCACCGTCAGCACGTGGCCGTCGCTGTCCGGTTCGGTGAAGAACGCATGCGGCACCGACGGCGGCGTGAGGATGAACAGCGGCGCCTGCACCGAATAGTGCTGATCGTCGAGCTGCAGCTCTATCTTGCCGGTCTCCAGGAAATGCACCTGGAAGAAGCAGTCGTGCCAATGCACCTGCATGTCGCGGCCGAAGAACGCCGCCAGCCCGGCGAAGGTTTCGTAGTGCACCTCGTCGGCGACGTAGCGCGCGTCATACTCTTTGCAAATATCGATGTTGGCGATAAAGCCGGTACTTTTCCGCACCTCATGACCTCCTGCAATCATGCCCACTTGCGCATCAAGGCGTCGCTCTCGGGCGCGAATCCTTCATCGGAATGCGCCACACCAGCACGGCGCCGACGATCAACAGCGCCGAGACGAAATACAGCCCGGAGTTGAAGCTGCCGGTCAGATCCTTGAACCAGCCGATCAACAGCGGGCTGAGCGCCGATCCGATGTTGCCGGTGGCGTTGATCACCGCGATCCCCACCGCGCGCGCTTCCAGACTGATCGACTGATCCGGCGTGGTCCAGAAGATCGCCATAGCGGTAAAGGAGCCGACCGAGGCCATCACGATCCCGAGCAACTGGATCAGGCTGTGATCGGTGGCAGACGCCAGCAGCCAGCCGGCGGCGGCAAACAGGTACGGCAGCGCGGTGTGGTGCTTGCGCTCCTGCAGCCTGTCGGATCGTTTACTCCACCACACCATGCCGGCGATGGTGCAGATCTGCGGGATCGCCGCCAAAATGCCGATCGTCACATTGCTGCTGCCCTGATTGAAGCTTTGCAGGATCTGCGGCGTCCAGATGTTGATCGCGCTCAGGGTGTTGGTCAGGCAGAAATAGGCCAGCGTATACATCAGCACGATCGGCGTGCAGATCTCACGCCACAGGCTGCGCTGTTGCAGCGCGCGGTGGCTGCTCGGCCCGTTGGGCTGCACCAGCTGCAGCTTGTCGGCCTCCATCATCGCCTGCAGGCTGGCTTTCTCCTCGTCGGTCAGCCACTTGGCCTTGGCCGGCGTATCGTCGAGGTAGAACCACACCACCACGCCCAGCAGCACCGACGGAATGCCTTCCAGCAGGAACAGCCACTGCCAGCCCTTCAGGTTCATCACCCCGTCCAGCGCCAGGATATAGCCGGAGACCAGCGAGCCGATCGCCATGGTCACCGGCATGGCGATCATGAACAGCGCGTTGGCGCGGGCGCGGTAGAACGCCGGGAACCAGTAGGTGAGGTACACCAGAATGCCCGGCAGGAAACCGGCCTCGGTGATGCCGACGATCATGCGCAGCACGTACAGGCTGGTCGGCCCGGTGGCGAACATGGTGCAGGTGGAGGCGATGCCCCACAGCACCATGATGGTGGCGATCCAGCGCCGCGCGCCGACCCGGCTCAGCATCATGTTGCTCGGAATGCCGAAGATCACGTAGGTGACATAGAACAACGTCGCCGCCAGCCCGAACATGGTCGAGCTGAGGCCGAGATCTTTACCCATCGTCAGCCCGGCGAAGCCGATGTTGATACGGTCGAGGAAAGAGAAAACAAACAACACGAACAGGAAAATGATCAGGCGCCGAAACAACTTTTTAATCACCGATTGCTCGGCGGCGGTTAACGCTTTATGTTGCTGCGCCGGGTTGGCCGGCTGCAGCGAATCGACGTGGTTCATGGTTCAGTAGACTCCCGATGAAGGCGCTTGCGCCCCGCCCCGTTTGAATTCGTCCGCCAGGGCTTCCGCCGCCCGCGCCAGCAGGGTGGTGTCCACCCCCACCGCAACGAACAGCGCGCCGGCCTCCAGATAGCGCTGCGCCAGTGCCTTGTTGGCCATCAAAATGCCCGGCGCCTTGCCGGCGGCGCGGATGCGCGCGATGGCGTCGTCGATGGTACGCTGCACCTCCGGATGCTGCGGATTACCGGCAAAGCCCATGTCGGCGCTGAGATCCGCCGGGCCGATAAACACGCCGTCCACCCCTTCCACCTGCAAAATGGCGTCGAGGTTTTTCACCGCTTCGCGGGTTTCAATCTGCACCAGCACGCACATCTGCTCATCGGCCTGCTGCAGGTAATCGGGTACCCGGTTCCAGCGCGAAGCGCGCGCCAGGGCGCTGCCGACGCCGCGCACGCCGTGCGGCGGATAGCGCGTAGCGCGCACCGCGTCGCGCGCCTGTTCGGCGTTTTGAATCATCGGGATAAGCAAGGTTTGCGCGCCGACGTCCAGCAGCTGCTTGATGATCACCGCGTCGTTCCACGGCGGCCGCACTACCGGCTGGCTCGGGTAAGGCGCGACCGCCTGCAGCTGCCCCAGCACCGTTTGCACGTTGTTGGGCGCATGTTCGCCGTCGATCAGCAGCCAGTCGAAACCGGCGCCGGCCAGCAGTTCGGCGCTGTAGCTGCTGCACAGGCCGAGCCACAGCCCAATCTGCGGGCGTTTTTCCTGCAGCGCACGCTTGAAGTGGTTGGTTAACATCGCATTCTCCCTGACAAGCGGGCGTAGCGCATGGCCCCGCCCGGTTTATGGCGGCCCGGTTCGCCGGGCCTGCTTTTTAGACGAAGCGGCAGCTGATGCAGCCCATCGGGCCGTAGTCGACGTGGAAGGTATCACCGCGCCGCGCTGGCACCGGCCGGGTGAAGGAGCCGCCGAGGATCACCTGCCCCGCTTCCAGCTCCACCTCATACGGCGCCAGCTTGTTGGCCAGCCAGGCCACGCCGTTGGCCGGGTGGTTGAGCACCGCCGCCGCCACGCCGGATTCTTCAATCACGCCGTTGCGGTACAGCAGCGCGGAGATCCAGCGCAGATCCAGCGCATCCGGCTTGATCGGCCGCCCGCCCATCACCACCCCGGCGTTGGCGGCGTTGTCGGAGATGGTGTCGAACACCTTGCGCGGCCGCTGAGTCTCGGGATCGACGTTGTGGCTGCGCGCGTCGATGATCTCCAGCGCGGGAATGACGTAGTCGGTGGCGTTATAGACGTCGAACAGCGTGCAGTTCGGCCCGCGCAGCGGCTTGGCCAACACGAACGCCAGCTCCACCTCCACCCGCGGCACGATAAAGCGATCGATCGGAATGTCGCTGCCGTCGTTGAAGAACATGTCGTCCAGCAGCGCGCCATAGTCCGGCTCGGTAATCTGCGAACTCACCTGCATGGCGCGCGAGGTCAGGCCGATCTTGTGGCCTTTGAGCGTACGCCCCTCGGCGATCTTCAGCTCTACCCACTGGCGTTGAATGGCATAGGCGTCTTCGATGGTGATCTCGGGATGATCGAGCGACAGCGCGCGGATCTGTTCACGACTCTTTTCCGCCTGATGCAGGCGCTGTACGGCGCGGTTAACCTGCTCTTTATCCAGCATTTACGACCCCTTATTCACGCCTTGTTGAACAGCGCGTGGACATTGTTCTGTTTGTAATTCAGCACCGGATCCAGCTCTTCCATGGTGAAAGAGAGCGCCAGGTAACGCTGCGCCATCAGCGCGGCGAAGTGTTCCTTGATCAGCGCAAACAGCATCTCGCCCACCTGCTGCCGGCTTTCCAGGCTGCGGCCGTGGCCGATCTTCAGCGTCATGTGCACGAAGGCGTAGTCCTGCTTGCCGTCGGCCATCTGCCAGGTGTCGAGCCAGATGGCGCGGCTGCGCACGCCGGCCAGCGGAAAAATGCCGGTCGCCGCCAGCGCCTCGTTGACCTTGGCGAACAGGGTGGGCAAATCCGCCTCGCGGCGGATGTTGTCGGTACATTCAGCGTAAAAATGGGGCATAGCGTTCTCCAGACGGCAAATATGCGCGGGCGCGGCCCGCGCAGCGGCATTTACAGCGTATTGCCAAGCTTGAAACCTTTTTCCGTATCGCCCTCACGGGTATAGGAAAAACCGTCTGCGCCGATGGTGACGGCCATTTCGCTGGGCGCACTGCGCTCGATGACCGGCTGTGGCTGCCCATCGAGATCCAGCACCAGCGAACCTTCGGTATACCAGCTCGGCACCACCGGATTGCCCCACCAGTCGCGGCGTTGGTTGTCATGCACGTCCCAGGTCACGGTCGGGTTGTCCGGATCGCCGGTGTAGTAATCCTGCGTGTAGATTTCCACGCGGTGGCCATCGGGATCGCGCAGGTAGAGGTAGAACGCGTTGGAGACGCCGTGACGGCCGGGGCCGCGTTCGATCAAATCGGATTTGCGCAGCGCGCCGAGCTTGTCGCAGATGGCCAAAATATTGTGCTTTTCATGAGTGGCGAAGGCGATGTGGTGCATGCGCGGCCCGGCGCCGCCGGTCATCGCAGTATCGTGCACCGTCGCCTTGCGGCGCATCCAGGCGGCGTAAACCACGCCGTCTTCATCGCGGATGTCTTCCGTTACGCGGAAGCCCAGCCCCTGGATGTATTCCACGGCGCGCGGCACGTCAGGGGTGATTTGGTTAAAGTGGTCGAGGCGCACCAGCGCGCCCGGCGTATACAGATCGTAGCGCCAAGCCAGACGCTCGACGTGCTGCACGTCGTAGAAAAACTCATACGGGAAACCGAGCGGATCCTCTACCCGCACCGCATCGCCGATGCCTTTGGCGAACCCGTTCACCCGCCGCTCGGTACGGCAGCCAAGCGCCTTGAAATACGCTTCGGCGCGATCGACGTCTTCCGGCGTGCGCACGCGGAAAGCAAACGCCGCCACGGCGGCGACCGGGCCTTCGCGCAGCACCAGGTTATGGTGAATGAACTCTTCCATCGAACGCAGGTAGAGGGTTTTATCCTCTTCGGCGGTCACGACCAGGCCGAGGATATCGACGTAAAATTCGCGTGCGGCTTTAAGGTTCGTGACCTGAATTTCCATGTAGGCACAGCGCACGACGTCGGGAGCAGGGACAGCATCAGTGGTCAGTTTTGTCGTCATTGTTCTCATCTCTTTCGTTATTATTGTGGCCTGAGGCTCAAACGCCCCATTTCGGGATCGGGTGGTCGCCCATGGAAATGCACACGTTCTTCATTTCGGCGAACACTTCGAAGCTGTATTCGCCGCCTTCGCGGCCGGTGCCGGAGGCTTTCACGCCGCCGAACGGTTGGCGCAGATCGCGTACGTTTTGGGTGTTGACGAAAACCATGCCGGCTTCGATGCCGCGGGCCAGGCGCAGAACCTTGCTCACATCCTGCGTCCAGATGTACGACGCCAGGCCGTACTCCACGTCGTTGGCCATGCGCAGGCCGTCTTCTTCCGACTTGAACGGCAGCAGGCAGGCCACCGGCCCGAAAATCTCCTCCTGCGCCACGCGCATCCGGTTATCGACATCCGCCAGCACCGTCGGGCGCAGGAAGTTGCCGTGGCTCAAACCGGCCGGTTTGTCCGGGCCGCCGGCCAGCAGGGTTGCCCCTTCTTCCACCCCGAGGCGGATATAGCCGGAGACTTTTTCCCAGTGCTGCGGGCTGATCAGCGCCCCCACCTGGGTATTGGGATCTTGCGGATCGCCCACGCGCAGACGGTTGGCGCGCTCGGCGAAGCGTTTGACGAATTCCGGGTAGATGCTCTCCTGAATGAAGATGCGCGAACCGGCGGTGCAGCGTTCGCCGTTGATCGAGAAGATGGTGAACAGCGCGGCGTCGAGCGCCCGCTCGATGTCGGCGTCTTCAAAGATCAGCACCGGCGACTTGCCGCCCAGTTCCATGGAGAATTTTTTCAGCCCGGCGCTTTCGATGATGCGGCGGCCGGTGGCGGTGCCGCCGGTGAAGGAGACCGCGCGCACGTCTTTATGGCGCACCAGCGCGTCGCCGGCGGTGGCGCCGTAGCCCTGCACCACGTTCAGCACCCCGGCCGGAATGCCGGCTTCCAGCGCCAGCTCGCCCAGGCGATCGGCGGTCAGCGGCGACAGTTCGGACATCTTCAGCACCGCGGTGTTGCCCAGCGCCAGGCAAGGCGCGGTCTTCCAGGTGGCGGTCATGAACGGCACGTTCCACGGCGACACCAGCGCACACACCCCCACCGGCTGCACCAGCGTGTAGTTGAGCATCTTGTCGTCCACCGGGTAGGTCTTGCCGTTCATCTGCTGGCACACCTCGGCGAAGAACTCGAAGTTGTGCGAGGCGCGCGGGATCAGCACGTTTTTGGTCTGGTGGATCGGCAGGCCGGTGTCGGCGGTTTCCAGTTCGGCGATCTGCGGCACGTTCTGGTCGATCAGCTCCCCCAGACGGCGCATCAGGCGCGCGCGCTCTTTCATCGGCGTGTTGGCCCATTTGGGGAACGCCTCTTTCGCTGCCGCCACCGCCTGGTCGATCTCCAACTGACCGCCAGAAGCCACCTCCGCCAGCACCTCGCCGTTCGCCGGGTTGGTGGTGGTGAAGTACTCTTTGCTGGCGACGTTCTTGCCGTTGATCCAGTGGTTGATGGTTTTCATCGCAGGCTCTCCTCGTAATCTTTTTCACTGATAATGTGGTTAACCAGACGGCCGATGCCCTCGATTTCCACCACCACTTCGTCGCCCGGCTGCACGTCGGCCAGCCCTTTCGGCGTGCCGGTGGCGATCATGTCGCCCGGCTGCAGCGTCATGAATTCGCTCAGGTAGGCGACCAGGAACGGAATGTCGAAAATCATGTCGGCGGTGCTGCCGCGCTGGCGCAGCTCGCCGTTGACGTAAGTGCTGAGCGCCAGCCGGTGCGGATCGGCGACGTCGTCGCGATCGACGATGTAAGGCCCGATCGGCGTCAGGGTGTCGCGGCTCTTCACCCGCAGATTCGGCCGGTAGTAATTCTCCAGGTAATCGCGGATGGCGTAGTCGTTGCACAGGGTGTAGCCCGCCACATACTCCATGGCGTGCTCGCGGCTGACGTTGCGCGCGGTCTTGCCGATCACCGCCACCAGCTCGGCTTCGTAATGCATGTACTCCACGCCGGCCGGGCGTACCGACACCTGGCGGTGACCGGTCAGGGTGTTCGGCGCTTTGAGGAACACCAGCGGCTCTTCCGGCGCCTTGAATTCCAGCTCGCTGGCGTGGTCGGCATAGTTCAGCCCCAGGGCGAACACCGTGCCCTGAGCCGGCGGCAGCCATTCCACTTCGCGCTCCTGCAGCACCTCGCCGTTCGGCAGCGTGACGCGCAGCTGCTTGTCCACCTGCACGTTGAAGATCTGGCCATGATGGCGAATACGGGCATGTTTCATGATGCGGCTCCTGCCTGGGTGACGCGGTTGGTCAGCGTGGGCAGGCCGGCGGCGCGCACCGTCACCTCATCCCCCGGTTTGATCTCCACCCGCTGGTGCGGGGTGCCGATCAGCACCGCATCGCCCGGCTGCAGGGTGATAAAGTCGCTGATGGCGGCGATCAGCTCCGGCACCGAGCGCACCAGATCGGCGGTGGACCAACGATCCTGCTCCACGCCGTTGATCTCGGTGACGATCTCCAGCCGATCGGCATTCGCCAGCTGGCCGATCTCCCCCAACGGGCAGAACCCGTCGCGGCATTTAGCCTTGATCGCCGGGCGGTAGAAGCTGCTCTCCGGTAGGCTGACGTCGTTGGCCAACGCGTAGCCGGCCAGATAACGGCCCACCTGCGCCACCGGCACCTTGCGCGCGGTATCGCCGATGATCACCGCCAGCGTGCCGCCGCTGTGCACGGTTTCACCGGCCGGAAACGGGATCGCCCCGCCGTTGGCGAGGTGGGTGTTGCGCGGTTTGATAAACCAGACCGGGGTTTTGGGCGGGGTCTGATACGGCGGCTGGTGAAACGCCTGATCCCAGGCGTCCAGTTGGCTGCGGTGATTCAGCGCAACGGAAAATACGGTGCCTTTCATGCGAACTCCTCCAATGGCAAAACATGACAACCGGCATTCATTAATATATTAATGATTACTTTTATACGCTGTGCAGCTTTTACGCAACGCGCTTGGAGTGATTTGTGATCGTGATAACAAAATATTCACAAATAACGAACATTAGCTTGATTATTCAATGCATTAATCATTTTTCGCGCCATTTTTCGCTGCGCCCTGCATTTTTGCTTTATCCCTACGGGTAACTTTGGCTACTATTAAGTTATTAACAAAATCGGGCTTTGCGGGGCAGGCGCCCCCATAACGAGCGCCGTAACAACGAACACCTTGATAGCTAAGGCCAAACTTATGCATGAATCGTTAACCATCGCCCTGCTGCAGGCGCGTGAAACCGCCATGGGGTTCTTCCGCCCGATCCTGAAAAGCCACAATCTGACCGAACAGCAGTGGCGCATCATCCGCGTGCTGGCCAACAGCCGCTCGATCGAATTCCACGAGCTGGCGGCGGAAACCTGCATTCTGCGCCCCAGCCTGACCGGCATTCTGTCGCGCATGGAGCGTGACAAGCTGATCTTCCGCCTGAAGCCGGTCAACGATCAGCGCAAGCTGTACGTGTCGCTGACCCAGCAGGGCCAGGATCTGTATGAAGTGGCGCGCCACCAGGTGGAACAGGGCTACGCCGAGATTGAAGCCGCTTTCTCGCGACAGAAAATGGACCAGTTGATGACGCTGCTGGACGAGCTGATCACCCTGGGCGACAGCCTGCCCGCCAACGTCACCGCGCATCCTGCCAAGCAGTGATTTAACCAACCGGAATTCTCAAATTAATTGACGTTGCAGCCAACAACGCTGCAGCGTCAGGTAAGCAGAGAATTCGTTTCCGGCAGCAGCGCGCCGCCGTCCACCACCAGCGTCTGGCCGGTGATGTAGGCCGCCGCCGGCGAAGCGAGAAACACCATCGCCGCGGCGATGTCTTCCGGTTCCCCCAGCCGCCCGAGCGGCACCGAGGCGGCGATCGCCTGATTCACCTGCGCGTCGCCCAGGTTGGCCATCGCCGGCGTGCGGATCATCCCCGGTTCTACGCCGTTGACGCGAATTTTCTCCGCCGCCAGCTCCAGCGCCGCCGCGCGAATAAACCCGTTCACCCCGGCCTTGGAGGCCGCGTAGTGCGCCAGCCCCGGGTAGGCCACCCGCGGACCGGTCACCGACGAGGTCACCAGAAGGCAGCCGCCGCCCCGGCGACGCATCCACGGCAGCGCCGCCTGCGCCAGAAAGAACGGCGCCATCAGATTGACGCTCAGCGTGCGTTGCAGCAGGGCCGCGTCGATGGCGGCGAACGGCGTCAGCGGAAAGTAAGCGGCATTGTGGATCACCACGTCCAGCCGTTGATGCCGCTCACCTACCGCCGTCACCAGCTCAGCGATCTGCCCCGGTTCGGCCAGATCGCAAGCCAGCGCCTGCACGCTCAGCCCTTCGTCCCGCAGCGCCTGCGCCGCCGCCTGCGCCTGCGGCAGCTGCACGTCCGCGATCGTCACCTCGGCGCCCAGGCGGGCAAAGGCGCTGACGATCGCCAGACCAATGCCCTGAGCGCCGCCGGTCACCAGCACCGCCTGCCCCGCGAAGGCGTCGGCCGCATAGGTTGCGCTCATCGCCCTATCCTCGCGGGTGGCGCGTGGTGTTCAGCACCTGCGCATGGGCGCCGACCGCAAAGTTGCTCAGCGCGCTGAAATCGCTGCCCTGATAACCGAGGATCTTGCCGTCGGTGCGCATGCCCTGCAGATCGATCATCACCACGCCCAGCGTCGGGATGATCTTCTCGCGCCAGACGAACAGATAAAGCTGCTCCGCCACCTTCACGTAGTGGCAACGATCGACGTCCGCCAGCCCTTTCTCCACCCCGTCCAGACACTGCCAGGCGTAGAAGTTATCGTTCAGGTAGATGTGCTCGTACCGTTCGGTCAGGCTGTAGGTGTACATGTTGCGCATGCCGATCAGCTCATCGGTAAAGCCCGGTGGCGCCACGTCGGCGTCATCCAGCGTGCCGAAGCGGAATTCGGCCTCGACCGCGGTCAGCGGCAGCCCCTGCTCCACCCGGCTGAAGGCGTCGAGCCGCGCCTGTGCTTCGTCCGGCAGCTGGCCGTATACCGCAGTGAAGTTGCCCTGATTGCGGTCACATACCAGCGTAATACTGGCGTTGGCGCGGGCAGGATCGAGAAAATCGATGAACAGCACGCCGGGGCGAATGCTGGTGGCGCGATAGGCGACGCTGCGCCGTTCGCCCCACTCCAGCGTCTGCTCGTCGGTAAACCGGCAGCGCTGCGTCGCGCCGTCGCTAAAGCGCAGCGTCAGCGTGCTGCCCGCCAGCCCGTGCTGGCGTTCCAGCGTATTGCTGTGCGGCGCAAAGCCTTCCGCCAGCGCGCCAACCTGAATGAATACCGCTTCTGAACTCATGGAAATGCTCCTTACAGGGAAGTGAAAGCCAGGGT
Organism: Serratia sp. CY44782; assembly: GCF_052168715.1. Taxonomy (NCBI): domain Bacteria; kingdom Pseudomonadati; phylum Pseudomonadota; class Gammaproteobacteria; order Enterobacterales; family Yersiniaceae; genus Serratia; species Serratia sp. CY44782. The sequence goes on from NZ_JBJNME010000002.1 coordinate 269,855, forward strand.
CGGCACATCGACGATGGTGGAGCCGCCGTCGGCCACCAGCGCCGCGCCGGTAATGATTGAAGCCTCGCTGGAACACAGGAAACGGCAGACGCGGGCGATCTCCTCGGCGCTGGCCGGGCGGCGCAGCGGCACGTCGCGGCAGACCATCTGGTAAGCCTGCTCCAGCGAAATCTGATGGGCGTCCATCAGCAGTTGCATCTCTTCGTCCGCCATCGGCGTGGTCACCCAGCCCGGGCACACCGCGTTGGCGCGCACGCCCAGCGGGCCATAGTCGCGGGCGATGGAGCGCATCAGCCCGATCAGCGCGTGCTTGGCGGTGACGTAACCGCAGACCTCCGGCCCGGCGGCCAGCGAGGCGATCGAGGCCACGAACAGCAGGTTGCCGCCGCTTTTAATCAGCTCCGGCAGGCAGGCGCGCGCGCTGGCGAAAGCGCTGTTGAGGTTGCTGTCCATCGCCCCTTGCCACTGCGCGTCGGTCATCTCGGTGATGCGCTTGAAGCCCATGCCGCCGGCGCTGCCGATCAGGCAGTCGATGCGCCCGGCGTCGCGCAGAATGGCTGGCAGCAGCGCGTGGTTCCAGCTCTCGCCGCTGGCGGCGTCGCCCACCAGCGCCTGCGCGCCGATCTCTTGCGCCAGCGCCGCCAGCGGTTCCGGACGGCGGCCGATGATGAACACCCGATCGCCCTGCGCCGCCAGCAGACGGGCGCAGGCGGCGCCGACGCCGGTGCCGCCGCCGGTAATCACAACCACTCTATTCATGATTCAGCTTCTCCATCAGTTGGCCGATCATCAGCAGGCTGCTCAACAGCAGCCGCCGCTGTTCGGCATCCAGCCGCAGGTAGCGGCGGCCGGCCGGCAAACGGCTGACCACCTCCGATGCGGCGAAATGCTCGATATCCACCTGCCAGCGCCCGTCTTTCACCGTCAGCCGCACGCGGCGAAAATCCAGCTGCGCCAGCGTCTCGCCGATCTGCGGGTAGCGCTGCAGGCCGTCCAGCACCCGCTGCGCGGCCGCATGGCGCTGGCGCAGCAGATAACGCACCCCGCGCCGCCGCAGCCAGCCGCCGGTCACCACGTCCAGCGTCAGCGGAAGTTGCATCGCGCTCGCGCCCTGCAACCGAAAGCGGTGGCTGACGATATGCGCCATAAACAGCCCCTGCACCTGTTCGCCGATCTCGATCTGCGGCCCCTGCGGCAGCGTCAGCCGCAGCAGGCCCGGCGCCAGGCGTTCGCACGCGTAGGGTTCCAGGTTGCGCGCCAGACGATCCAGCGCGGCGCCCGGCCGATAGCCCGACGGCGCTCGCCGCCAGGCGCGATTAAGTGAGGGAAGTAAGCCGATCAAACTGCGCCTCCTCGTTTTCACCCTTGGCGAACGCGTTCTCCAGCACCTGCTCGACCGGCACCGGCTTGAACGGATTCACTTTCTGCACGCACAGCGTCCAGAACAGCGCATAGGCGGCGGTCAGGCCGATCATCCAGCCGAAGGGAATGTAGATATCGCTCGGGTTCATTCCCGGCGGCGTGATGTAAACGATGGCCAGCACGATGCCGACGCTGGAAACGATCTGCGGCAGCGGGAACCACGGCGATTTATAGGCGCGCGGCAGATCGGGGCGGCGTACGCGCAGGATCACCACCGAGCAGGTCACCAGCAGGTAGGCCACGCCCCAGGCGCACACCGCCGCCAGCACCAGCGGAATGATCCTGTCGAGGTTGCCCTGAATGGCGAAGGCGTGCACGCAGGGGATCAATACCGCCACCAGAATGCCGACCACCGGCGTTTTAAAGCGCGGGTGCAGATAAGCGAACATACGCGGCAGCGCGCCGTCCAGCGCCATGCCGTACAGAATGCGCGGCACCGCCGCCATCAGCGTGTTGATGGTCGCGGCGCCGGCCAACAGCAGGCCGACGCCGAGCCAGTATTTGCCGAACTGGCCCATCACCTGGCCGGCGAACGCCGGGATGGCCATCGGCGTTTCCAGCAGGCGCGTGCCGCTGGCGGCGTCGATCACCACGTTTTCCACCTGGTGACTGAGCGCCGCGCCATACAGCGCCATGCACACCGCCACGCCGCACAGCCCCAGCGCCATCGCGCGCGGGATCACCCGATCGCAGCGTTTGATCTCCGGCGCCATCGGCGTCACCAGCTCACAGCCGACGAACATGAACATCGCCATGCCGATCAGGCTGAACACCGCGAAGGGATCGTTCAGGCTCAGCGTGCTGCCGAACCAGCCCTCGAGCGGCACCGCATGCGGCGACAGCAGCCCGACGATGCCGAAAATCACCAGCGTGCTCCACATGGCGAAGGTCAGCACGATCTCCGCCTTGCCGAAGGCCTCGATGCCGAACGCGTTGAGCAGGCCGAACACGATTACCAGCCCGACGCCGACCATCCAGGATGCGTTGTGGCTTTCCATCAGGGTGTTGAGGTGCTCGAAGTTCACCAGCGCCATGATGCCGGAGAGAATGGTCTCGGCGGTGCCGGCGAAGATGTGCACGATCAGGTAGGCCGACAGCGCGCCGGTGATGGCGAAAAAGCGCCCCATGCCGCAGGAGATGTAGTCGTAAACCGAACCGGAGGTCGGCAGCAGCGCCGCCGCTTCGGAGAAGGTGGTGAGCTGCGCCTGCATCATTATGAAGGCGATCAGCATCGCCAGCGCGAAGGTGTCGCCGCCGATGCCGAAGCCGCTGGTGACCGTCAGGATCACCGGGCTGGCCATGATCACCCCGACCGAACTGGCCAGGGTGGTGGGAAAGCCGACCTTGCCTCGAGCCAGGTGGGCGTGCAACCGCGACGACAGGTTCATGGTTATTTCCTCTTATAGTTTTGGCCTGATGCATGCAGGTGCTTGCAGGTTTTTCACCGCCAGCGGCGGTAATCTCACTATAGAGAGGAAAGGAAAATGCTGACTATCGTCCTTAAGGACGAGACGCTTTCAACCTGCGGCCGCGCTCACGGCGGCGCGCCACTGCATCGCCCCCTGCGGGCTGCGCGGGTAGGCGCGCAGCGGCGTCAGCAACGCGGAAAAGAAGGCGTAATAGCCGGCGCACAGCCGGTTGTAGCGATCTTCGCCCACATGCGCCGGGCAGCCGCCCTGGCAGACGCTTTTCACGCTGCAGCGTTGGCACTCGCGGCGCAGGCTCTTGTTTTTACCGAACGGCATCTCCGCCGCCCTTGCCGCCAGGTTGGCGAGCGGCGTGTGGCGATCGGCATGGCCGAGCAGGTGCTGCTCGTTGATCAGATGATCGCAGGCGTAAAGCCGCCCGTCCGGCTCCATCACCAGATTGCCGCCGCAGCGTTCGGCGTGTACGCAGCTGGGGCTAACGTGGGTGAAATACTGCGCGTAGACCTGCTCGATGTTCATCACGAAGACCTGGCCAACGTGCCCGCGGCTGCGCCAGCGGCGGTATACCGCCAGCATGAAGCGCCCCCAGTTGGCGGCGCTCAGCCCATAGCCGGCGGTGGGCGCATCCCCTTCCAGCATCAGCGGCTGGAACTGCAGACAGCGCGCCCCGATCGCCACCGCATGATCGTAGATCGCCTCGGCGCGATCCGCGACGCCGTCGTGCACCACCATCAGCAGGTTGAAGTCGATCTGATGGCGCTGCAACAGCGCAATGCCGCGCAGCGCGGCGTCATAGCTGGCGCCGCCGCGCTTGTCCGGCCGGTGGGCGTCCTGCACCTCGCGGTCGCCGTCCAGGCTGACGCCGAGGATAAAGTGATGCTGCCGGAACAGCCGGCACCAGGCGTCGTTCAGCAGGGTACCGTTGGTCTGCAGGCTGTTGCTGATCCGCACGCCCGGTGGCGCGTAGCGGCGTTGCAACGCCAGCGCCCGCTTGTAAAAACCGATCCCCGCCAGCAGCGGCTCACCGCCCTGCCAGACGAAGTTGATCTCGCGGCTGTAACGCGGCTGGGCGGCGATATAGCCGCGGATAAATTCCGCCAGCAGGTCGTCGTCCATCTTACGCGTCCGCTCCTGCTGGCGCTGCGGGTAGTAGCAGTAGCGGCAGCCCAGGTTGCAGCCGGCGCCGATCGGTTTCACCAGCAAATGAAAAGGCGCCGCCGCGCGCGGTTCGCTCTCTACCGGGATCTGCTGCGCGCGCAGCTGGGCCAGGTTCATGGCGCCGCCTGCGGCAACGGTTTGTGGGTCAGCGGATCCAGGCCGATGTAGTCGCCGGTGCTGGCGTCTACGCCGAGGTAGTCGATCGCTGCGCCTTTGGCTTCAATGACCATGCCCTGCTGCGCAAAACGGCGATACGCCTCGCTCAGCCGTTTGACTCGATCCGGGTTGGCAGCGGCCAGATCGCGCGTTTCCAGCGGATCGTCATGCAGATTGAACAGCCCCCACGGCGCCATCTGCGCCGTCGGCCCGGCCTTCACCAACCGTCGCAGCTTCCAGACGCCGTCCACATAGGCGGCCTGGTTATGCAGCTCCACGCCGTAGGTCGCGCGCGGCACGCCGTCGGCCTCGCCGCTGAAATAGCGCTTGAAGCTGACGCCGACCATCGGCAGCGTCGGTTTGGCCTTCAGCGGTTTATTGGCGTCGATGCCGGCATAGTCATACAGCGTCGGGGCGATGTCATACACCGCCATCGGCGTGCGGTCGATGCCGCCACGCCCCTTTAGCCGCGGCGCGGAGATGATGAAATCGGTATTGATGCCGCCCTGCGCGCTGGTGGTTTTGTGGTAGTTGGCGTACGGCGCATTGCTGACGTTGGCCCAGTGCGGCCCGTAAGAGATGAACGATCCCTTGCGGCCGAGGTTGGCGTAGCTGTTGTCGAACTGCCGCCAATACTCCGGCTTCGAGCCGTAGTAGAAGCCGCTGGCGGCGTTGGCGCCGTTGTCGGTGGCGAACACGATCACCGTATTTTGGTCGCGGCCGGTCTGCTTGAGGGTGTTCAGCACCGCGCCGACCTGATCGTCCATATAAGCGATCATCGCCGCGTACACCTGCATGGTCTTGGCTTCATATTTTTGCTGCTCGGGCGTCAGCGCGTTCCAGGCCTTATCCAGCGCCAGCGTCGGCATCGGCGTGCGATCGGAAATCAACCCCAGCGCCTTCAGGCGCTGAATGCGCTGCTGATAGGCCTGCTGGTAACCGGCGTCGTATTTGCCGTCGAATTTGGCGATCCAGTCATCCGGCGCCTGCAGCGGATCGTGCGGCGCGGTAAACGCCAGATAGGCGAAGACGGGTTTGCTCTGCGGCGTATCGCGGATCCACTGTTCCAGCTGATCGGCATAGGCCTTGCTGGAATAGAAATCTTTGGGCAACGACACGCGTTTGCCGTTCAGGGTGTAGAAGGTATGGAACGCCTCCACGGTGCCCAGCGGTTTCGCATCGTCGAAATGGCTGGTGCCGCCCCCCATAAAGGCGAAGGCGCGCTCGAAGCCGCGATCGGTCGGTTTGGCGCCGTCGACATAGCCCAGGTGCCATTTGCCCGCCATCATGGTGGCGTAACCCGCGTCGCGAAAACGCTCCGGCAATGTGGTCACGCGGTCGGTCAGCCGCATTTCATAGCCCGGCTGCGCGGCGGTGCTCTCATACCACCACATGCCGCCCATGCCGGCCTGCTGATTGGTGTTGCCGGTCATCAGCATCGACCGCGCCGGCGCCGACATCGGCGAGGTGTAGTACTGGCTCATGCGCACGCCCCGTTCGGCCAGCGCCTGCAGGTTGGGCGTCGGTATCTCGCCGCCGAACGGGCTGATGTCGGAGTAGCCCATGTCGTCCACCAGAATGATCAGCACATTGGGGCGATCGGCGTCCGCCCCCTGCGCCAGGCCCGATAAGGCGCCGCTCAACGCCACCGCCAACGTTTTTTTCTGCATCGTTCGTTCCCCGTATGGTCATGCGGACTGAACAACCCGACGCCTCAGCCCGAGAAAGGTCATCATTTTTTCGTCTTATACGTTTGGCGCCGCCTGGCGCTATCTTCAATTCGCAGTGTAGGAAGCGGCGGAAAAGCCTGGCTATCGTTCTTAAGAACGAGGAACGGTTCCAGTCGTGCCGGTTGTAGCACGCGCAGGGCGGCGAAGGCTGCACCCGGGCAAACATTGAAAAGCGCTGTAAATTCAGCGGGAAAAGCGGTGAATTATTTCATTAACCTATTAATGAAAATCGCGATAAATCCGAACTGAAAAGCCCTGATTAACGCAGTGTCATCTTGTTATTTATGTGTTTTATTGCAATCGGCCTCACGTTGTTAATATGTTTTTATTGTGTTGCCAAATTGCTACAACTATGCTTGTATCGTTCATATATTGACCGCCAACCTTCTCCAGATTGAATGATAAAGGGAGGAACACGAATCATGCACAGCACCGCATCCGATGCCTTTATCAACAGTTGTTTGGCGACCATCACGCACCTGATCCCGGTGTCCGCCGGGGTGTTTTATCTGGTCGATCGCGACCTGCGGCCGGATCACTACATCCTGCACGGCATGCCCGATAAAACGCATCAGCAGTATCTGAACCACTTCCAGCAGATAGATCCGCTGCAACCGGCCAATTTCCATCGCCAGGACATCACCATGGTCGGCATGAGCCCGGCGGCGATCGCCGGCAACCGCCGCTATTACCACGACTTTATGCTGCCGAACGACATGCGCGACATGACGGAGATCTTCATCCGCCAGCGCAAGCGCATCGTCGCCGGGGTATCGCTGATCCGCGATACGCCGTTTACCGAAGTGGAGCGCGGCCGCCTGCGCGCGGTGCTGCCGCTGATCGAACTGGCGACGCGCGATCTGCTGCCCGACGGCGAGGCGCAGCTGCTGACCGCCAAAGAGCAAGAAATCGTCAACATGGTGCGCGAAGGCGCCAGCAATAAGCGCATCGCCCTGAAGCTGGGCATTTCGCTGTCCACGGTGAAAACCCATATGCGCAATATTTTCGCCAAAACCGACGTGGTGAACCGCACCGAACTGGTCGCCGGCGGCTTTCTCGCCCACGGTTAACGCCCGATAACGGCCGCCGCTGCCGACGGCCGGAAAATAACGCCAAAACGTATTCGCCATTTATGGCGCGGCCTCCCCCTGCCCGCAATCGGGCCGGGCGGGATATTTCATCGTCACTCAACGCTTGGGGAATAAACTTTATGTCCAGTGATTCGGTTTCCGCGCCCGCCGTCGGCGCGGCGCTCCCCTGCCCGCCGCGGCTGCTGACCGCCATTATCGTCTTCGCCGCCATCGCGCCGGGCATTCTGATGACCGCCCCCGCCGTGGCCGCCCAGCTCGCCGCGCAGTGGCAGCTCGGCCCGGCGCAGATCGGCCACCTGTTCTCCACCGAACTCGGCGCCATGAGCCTGGCCACGCTGCCGGCGTGGTGGTGGATCGGGCGCATCAACTGGCGACGGGTCGCTACGCTGTCGGCGCTGGTGTTTATCGTCGGCAACCTGGCTTCGGCGCTGGTGCAGGACTTTACCCTGCTGCTGCCGCTGCGCTTTATCGCCTCGCTGGCGGGCGGCACCCTGATGATCCTGTGCATCACCTGCGCCGCCGGCACCGCCAATCCCAGTCGGGTCTATGCCTTCTGGGTGCTCGGCCAGCTGGTGCTGGGCGCGGTCGGGCTGCTGGTGCTGCCGCCGCTGTTCGCGCACTTCGGCCTGATGGCGGTCTACCTGATTCTGGCGGCCATCATGCTGTGCTGCCTGCCACTCATCCCGGCATTCCCCAACGGTTTCACCGCCGCCCGCGCCGCCCGCAGCGGCCCCGCCGCCTCGCTGGCACGCAAGCTGTGCGCCGTGCTGGCGGTGCTGACCTTTTACATCAGCCTGAGCGCCGTCTGGACCTTTATCGGCGGCATCGCCGCCGGCGCCGGGCTGTCGCCGGCCCACAGCGGCCAGGTGCTGGCCGTCGCCACCTTGCTCGGCATCGTCGGCGCGGGGGCCGCGGCGCTGATCGGCGCGCGCTTCAGCGGTGGACGCCTGATCGTGCTGGGGTACGCCCTGCTGCTGGCCAGCGTGGCGCTGCTGACGAGCCAGCCTCTGCTGCTGCGCTTTGCCCTGGCCGCTCTACTGTTCAAATTCACCTGGACCTTCGTGCTGCCGTTCATTCTGGCGCGGGTCGCCGGGTTGGATAACGATGGCAAGCTGATGAACGGCATCAACCTGGTGATCGGCGGCGGTATGGCCATCGGCCCGACGCTGGCCGGCTCTCTGATCGAATCTTTCGGCGGTTTCAACGCTTTGCTGTTCGGCGCGCTGGGCTGCGCGCTGCTGTCGCTGCTGTTGATTTCGCTGGCTTCACCGCGCGCACCGCGCCGTATAACAGGAGGAGAAAGGTGAAAAAAACAACCGGTTTCTTGTTTGATGAACGCTGTTTCTGGCACAGCACCGGCCTGCACGCCACCACCCTGCCGGTCGGCGGCTGGGTGCAACCGCCTTCGGGCGCCGGCCACGCCGAATCGCCGGAAACCAAACGGCGCATGAAGAACCTGATGGACGTGTCCGGCCTGTCACGCCAGCTCACCCTGCTGAGCGCCGAACCGGCGACGGAAGAAGACCTGCTGCGCATTCACCCCGCCCACTACCTGCAGCGTTTCAAACAGGTGAGCGACAGCGGCGGCGGCCTGCTGGGAGAGGAAGCGCCGCTGGGGCCGGGCAGCTATGAAATCGCCAAGCTCTCCGCCGGGCTGGCCTGCGCGGCGGTGGAGGCGGTGCTGCAGGGCGAGCTGGATAACGCCTATGCGCTGTCGCGCCCGCCGGGCCACCACTGCCTGCCGGATCAATCGATGGGCTTCTGCTTCCTGGCCAATATTCCCATCGCCATCGAGCGCGCCAAGGCCCGCCATGGCCTCGGCAAGGTGGCGGTGCTCGACTGGGACGTGCACCACGGTAACGGCACCCAGCACATCTATTGGCAGCGCGGCGACGTGCTGACGCTGTCGCTGCATCAGGACGGCTGCTTCCCGGCGGGCTATTCCGGCGAACGGGATCGCGGCGAAGGCGACGGGGCGGGCTGCAACGTTAACGTGCCGATGCTGGCCGGCGCCGGCGACGACGGCTACCTGCACGCTATGCGGCGCATCATCATCCCGGCGCTGGAAAAATTCGAGCCGGAGCTGATCATCGTCGCCTGCGGCTACGACGCCAACGCCCTCGATCCGCTGGCGCGCATGCAGCTGCACAGCGACAGCTTCCGCGCCATGACCGCGCTGGTGCAGGACGCCGCCGACCGGCTGTGCGGCGGCAAGCTGGTGATGGTGCATGAAGGCGGCTACGCCGAGTCCTACGTGCCGTTCTGCGGGCTGGCGGTGATGGAACAGCTGAGCGGCGTGCGCACTGAAGTGCAGGATCCGCTGCTGGCGTTCATCCAGCAACAGCAGCCGCGCGACGCCTTCAACCGCTTCCAGCGCGAAGCGCTCGACGAGCTGGCGCGCCAGTTCGGCCTGTAATCCCCTCTCTGCGGGCGCCGCACCCGGCGCCCCTGACAACCTCGCCACCAGCCGCTACGCTGAAAGGCAACCCTACCACCATGAGAACAATAAGATGCCCGAACAAACCGTCAGCTTTATCAAAGGCCGTCACGGCGACATCGCCGTGCACGACTGGGGAAACAACCAGCCGCGCTATCTGGCGCTGCTGATACACGGCTACGGCGAGCACCTCGGCCGTTACCAATACGTGGCGCGCACGCTGCAGGCACAGGGCGCGCGGGTGTTTGGCCCCGATCACCTCGGCCACGGCCTGTCGCAGGGCGAACGCGTGCTGATCGAAGATTATGACGCCGTGGTCGACGACGTGCAGCGCGTGGTCAACCATTTCCGGCAGCGATACCCCACCTTGCCGCTGGTGGTGATCGGCCACTCGATGGGCGGCATGATCGCCACCCGCTACGTGCAGCGCTACGGCGAGGAGGTGCGTGCGCTGGTGCTGTCCGGCCCGCTGCTTGGCGACAGAACGGCGATCTCCGATCTGGCCGAACTGCCGACGCTCCCCGACGCGCCGCTGGATACCGCCACCCTGGCGCGCGATCCGGCGGTCGGCGCGGCCTATCAGGAAGATCCGTTGGTGTGGCACGGGCCGTTCAAGCGCCCCACCCTGCGCGCCATGCAGCGGATCCTCGCCGCCATCAACGCCGGGCCGGGCTTCGGCGCGCTGCCCACGCTGTGGATCCACGGCGACGACGATCGGCTGGTGCTGATGAGCGAAACGCAAACCGCGCTCGATCGTCTGCGCGGCGACGATTTCGAGCGGATGATCAATGCGGGCGGGCGGCACGAGAGCTTTAACGAAACCAATAAGGATCAGATCCTCAAGCGGGTGACCGATTTTATTGCGCGGGTGTTAGGCTAAGGCGCTCCCCCTCAGCGGGCCGAGGGGGGCATGACGGCGTCAGCCTTCGACGATGGCGAGATAGTGTTTGACGAAGCGATCCGAGGTGATATCCCAGCGCACCGGGGTGCCCTTCTCGACGAACCAGGAATCGCCGGCCTGATACTGCACCGATTCGCCGGTGCGTTCATTGGTCAGGGTCGCACTGCCTTCCCACACCGTGGCGTGCTCGGCGAACGGATACTCCATCACGAAGCTGCCGCGGGTGCAGCTAAACACGCCGCAGTTCAGGTTGTCGGTCGGTTCGCCGAAGATGCTGGCCACGCCGACGGTCGGCGTGCCGGCGATCACCGTGGCGCCCAGGTTGCTGACGCTACCGATATCCAGCAGTTCCGGCAGCGGTTGTTTAAGCAGTAACGGTTTCATGTCATTCTCCTCTGAGGGTTAACGGCGGCCTTTCCAGTAGCCGGATGTCTGGTGCCAAACCTTACCGGCGGTGGTCATCACCCGCCGCAGCTTGTCCTTGCCGAAGATGTTGACGTGCGGGATCGAGCTCATCAGATCGTAACGATCGGATCCTTCGCTCATGCCCTCCGCCAGCACCTTGCACACGATGTGGCTCGGCGTCACGCCGAAGCCGGAGTAGCCCTGCACGTAAAACACATTGTCGCGATCCGGCAGCGTGCCGATCTGCGGGAACAGGTTGGCGCTGCAGCACAGCGGGCCGCCCCAGGCCAGATCGATCTTCACGTCTTTCAGGTATGGGAACACCTTCAGCATCAGGTTGCGGTTCCAGGCCTTGAGATCAGACGGGAAATATTCGATCAGGCGGGTGGCGCTGCCGAACAGCAGCCGGTTTTCGTTGGTCACCCGGTAATAGTCGATCACCGGGCGGATGTCGCTGTAGGCGCCGCGGATCGGGCTGATCTGGCGGATCAGATCGTCAGACAGCGGCTCGGTGGCCAGCTGGAAGGCGTAGGTATTGATGGTTTTGCGGTAGATCTGCGGCTCCATGCCATTGAGGAAGCCGTTGCAGGCCCACAGCATCTTGTTGGCGCGCACCGAGCCCATAGCGGTGCGCACCGTGATGCGCGGCCCGTACTCCACGTTGAGCACGCTGCTGTTCTCGAATATTTTCACCCCGTAGCCGCTCAGCGCCTTGGCCTCGCCCAGCAGCAGGTTGAGCGAATGCACGTGGCCGCCGCCCATGTGTTTCAGCGCGCAGGTGTAAGCGTCGGAGCCCACCACCTGCTTCACCTCCGCCCCGGTGTAGAGCTCAATCTCCTCCTGCGGTGCTACCGCCTTGAACTCCTTCAGCCAGCCGCGCAGGGTCTTCTCCTGGCGCGCGTTGCTGCCGAGATAGCCATAGCCGAAGCAGAAGTCGGCGTCGATATCATATTTCTTGATGCGCTCGCGGATAATGCCGGCGCCGAGGTTGCTGATTTTGAAGATGGTTTCCAGCCCGGCCGGGCCAACGTGGCGCTTGATCTTCTCCAGATCGTGGCCGATGCCGGCCATCACCTGGCCGCCGTTGCGCCCGGTGCCGCCGTAGCCCAGATAGCGGCCTTCGAGAATGGCGATGTTGGTGATGCCCTTCTCCGCCAGCTCCAGCGCGGTGTTGATGCCGGAGAAGCCGCCGCCGATGATCACCACGTCGACGTCCAGATCCTCTTCCAGCGTCGGGAAGCGCAGATCGTATTTTTTGGTCGCCGCGTAGTAGGTTAAGGACTCGATTTCGTTGTTCACTGCCGCACTCCCGATTGCCTATGCCATGACATCGGATTATCGGGAGCCGTGGGATCGTCCGCTATGTCCCCTTAGGGACATTTGCTACAAAAAATTAACATTCACGCGCTGCGGCGCTGCGGAGCAGTCAGCAACAGGCTGAACAGTTCGGCCTGCGAGCCGATGTTCAGCTTGCCGTAGATGTTCTTGCGGTGATTTTTTACCGTGCCGAGGCTGATGAACAGCCGGTCGGCAATCTGCTGCGAACCGCAGCCGGCGAGGATCAGATCGACGATCTCGCGCTCGCGCGGCGTCAGCAGATAACGCGCCTGCGCGCCATCGTCGTTCCCCGTGTCGGCCTCGGCCGGTGCCGCCACCACTTCGCCGTGCAGCCGCGCCACGCTTTTCACCAGCGTCAGCGCGCTGCGCAGATCCGCCCGCTGCGGGTAGCGCACCGCCACCGTGCGGCGCGCCGAGCCGAAGAACACCCCCAGCCCGCGCTCCGGCGTCAGCTGCAGCAGCACGCCGGCCTCATCGTGCCAGCCGGTCTTGCGATAAAAATTACGGTAATAGTCACTGTGATAAAACCCGCAGGGTGCCAGCTGGCGCAGCGTGAGCACCTCGCCTTCGCCGCCGTCGTTCAGCGCGCGGTAAAACGGATCCTGCAGATAGGCGCCCTGCTGGTAGATCTGGTTAACCGCATCGCTGTTTTCCCGCTCGGTTTTGATCAGGCAGCGCGGCGGCCGGCCGCGTTCGAAGGCATAGACGATGGCGTTGTCGAAGGCGAAAAACCCTTCCAGCCAATTCAACAGGCTGGGATAAAAGCGCGGGCTGGCCACCGCATCGATCACCGCAGACAAGCGTTCAACCTGAATATCCATACCCGCCTCGCCATTATTAATACATTAACAATCTACCGATTTCGGATGGGGTTAGCCGCATGGCGGCCAGTACTGTTAAAAAAAGCATCCGGCGCGCCGAAATGCAAGAACGCGATCGTTTACATGTTAAACAACTCACAAGTTGCCGCAGCGGGGAAAGCGGTGGCCGCTCCGCGCCCGCTGGCTTATGCTGTGGCATCGCGCCCTGCAACGCCGTCAAGGAGACCTCATGTCCGTCAGCCACATCATCGCCAATCGCCAGACCTGGTTCGGCCACGGCAGCATCCAGCAACTGCCGCCGCTGCTGCTTGCCGATCCGCAGCCGACGCTGCTGTTCAGCTGCCGATCTTTTCTCAACGGCCCGGTGTACGCCGGCCTGCGCGAATCGCTGACGCCGCTGCTCATCGGCACCGAGATCGTCAGCCACGAGGCGTCGCCGCAGGAAATAGACGCCTGGGTGGCGCGCTGGCGCGGCCAGGCGCGGCGCGTGGTGGCCATCGGCGGCGGCAGCGTGCTGGATGCCGCCAAGGCGTTCTCCGCGCTGGTGGAGCATCCGCTGCCGACGCTGCGCTATATGGAAAAAGTGGGCGACAGCAAAATCAGCGGCGCCACCCTGCCGCTGATCGCCATTCCTACCACCGCCGGCACCGGCAGCGAGGTGACGCAGAACGCGGTGATCACCGACACCCAGGTCAGCAAAGTGAAGGCCTCGCTGCGCCACAATAACTTCGTGCCGCACACCGCCATTCTCGATCCGCAGCTGCTGGCCGGCGCGCCGGACAAGGTGCTGGCCTACTGCGCCATCGACGCCTTCACCCACCTGTTCGAGGCCTATCTGTCGAAAACCGCCGGCGCCATGACGCGCGACATGTCGCTGAGCGGCATCCGCCACTTCCTTGCGGCCTGGCCGGCGCTCAACCGCAGCGACGCGGCGCGCGAAGCGATTATGCAAGCTTCGTACCTTGGGGGGCTGACGCTGAGCGCCGCCGGGCTGGGGGTGATCCACGGCATCGCCGGCGAGATCGGCGCGCTGCGCGACTACCACCACGGCCAGGTCTGCGGCCGCCTGCTGCTGCCGTTCCTTGCCCTGCTGGAAAGCAGCGAACAGCCGCAGCAACGCGCGCTGATGGCCGAGCTGGCCGCGCGCTTGTACCCGCACTGGCAGGGCAGCCCGGAGAGCTACCTGACCGATTTCATCACCCACCACGCCATCGCGCCGTTCTGGCAGGACGATTTGCCGATTTCCGGCCAGGAACTGGCGGTGGCGCTGGAGAAATCCAACAGCAAGAATTCCTGGATCGACTATGCGCCGGCGCAGCGGCAACGGATGATCGAAGAGGCGTTTCGCGTCGAATGATTATTTCTACCCTAAATAGTTGGAGCTGCATCCCGGCGGCAAGAGGTGGCTCGCCAGGAGCTTACTCAAGTAAGTGACTGGCGTACGCACTCGCAGCCAACACAGATGCAGTTTCAAGTATGACGGGTATAATCAGATCAACGTACTAGCAGGAGTTAAGGAAATGGGCATCATCGGCTGGATCTTCGCCGGCATCGCGGTCGGCATCCTGGTCGGCGCGCTGATCAGAATCTTCGGCAAGAAGAAAGAGCAGTAAGCGTCACGCTGTTCCGTGGGCCGCCAGCAGGCACTCATGGAACAGCTTCACCACCCGCTGTGGCACCGGTGAGCGGCGCAGCACGCTGGAATATTCGCAGTGATAGCGGAACAGCGCCGGTTTGATCGCCCGCATCATATTCTGCGCCACGAAAAACGCCGCGTAGTGATCAGGCAAAAAGCCGACGTATTTGCCGGACAGGATCAGCGTGGCGATCGACTCCTGCGCGAACCCCGTCGCTTTGCGATGCAAATGTTGCTGCAGGCTCAGTTCCATATTCGGCGAATGGTAGCCTAATCCGGCGAAGGCATAATTGTGCAGCAGATCCCAATTTAATGTTTCATGGGGGGCGGAAAATAATTCATGCTGCGCGCCGCAATATAAGAACATCCTCTCACTGAATAACGAATGATAAGATAAACTTTCCGCGCTGCGGTGCATGGGAATAACGCCAACCTGAAATTGTCCGTCAATGACGCCGCGTTCAATGGTATTAATCGGCTCCACGTACATTTGCAAAGAAACCTCCGGCGCACGCTCGCTGAATAATGCGATGGCCCGGCCGATCTGCGCCTGCGGATTGCTGACCGTATGGTCGAATATCGCCACGTGCAGCTGCCCGCCCATGCGCTGGTGCACCTCGTCCACCCCGCGCCGGAACGCCTCGGTGGCCGCCAGCAGGTTGACCGTTTCCTGGTAGATAAGCAGCCCCTCGTCGGTGACCGCAAAGCCCTCGCGCCCGCGCTGGCACAGCGTCAGGCCCAGCCGCTGCTCCAGATCCTTGATGTGCTTGCTGATGGTCGACAGGCTGATGTTCAGCTCCAGTTCGGCGGCGCTCATGCCGCCGCAGTCGACCACGGCCTTGAATACCCGCAGCAAACGCAGATCCATATCCGACAATTGCCCTAACAGCGCGCGCTTTTTTACTTGCATAAAACCTTAAGTAAGTTTCGACATATGATTATTCACAGTAGAGAACAAGCGGTACATAGTCAATTTCGCACAACAATTCGTTAACAACTCGGTTTATTTCATTAATCGCTCTTATTTTCCTGTTCGGAGGAAAACATGGCCGCTGAAAATCACCCGCTAAATAGTCTCGATGCCGAAGGGTTAGAGGCCCATTGGATGCCTTTTACCGGTAACCGTAATTTTAAAGCGCAGCCGCGCATCATTACTCAAGCCGCGGGGGCGTATTACACCAGCCATGACGGCAGAAAGATTTTCGACGGCCTGTCCGGATTATGGTGTTGCGGATTGGGGCACGGCCGGCAGGAAATCACCGACGCCGCCCAGCGCCAGCTGGCGACGCTGGATTACTCGCCGGCGTTTCAGTTCGGCCACCCGCTGTCGTTCGAACTGGCCAACAAGATCAAGGCACTGACGCCGGCGGGGCTGGATTACGTGTTCTTCACCGGCTCCGGATCGGAAGCGGCGGACACCTCGCTGAAAATGGCGCGCGCTTACTGGCGCGCCAAAGGCCAGGCGGGCAAAACCTGCTTTATCGGCCGGGAAAAGGGCTATCACGGCGTTAACTTCGGCGGTATCTCGGTCGGCGGCATTGCCGGCAACCGCAAGACGTTCGGCGCCGGCGCCGAAGCGGACCACCTGCCGCACACTCTGCTGGCCGGCAACGCCTTTTCCCGCGGCATGCCGCAACAGGGGGCAGAGCTGGCGGAAGAGCTCAACCGCATCATCGCGCTGCGCGACGCCTCAACGATCGCCGCGGTGATCGTCGAACCCTTCTCCGGCTCCGCCGGGGTGATCGTGCCGCCGGTCGGCTACCTGCAGCGCCTGCGCGAAATCTGTACTCAGCATGACATCCTGCTGATCTTCGACGAAGTGATCACCGCCTTCGGCCGCTGCGGCGCGATGACCGGCGCCGAGGCGTTCGGCGTCACGCCGGACATCATGAACATCGCCAAACAGGTGACCAACGGCGCGCAGCCGATGGGCGCGGTGGTGGTGCGGCCGGAGATCTACCACACCTTCATGAACGGCGGCGAGCCGGACTACCAGCTCGAATTCCCGCACGGCTACACCTACTCCGCCCACCCGGTCAGCTGCGCGGTCGCGCTGGCGACGCTGGACATCCTGCAGCGCGAACAGATGGTGGAGCGCGTACAGGCGCTGGCGCCCTACTTCGAGCGCGCGGTGCACAGCCTGCAGGGAGCCAAACACGTCGCCGACATTCGCAACATCGGCCTGGCGGCCGGCATTACGCTGGCGGCGCGGCCGGGCGAACCGGCGCGGCGCCCCTTCGAGGCGGCGATGCGCTGCTGGGAAAGCGGATTTTACGTGCGCTACGGCGGCGACACCCTGCAGCTGGCGCCGCCGTTCATCAGCAGCGAAGCGCAGATCGATGCGCTGATCAACGCCGTCGGCGACGCCCTCAACGCCACCGAATAAGGAGAGAACCATGACCATTACCCATTGGATCAACGGCGAGCCCGCCGCCGGCGGCGAACGCAGCCAGCCGGTTTACGACCCGGCCACCGGCCAATCGGCGCAGGAGGTGCAGCTGGCCGACCGCGCCACGGTGGAGCGCGCCATCGCCGCCGCCGAACAGGCCTATCCCGCCTGGCGCGACACCCCGCCGCTGAAGCGCGCGCGCATCATGATGAAGCTCAAGGATCTGCTGGAGCAGCACGCCGACGCCATCTGCCAACTGATCACCGCCGAGCACGGCAAGGTGCTCAGCGACGCCCTGGGCGAACTGCAGCGCGGCATCGAGAATATCGAATACGCCGGCTATGTGCCGGAACTGCTGAAGGGCGAACACAGCAAAGAGGCCGGCCCGGGCATCGACAGCTGGAGCGAGTTTCAACCGTTGGGGGTGGTGGCGGGCATCACGCCGTTCAACTTCCCGGCGATGGTGCCGTTGTGGATGTGGCCGATGGCGGTGGCGTGCGGCAACACTTTCGTGCTGAAGCCTTCCGAGCGCGTGCCTTCCGCCGCGCTGTATATCGCACGGCTGGCGGCGGAAGCCGGGCTGCCGCCGGGGGTGCTCAACGTGGTCAACGGCGATCGCGAAGCGGTGGAGACGCTGCTGCATGACGGGCGCGTCAAAGCGATCAGCTTCGTCGGCTCGACGCCGGTGGCGGAACACATCTATCACACCGGCTGCGGGCAGAACAAACGGGTGCAGGCGTTGGGCGGCGCCAAGAACCACGCGGTGGTGCTGCCGGACGCCGATATCCCCGGCGCGGTCGGCGCGCTGATGGGCGCCGCCTTCGGCTCCTGCGGCCAGCGTTGCATGGCCATCCCGCTGGTGGTGGCGGTGGGCGAGGGCACCGCCGAAGCGCTGATCGCCGGGCTGCGGCAACAGATGGCCGCCATGCGCGTCGGCCCCGGCAGCGACAACCGCAACGACATGGGGCCGCTGGTGACCCAACAGCATTATCAGAAGGTAAAAGGCTATATCGATCAGGGCGTAGCCGAAGGCGCCGAGCTGCTGGTGGACGGCCGCGAACTGAGCGTGATCGGCGCCGACGGCCGCCCCAGCCAAGGATATTTCCTCGGCCCGACGCTGTTCGATCGCGTGACGCCCGGCATGCGCATCTATCAGGAGGAGATCTTCGGCCCGGTGCTCGGCGTGGTGCGCGCGGCGTCGCTGCCGGAGGCGATGGCCTTGATCGACGCCCACGAATACGGCAACGGCACCTGTCTGTTCACCCGCGACGGCGAAGCGGCGCGCTACTTCTCCAGCCGCATTCAGGTCGGCATGGTGGGGATCAACGTGGCGCTGCCGGTGCCGGTGGCCTACCACTCGTTCGGCGGCTGGAAGCGCTCGCTGTTCGGCGATCTGCACGCCTACGGCCCGGACGCCGTCAGGTTCTACACCAAACGCAAGACCGTGACCCAGCGCTGGCCGGCCTCCGGCGATGCCCGGCGCGCCAGCTTCAGCTTCCCATCGGGGCAGGGGTAACACATAAGAACAATAAACTTCCGGGGAGCAACGCTCCCCGGCATTTCCGCGCGCTCCATTTGATTCCTGCGTACAGCCTGTGCAGCAAAACAATAATTCACTCACACGTTAATGGAGTCGTTATCCCATGAAAGAGTCCGCCCCTGAACACACCTTCAAAGGCAATCTCAGCGTCCTCGACGTGGTGATGATCACCGCGTCCGGCGTGACGCCGGCCAGTTCGATCTTCGTCATCGCCCCGCTGGCGATCGCCAGCGCCGGCAGCGGCGCCTTTCTGTCGTTTCTGATCGCCGCCTGCGTCGCCGCCGCCATCGCGCTGTGCTATGCCGAGCTCGGCGCCGCACATCCCAGCGCCGGCGGTGAGTACAGCATCATCAAGCGCCTGTTCGGTACCCTGTGCGGGTTGCAGACCTATCTGTTTATCCTCAGCGCCTCGCTGTTCGTGCCGGCGGTGCTGGCCACCGGCGCGGTGCCCTACCTGAACACCGCGCTGGGCACCCAGTTCGACGCCTCGACCGCCGGCATGCTCACCGTGCTGGTCGGCGGCATCTGCGCCATTTTCAACATCAAGGCCAACGCCCTGCTGACCGGCGCCTTTCTGGTGGTGGAAGTGGCGGTGCTGGCGCTGATCGCCTGGCTCGGCTTCAGCCACCCGCATCAGAGCACGGAGATCCTCACCGCGCCGGTGATGCTGGACGCGCAAGGCAGCCTGGCGCCGGTGTCGCTGCCGCTGATCGTCGCCATGGTCGGGGTCGCGCTGTTCTCCTACAACGGCTACGGCGCGGCGGTGTACATGGCGGAAGACATGCGCGAACAGGGCAGGCCAATGGCGATCGCGATCATGCTGACGCTGATCATCGTGGTGCTGGTGGAGCTGGTGCCGTTCACCGCCCTGCTGATCGGCTCGCCGTCGCTGACCGAGATGGCCAAACAGGCCGATCCGGTCGGCTATGTGGTCACCCAGCTCGGCGGCCCGACGCTGGCGCGGGTGGTAAGCGGCGCGATTTACCTGTCGGTGTTCAACGCCATCATCGCCATCGTGGCGCAGTTCAGCCGCATGATGTTCGCCAGCGGGCGTGACGGCTTCTGGCTGCCGACGTTTAACCGGGCGCTGAAAATCATCCACCCGCGCTTCGGCACCCCCTGGATCGCCACCCTGCTGTTCGGCGTGCCGTCGGCGCTGCTGGCGTTTTGCTCCGATCTCGAATCGCTGACCTCGTTCACCGTGATCCTGCTGCTGCTGGTGTACATCATCATGGCGGTGGCGGCGCTGATCAGCCGCCGTCGCCGCCACTTCCACCACCCGTACCTGATGCCGCTGTGGCCGCTGCCGGTGGTGGTGGCGCTGCTGTGCTGCCTGTACGTGCTGTGGACGATTTTGATCGCCAGCAGCCTAAAAGACTTTATTATCATTGCCGGCATTATCGGCTTCGGGCTGGCGCTGAACCATCTGCGCGGCCGCCAGACGGCGCCCCTCGCCGCCCCCTCAATAGAAGGAGAATAACCATGACGCAGCGCGCTCAGGATCTGGGCATTATTATCGGACAGGGCACGCCCGGCCCGCTGAACGCCATCACCGACGTGCCCGGCGTGCGCGTCGGCCATGCCAGCATTCACGCCGATTTGGCGGACGGGCGCAGCGTGCGCACCGGCGTGACGGTGATCGAACCGCGCCCCGGCTCCGCCCGCCACGCCCCCTGCTTTGCCGGCGTGCACGTGCTGAACGGCAACGGCGACGCCACCGGCCTGGAATGGGTGCGCGAAGCGGGCCTGCTGACCAGCCCGATCGCCTTCACCAACACCCACAGCGTGGGCGTGGTGCGCGATGCGTTGATCGCGCTGGAGCGTGAAACGCTGCCCGCGGGCGACAACGCGGTGTATTGGAATATGCCGGTGGTGATGGAAACCTTCGACGGCCTGCTCAACGACATCAACGGCTTTCACGTCAAGGCCGAGCACGTGCGCCAGGCGCAGCAGGCGGCCCGGGGCGGCTTGCCGCAGGAAGGCGCGGTCGGCGGCGGCAGCGGCATGATCTGCCATGAATTCAAAGGCGGCAGCGGCACCGCGTCGCGCCGCTTGCCCGCCGATCAGGGCGGCTGGACGGTGGGCGCCATCGTGCAGGCCAACCACGGCAAGCGCGAATCATTGCTGGTCGGCGGTTACCCGGTAGGCCGGCATCTGGGTCATCTCCCCTCGCCGTTCACGCCGCAGTTGCCGCATCCCGGCATGGGCTCCATCGTGGTGGCGCTGGCGACCGACGCGCCGCTGCTGCCGCACCAGTGTGCGCGGCTGGCGCAGCGCGCCAGCATCGGCATCGCCCGCACCGGCGGCGGCACCGAGGACTCGAGCGGCGACATTTTCATCGCCTTCGCCACCGGCAACGACGGCCTACCGCCCGCCGACTACGCCAACAAAGGCGCCTTCACCACGCCGCTGCGCATGGTGAACAACGACTACATTTCGGCGCTGTTCGCCGCAGCGGCGGAAGCGGTGGAGGAAGCGATCGTGAATGCGTTGCTGGCGGCCAATACCGTCAGCGGCAACGGCCACCGGGCGGAAGGGTTGAGCGCCGAGCAGCTGGTGACGGCGCTGGAGAAGGCCGGCTGGCGGCGGTAAAAATGCTCGCGGGAAGATATAATCTACCCGCAACATTTCATCATTGCTATGTAACTAACTTTTATAGCCATAAAAAAAGTTGATTCCAATACATCTTGTTGTAAGGATGGCGTATCACTAAGAGCAATGCATTTTTTAGTTTCTTTTTCTAAATCCACATGCATACCTTTCTTTATATAATTAATAATTAGCATTCTCTCCCGCAAGAATGCTTTCACAACCTTAGGGTAATTAGGTGGACAAACAAGAATCCTTCCTCCAGAACGAAAGCCGATCGCCCCCGCAATCAAACTCCCCTCCTTATAGTCAAATCCATTTTTCATACAACTAAAGCCGTTATCTAAACTCCAATCAACCTTATCAATCAAACGGTTGTCGAAATCATTTTTATTTATATGAAAGATGTGAGTATCAACATCAATGATTCCAAAAAACTTCAGAGAGCTATACTGGGCATATAAAAAAGCACCGGGGATAGCAATGAGCATTATATACACACCAAAAACCACCGACAGAACAAAGTCATCTTTTTTATTTCTTTTACTATTTTTTTTGCCAGGTAAGAACAAGACTAAGCCAGGAAGCAACTGAATCATCAGCAAGGTAAACATTGCAAGTAACTGACTCCATGATTCAGAACTACCCATATCACTAAGATTTATTATAATTACCATGAAAAACAATGAGTAGATAGACAACCCCATGGCAATCGATGTACTTTTTAACTTACTCCCCTCAAAACCAAACATAAACCTTGTAATTATAAAGAAAATCAAAAAAATTAAGGTGATTGTCATACCAATAATCAATAACACTCCCTTAATTTCACTAAAAAGGATGGAGAGTAAGAAAATGATAAAAACCGAAAAGAAAAATGACATAAGAAGGCAAAAACAAGGCTCCAAATCTCTACGGCCAACCTTTTCATATCGAATCAAGAAAATCAATAAAGAAGGTGCATAGAGAAAGAAAGCCAATGCCATTGTGCTCAAAGTTACCGATATTGAAAAAATAATAAATGTATTGAACCCTCCCAGAGAGTCCCAAATAAAGTCACGTCTGCCGATGGAGTAAAGATATGTCCAATAATTTAAGAAACCTATCGTGAACGCAGTAATAGTAACTAACTTCCACTGTTCATTAAAGATGGAGAATAGCTGTTTTACTCCACTATTTCTTTTTTTATTACTCTTTTTTATTCGTTCAAGTAGCAGATTTTTTTTATGAGCACGTTCCATTGCCTAACCTATATCATTGCATTGAATATAGGAATCGTACATCCTAAACACGCCTCAAACAACCTAATGAGGTATGAATACCAGAATTCATACCTCATTAGTCATAGCCAATACTCTAAATAATATTCACTTAATACCGCCCGGCTTGGGCGTCGGGTAGTCGTAATCCAACCGCAGCGGTTCGGCGTAGACGCTGTTCCACAGCTGTTGGTACAGCTTGTCCAACCGCCCGCTCATCGCCGCACTGTGCATCACCAGCTCCAGATTGCGCGAGTTGTCCAGATAGCCGCCGGTCCAGTTGCTGGTGCCCACCCAGGCAATCTCATCGTCGATGGTCATCAGCTTGCTGTGGATCACGCGGGCAAACGGAATGAAGCCGCTACTGGCCGGTGGTATGGTCACCACTTTGATCTGCACGTTCGGCACCAGCGCCAGGCTCTTCAGCCAGGCGATATCCGGCTTTTTGGTGTTCCAGTTGGCCACCATCAGCTCGATCTGCACCCCGCGCGCCGCCGCGCTGCGCAGCGCGTTGTCGATCACCGCATAAAAGGGGCGGCTGCGTTCCGGGCCGAACGACAGCGGCGCGTAGTCCATCACCTGCACCCGCACCCGCCGCTTGGCGCCGGCCAGCAAGCGCGGCAGCTCGGCCTGCGAGTCAATCACCCCCGCCGGGTTGTAGGCGCGCGGGCTGGCCACCAGATAGTTGCCCTGCGTCGGCGCCGTCATCGGCGAATCGGGCAGCGGCGGCACCGGTTTATCCTGCGCCAGCAGCGCCTGCGCCTGCCAATCTTGCTCGAAGATCGCCTGGATCTGCCCCACCACCTTGGCGTCGCTGATGCGCAGCCCGGTTTCGTGAATATGCTCCAGCGCGCGCCAGTCGAAGTTCTGGCTGCCGACGAACGCCTGCTCGCCGTCCACCAGCAGATACTTGGCGTGCAGGATGCCGCCGCTCAGCTTCTGGTAAGGAATAATGCGCAGCTCCAGATGGGGGATCGCCTTCAGCTGTTCCAGCGTCTCGGCGGTAGAAATGCGAATGCCCTTATCTTCCACCAAAAAGCGGATTTTCACCCCGCGTTCGCCGGCCGCCTTCAGGTGCTGCAGCACGCCGTCCAGCAGCGAACCGTCCTGATTCGCCACGTAGAACTGCCCCAAATCGATGCGGGTTTTCGCCGCGTCGAACATCTCGCGCCACACCTCGGCGGTGTTGCGCAGGTCGTCGGCCTGCAGCGCGGTTTCCACCGGCGCGGTGTACACCAGCTCGTAGCCGGGAATCGCAAAACGCGCCGCAGCGCTCTGGCTCAACATCAACAAACAACCGCCCCACAATGCCGTATAAAGGCGGCCGAGCGGCCGCCGTACTGGATGGCCATTAGGCATAGCGCGGCGCTCCGCTGTCAACCCATTGTTCGCCGCTGCCGCTCTCCGGGCGGCTGGCCGGTTGGCCGGCGCGGATCAGCAGCACCTTCAGCAGTTCGTTGATGCGCTCCATGCGGCTCTGCAGGAAGTTGTTGGCCACCAGGCACAGCAGCGCGATGGCGATGCCGAGGCCGGTGGCGTACAGCGCGGTGCCCATCCCGGCCGACACCAGGCTCGGCTCGGACACCCCCGAGGCGGCCAGCGCCTTGAAAGTTTCGATGATCCCCATCACGGTGCCCAGCAGCCCCAGCAGCGGCGCGGCGGTGACCACGGTTTCCAGCAGCCACAGGCCGCGCGCCATCGGCGGCTTGCTCAGCAGGTACTGGGCGTCGATCAGATCGCCGATCGCCTCGCGGTCGCCGGCGCGGTGCTTCTGCGCCAATACCGGGGCGATCACCGCCATCGGCAGGCTGTTGCGCTGGGTCAACTCGTCTGGCAGATCGGCGGCGCGACGCACGTCCGGCGTCAGCGCCTGCTCCAGCCGGCGCGCCTGGCGCTGGGTATAGGCGAAGTACAGCGTGCGTTCGATGATGATCACCAGCGCGATTGCCAGCGCGGCGTACATCACGTAGAAAATAATGTCGTGCAACAGATTGGCGTCCATACAGGGCTCCTCTTCCCCGCCGCCCGGCAGGCGGCAGGGTATTCAGTTAAAAGGTGGCTTCCAGCGAAACGCTGAAGGTGCGTTCTTCGCCGACGTTGTAATACGGCGTGCTGGCCTTCACGCCGCCGTAAGGCGCCGCGTTGAAGGTGGTAGTGCGCACCGAGGTCAGGTATTCCTTGTCAAACAGGTTGCTGATGCCAAAGCGCAGCGCGGCGCTTTTGACGATTTTCTTGTCCACCGGCAGATGCACCCCCGCCGCCAGATCGAACACCGTGCGGCCGCCGATCTTCTCGTCGTTGGTCAGATCGCCGTAGAACGAACTGACGTACTTGCCGCTGACGCTGCCGTAATACAGCCCGTCGTCATAACCCAGCGTCATGTTCAGCAGGTTTTTCGGCACGTTCGGCACCTCTTTGCCGGAGGTCGGCAGCGGCAGCCCGCCGTTGCTGACGATGTCGCTCTTCTGCTTCGACTCGGTGTAGGTATAAGAGGTGTAGTAGTTGAAGTTATGCGGCAGTTGGCCGCTCCACTCCAGCTCCAGCCCTTTGTTCTCCACGTTGCCGATGTTCATCATCTCGTAGTCGCCGGCCGAGTTGGTGGTGGAGATTTGGCGATCGCTGTAGCGCATGTAAAACAGCGTGGCGCTCAGCAGCATGTCTTCCTGCTGGAAACGCCAACCCAGTTCGTGGTTCCAGCTCAGTTCCGGCTTGGTGCTGAGAGAGTCGCCGACGTTGTACAGCACGTAGTTTGGCGGTGTGCGCATGTTGCGCGTCAGGTTGTAGAACACCTGGTTTTCCTGATTCACCTTATAGCTGGCGCTGAAGTTCGGCAGGAATTCATGATAGGTGGCTTTGCGCTTCTCCGGCACGTTGTACAGGCTGCCGCGGTTGTCCCCTTTGCGCTCCACGTACTGATAGGCCAGGCCGCCGACGAAGGTCCAGTCCGGCGTGGCGAACCAGGTGTCCTGCAGCCACACCTTCTGCGCCGGGGTGATGGTGTACTGGTTGCGCCCCTGAACGGTGTTGCCGTTGGCGTCCTTCACCTGATCGGATCCGCCCGGCTGGCCCCAAATCTGCGACGGGTTGCCGTCGCCCTTGATGCTGATGAACGGCTGAGTCTGCAGCTGACGTGCGCGCTCATACCAGTAGCCGATGTCCAGGCTGTGCTGCTCGTTGATGTCCCACTTCAGCTTGGTGGTGATGCCCGGCCGCCAGGTTTGGGTCCACGACGGGCGGTAGTAGGTGTTGGATTTCAGGTTGCTGAGATCGTACTGCCCGGCCTTGCTGGAGGTGTTGGACAACACCGAGGCCGTCTGGCCGTTGAAGCTGCCGCCGTTGCCCCAGTAGTAATACGGCTGCAGGGTCAGCGACAGGTTATCGCGCAGCTGCAGCTTCTGGGTGAACGACAGCGTGAAGTTTTCGAACGGGTTGCGTTCAATCTTGTAATACTTGTTCAACTGCCCTTTGTTGTTGTACTCCGGCGTGGTGGCGTAGTCGGTGTCACGGCCGTCGTTTTGGAACTGCGCCTTGCTCAGAGTGTTGTAGTTGGTGTTGTTCTGGCGGTTGTACTTCATCACCAGATTGCTGCTGTTGCCGTTGCCGTCTTCATACAGCGAGTTCATCTCGAACTTGTCGGAGTACAGTCGCCCTTCGCCGCGCCACTTCTTCGCTTCGGTGTGCGAATAGGAGAGCCAGTTACTGAAGCCGTTGTACTCGCCGGTGTCCAGGCGGGCGAAGGTTTTGCTCAGGCTGTTGCTGCCCAGCGTCTGCTTGACGAAACCGCCGAAGTCTTTCGCCGGGCGGCGCGTCACCAGGCCGATGTTGCCGCCGCTGGAGCCGATGTGCGGGCCGTCCGCTTCGGAAGACCCCTGGGTGACGAACACCTCCTCCAGGTTTTCCGCATCGCCCAGCAGGTTCGGGTACACCGCGTAGTTGCCGGAGTCGTTGATCGGAATGCCGTCCATCGACAGGCCGATCTGATCCGAGTTCATGCCGCGCATGGTGTAGTCCACGCCGCTCAGGCCGCTGGCGTCGTTGCTGTTGACGTTCAGGCCCGGCGTGTATTTCAGCTTGTCGATGGCGTTGGCCGCCGACGGCATTTTGTCCATCGCCTCTTTGGTGACGGTAGAACGCGCCTTGGCGCTGTCATCCTGCACCATCATGCCGCCGCCGAGCGACTGCCCCTTGACGCTGATGGTGCCGACATCGGTGGCGTCGGCCGCCAGCGCGGCGCCCGGCAGCATCGCCGACATCACCGCCAGATAGATCCCAGAACGATTAAACGATTTCATTGTGTGCATCCCATAAAAATCAAACGATTAACCCTTGCGCTAAGGCGCCTGATAATTGAACGTTGCGGTAAATCTTTTGGTTGTTTGCCCGGCGAACGCCTCGCTCGGGAACGGCTTCACTGAACTGATGCTTTGCAGGCTGCTCATCGCCGCGCGGTTCAGCAGCATGCTGGCGGCTTTGTTGGCGATGCCGGAAGAGAGCACCCGCCCGCTGCGATCGACCTCCAGCCACACTTCGACGTTGCCCTGCGGGCGCTCGAGCGAGGCCTGGCGCCCGCTCGGGTAGCGCTTGCGCTGTTCCAGCTCGCGGCGCAAGGCCAGCAGATAGCCGTTTTCAATCGCCTGCGCGTTCACCTTCGGCGCCGCCGGGGCGGCCGGTGCGGGCTGCGCCGCCGGTTTGCTCACCAGCGCGCGCGGGGCGGCAGGCGCCGGCGTCGCTTTAGGCTTCTCTACCGGTTTGGCTTTCTCTTTCACCGGTTTGGGCTTGGGCTTCGGCTGCGGTTTCGGCACCGGCTTGGCTTCCACGATCGGTTCCGGCGCCGGCACCACCGGTTCGGGGATCGGCTCCGGCTCGGGCGGCGGCGGTTCGGGCTGGGGCTCCGGCGGCGTTTCCGGTTGGGGTTCAGGCGCCGGTTCAGGCTCCACCAGCGCCAGTTCGATGGCGGTTTCGTCGTAGCGCGGCTGGATCTTCAGCGCCGCCTGCTGGCTGGCGAACAGCAGGCAACCGGCGACAATCAACGCCGGCAGCCAGCTGAAAAGATGACGTGAGCGATAGAGCAGATACATGTCACAGCTTCCGTGTCGCGATGGAGACGGAGAGGAAACCGCCCTGGCGCAGGTTGTCCATGACCGCCACCAGCCGCTCGACCGCCACGCCCTTGTCGCTGTTGACGATGATGGTGGTGGTCTGGTTGGCCTGCTGCTGTTGCTTCAGCGTGTTGACCAACGCGTCGAGCGCAATCGGCTGGCCATCCAGCTGCAGCTGTTCGTCGGCCCCCAGCGTGACGATCGCTTTTTTCTGCGGTTTCAGCTGCTGCGCGCTGCCGGCAGACGGCAGCTGCGTTTTCAGCCCGAGCGCCGGAATGACGTTCAGGCTAATCAAGACGAAAAACACCAATAAAAACATCATCACGTCGATCATCGGGATCAGCTCGATGTGCGCTTTATTCTTTTTCGGTTCGTTCCAGTTACGCATGACACTCCCTCCCAAAAGCGAAGCAGCCAATATAGGAGGGGTTTGTTTACCTTTTGTTACGCTTGTGTGATCTTATTTTCACAGTGTGGATTTTTTGCGAGAATTTTTTCAATGATAGGTGATGACGGAGGAGATATAACTTATTAATAAGCGATAGTTTTTATTGGAATAATTGCCGTATGGGTATTTCAGAGAGACAAGGGCAGAGAGGTAAATGTGAGAATAGTGACAACCAAAACGGTCACTACAACAAGACCTGAAGCCCATGTTTGCGTACGATCGAAAGCAGCTTGAGCGACATGCTGGTATTCAGATACCGGGCAAAAACCGGTTGGCTTAAACGTAACTGCTCACGCAAGGCTTTGATCTCTTGGGGCTGCAATCCAGCGCACTCCCCTACGATTACGATACAATTCAGCAAATCGAATAAGTCGTTCCCGTATAGAGAAAGGCAGTTCAGTTAAGTAGACTATCGCCGGACGATAAGCAAAAGGGAGTTGAGTCATGGCAAAAGGTGCGAAGGAAATCGCCCAAGAGATGGCGAACGCTGTAAATTCAAAAAGTAATTTCTTTGGCGGTTTTATCGAAGGGGCCATCTCCTTTCCCGTTGATATGGGATACCTAGCATATGATTTTATCAATACAGATAGCCGCTCCATAAATCGATATGACACAGAAAGAATGCTTCGCCTCATTAAAGCTGGACTTGCTAACCAACACTCACTGACCAAAATCGTAAAACTTGTCGTTGACGAATATCTGAAAAAAGTCGATGTAGAGAAAGTCAAAAGGTGGGTTGAAAAAGGCTCCGGGAAAATTGCAGGCAGGTTTGTAAGCAATCAGGTTTTGATGGTTAACTTAGGGGCGGTGCTTTCCGAAAGGATGGTTATTCGCCTCGCAACAGGTTATGCCCTAACATCACTGCTAACCCTCGGTGCTATGAACTCAAGGGCCATCCACACCTCACGCCAGTTACGACAGCGAAATCCTGAAATTTACGATAACTTAAGGCGTGCGGGGAATTTGGATCTCTTATATTTTCTGGTAGAACCCAAAACAAAGCCATTTGAACAAGCGATAGAAATTTGGCGAAAAAACAGAGGCGAGTTTGACCGCATTACCGAGCTATTTTTTAAAAAGGTGTCGAAATGAAGGTTTTTTCAGTGCTCATGTCAAGAGTCATCATAGGGATTAGCTATGCCGTCATTACCATGACCTTGCTATGCATCGCCTATTTCACGCTGCTCTCTGACTCTTCATATCATATTGTTTACGCAGTTTTTTCTTGCATTGGATTTGTTCTGGCCTACTTCATCTATTATATAGCCATGAAGTTCCATGATGGCGTTTAGAGCAAGCGCAGAGCGTTCTGTAACGCTGCGCCTACGCTCAATTGAGTCCCTATCAAAACCGCATAAAAAAAGACGCCCGCAGGCGTCTTTTTATCGCGTTCACTGAAGCCCGAGGCGATCAGTTCACTTTCACCGGCATACCGGAACGGGCCTTGATCGCCGCGTCCACTTCGCTCTGGTTGACGCCGGCGTCCATCAGCACTTTGCCGACCGGCGCGGAAATGGTCAGCGGCACCGGATCTTTCGATTGCAGCTGCTCTTCGTTGGCCGACAGCGGGTTGTGCACTTCCACGTAGCGCGAGCCGTCCGGCTCGACGGTGGCTTTCATCGGTTCGTTGATGAACTGCACGCGGGTGCCGACCGGCACTTTCTCGAACAGGTACTTGATGTCGTCGGCGCGCAGACGCACGCAGCCGTGGCTCACGCGCAGGCCGATGCCGAAGTTGGCGTTGGTGCCGTGAATGGCATACAGGCGGCCAACATACAGCGCATACAGCCCCATCGGGTTATCCGGGCCGGCCGGGAACACCGCAGGCAGGATTTCACCGTCGGCCGCATATTCGGCGCGCATCTTGGCGGTCGGCGTCCAGGTCGGGCCGTCTTTCTTGCGCTGTACGGTAGTGGTCCAGTTCAGCGGGGTGTCTTTACCCAGCTGGCCGATACCGATCGGCAGCACCACCACGGTGTTAGACCCTTTCGGGTAGTAGTACAGACGCATCTCGGCGCTGTTGATGATGATGCCTTCACGCGGCGCGTCCGGCAGGATCAGCTGCTGCGGGATGGTCAGGGTGCTGCCGGCCTTCGGCAGGAACGGATCCACGCCCGGGTTGGCCTCCAGCATGTTGCTCAGCCCCATCTGATACTGGGCGGCGAAGCTTTCCAGCGGCAGTTTGCTGTCTTCCGGTACGGTGATTTGGATATTCTCGCCCACCAAACGGCTGTCTTTTGGCGGCAGCGGGTAGACGACGGCGAAGGCAGCCTGGCTGAATGCAACCAGTGCCGTAAACAGGGTTAATAACGCGCGAATGCTCATTTTCATCTTCGTGTTGGTCAAGGCCACTGGCGATTATGGGTATCGGTTTCTACGGCCACTTTACCCCATTGCATTTCAGCCGGCAGCCAACGGCGCTGCGGCCTGAAAAACCAGGGGGGATTTGACCGGATGCGCATTATATGTGCACATCAATCAAAGTGTGAACCATTACCGATGTAATATCGCAATTTTTTGTAACCTGACGCGCCACGAAGGCGACTTTTTGCGAGAACCGCCGCCTAACCGGCGGCGGCCAACGCTTCCACCCGCCGAATAGGGATCAGATATTCGCAGCGGATCGCCGCGCCGCCGAGCGGGCAGCTGCCCTCCTGCGCCGGGTAGAAACGCTCAATATCCTGCCCCGGCCGGCGGACGGCGTTCATCTGCGGCATCGCGGTGTCGTACAGCCGCACGATAAAGTTTTGTAACCCTTCCGCCTGCCCTTGATAGGTGAAACGGGCATACTCCCCCTGTTCGATAGTCACCCGCTCCCCCATCGCCCCTTCGTCCGGCAGAGCGGCGGTATAGGCCATGCGCGGATTACCCCGGCGTTGCCTGTCGACCTCCAGACTGGTGAGGCCGTATACCACCTCCGGCAGCGCCTGCGGCTGCAGCAGCTGCCGCCAGGCGTGGCGGCGCAGCTCGCACTTGGAGGCCGCCAACTGCCCCAGCGTAAAGCTACGGCGCTGGGTGTTGCCCACCAGCTGCATGGCGGGCAGCGTCACGATGTCGGCCTGCGGCAACGGCGTTTCGGTCAGCCGTAGCGGCGGCTGCAGGCCGTAGCTCGACCAATCCTGGCTGCGGCGATAGCTGGCCGGCGGCAGACCGAACTGTTTGCGGAAGCAACGGGTGAAGGTCTGCTGCGAATCGAACTGGTAAGTATCGGCGATGCAGGCCACGCTGGTGCCGGTCAGGCGCAGTTCGCGCGCGGCGGCGGTCAGCCTTCTGCGGCGGGCGTAAGTGCCGAGAATATGGCCGGTATGTTGCTTGAACATCCGCTGCAAATGCCACTTGGAGTAGCCGGACTTGGCAGCAATGTCGTCCAGCGTCAGCGGCTGATCCAGGCTCTGCTCGATCCAGGCCAGCAGCTGTTCAATCACCTGTTGCTGGTGCATGGTATTCCCCTTATTTTAACAATAACGTCTGCGCCAATACCCGCCCTGCGGCTTCATCGGCGGCCACCAGCACCGGATAGCCCCAGAACTTGGCGCCGTATTCGGCGAATTCTTCCGCCGCCGTGCGTTTGGCGTCGTCCGGCTCCAGCATGATCATGCCTTTCACCCACAGCTTCAGCGCCTCGCGGTTATCGCGCTTCCACAGCGCGACCTGGGTGCGGGCATCGCGGTCATGTTCTTGTTCTTCATCGCCGACGCTGCGGTCGGTCATCAGGACAAAGGGTTCGGCGCGCGCCAGCAGCGCGCTGAATTCGGCCAGTTCGGCCTGGGTATCGCGCCCGTTTTGGCGCATCCATACCAGCGGAAAATCGGCGGTATCCAATGACATAATCAGTTTCCTCAGGAAATGGTTTAGGACTGGCGCTTACTTTATCGGCACCGGCGCTAGACCACATTGCGCAATCAGGACATAATACTTTTCAATTCCGCCAAATTGAGAATTGTTCTCATGAAAGTACAGATCCCCCGCCACTGTCTGGATATCGATCAGGTGCCGCGCCCGCTGTTTGCCCTGCAAGGTTCGACCCTCGAACAGGACTGGGAAGTCGAGCCGCACCGCCATCAGAAGGCGCAGCTGATCTACACGGTACGCGGCATGATCCGCTGCGAAGTGGAAAACGGGCTGTGGCTGGTGCCGCCGCAGTGCGCGCTGTGGATGCCGGGCAACGTGTTGCACAACGCTCAGGGCGCCGGCTCCACCGAGGCCTACTGCCTGTTCGTCGATCAACATGCCGCCGCCGGTCTGCCGCAGAACTGCTGCACGCTGTCGGTCTCGCCGCTGCTGCGCGAGCTGCTGCTGCAGGCCAGCACCTTCGAGCCGCTCTACGACGAACAGGGCGCCGAGGGGCGCCTGACGGCGGTATTGCTGGACCAGCTGGCGGCCGCGCCGATCGAGAACCTGCATCTGCCGGTGTCCGACGACGCACGCATTCGGCAGTTGACCGAAGGCATGCTGAGCAGCCCGGCGGACAAATCCACCCTCGGGCAGTGGGCGCAGCGCATCGGCATGAGCGAGCGCTCCCTCAGCCGCACCTTGCAACAGCAGATGGGCATGAGCTTCGGCCACTGGCGGCGCCAGCTGCATGTGATGCTGGCGCTGCAGCGCCTGACGCAGGGCGAGAGCGTACAGACGGTGGCGCTGGATCTGGGCTACGAGAGCGCCAGTGGCTTCGTCACCATGTTCAGAAAGGCGGTAGGCAAACCGCCGGCGCGCTACCTGGCGGAGCGAAACGCCTCTGGAGAGACCCTGGGCGGCGCAATTACCATGTGAAAAAGCCGGCGCAGGCGCCGGCTTGAAGCAGGTGAGAATCAGAAGTCGTAGAACACCGTAATCCAGGTGGAGTCCGGCTCGTTGTCGCTGCTGTTGGCCAGCGTGCGCTCCACATACACCGACAGTCCGTAACCAATGGTGGTGCCCGCGCCGAGGTAAACGTGGTTGGCGTGATACGCCTCGTCACCTTTCAGCCGCAGCGAGTCCGCCGCCACGTAAGGCTGGATCGATTTGAGGAACGGCTTGTCGATATTGAAGGTGTAACCGACGAAGCCTTCCAGCCCGTAGCCGTCACCGGCGAAGAAGTGCGACAGCGTGCGCTGGCGGGTGCTTGGCACATAGTCTTTGTAGTAGCTGGCGGTGCCGACGATGTACCAGTTGTTCGGCTGCCAGGTCAACGCGGTGCCGGACAGCTGCTGGTGATAATCCTTTTCGCTGTACAGATTGTCTTTGATCTTCGCGTCGGTATAACTGTAGGCCGCGCTGAAGGTGAAATCTTTCGTCACCTTATAATCGAAGCCCAGCCCGCCCCCGCCCTTGCGGCGATAAATCAGGTTATCCGCGGTGTGCAGATCGTCTTCCGGTAATAAATAGTTGGCGTACAGCGTCACCGGCCCGAAATCATTGGTGTACTTGATGCTGTTTTTCGGTTTATTGCCGCCGTCGTAGTCGCCGGAAATACCGATGCCGGTGCCGCCCGCATGGCCATCGTTATCCCAGACGTCGCTTTTGATGCCGACCACCGAATAATAGATGCCGTATTGATGGCCGTAGGTCAGGGTGCCGTAACGATCGTCTTTGAAACCGGCGTACAGCTGGCGCTGATAGTCGCGCTTGCCGTCTTTGTTATAGTGCCCGTCCCAGCTGAGCGCGTGCGCCAGATCGACGCCCCACTCGTAATAGCCGATGATCGAGGTATCCTGCGTCAGCGCATAGTCGCCGCTGAAGCGAAAACGCGTGCCGCCGTCGTGGCCGTTTTTGTCATAGCCCGGCTCCGGGCCGTTGTTGAAGATCCACTCGGGGCGAATGCTGCCGCCCACTTTTATACTGAGCGGCGCCAGCAACACATTGCTCTGCGGGTTTTTATCCAGAATGGTGATCTCGGCCTGTGCGCCGGCGGATAACGCCGACAGCAAGACGCCGCCAATGAATATTGGCGTTGTATTTTTTCTCATTATTACCCCTGCCCGAAAAAATTATTGTTATAAACACGGTGGTCTTAAGCCACGCAGAAATAATTAACCGATGTGAACAGCGCACGCAAGATATAAAAATTCACGCCATAACCTGTCATTATTTCAGGTTGGATTTAATTTCAGCAAAAACGTGTTCATCTGTAACGCGAAGAAAAATAATGTAATAACCGCAGCACAAAATAAACCAATCCGCACGTTTCACACAAAATAAACCGGCGTGATTATCCGGGAATAAAAATAGCAAATAACAAATAAATATTATTGCCGCAGGTAAACCGTCACGCAGGGGAATTAACTCATGGCGGGAAATAACGACGGAGCGCATTGCACGCTCCGAGAGAGAATTCACTACTGCGCCAGCCAACCGCCGTCCATGTTCCAGGCGGCGCCGCGCACCTGCGCCGCCGCATCGCTGCACAGGAACAGCGCCAGCTCGCCGAGCTGCTCTGGCGTAACGAACTCTTGCGAAGGCTGCTTCTCCGCCAACAGCTCATCGCGCGCCCGCTGCGGGTCGGTCCCGGCGGCAATGCGTTTGTCGATCTGCTGCTGCACCAGCGGCGTCAGCACCCAGCCGGGGCAAATGGCGTTGCAGGTGACGGGCGTGCGCGCGGTCTCCAGCGCCAGCGTCTTGGTCAGCCCCACCACGCCGTGCTTGGCCGCCACATAGGCCGACTTGTCTTTCGACGCCACCAGCCCGTGCACCGACGCCACGTTGATGATGCGCCCCCAGTTGCGTTCGCGCATCCCCGGCAGCGCCAATCGGCAGGTGTGGAACACCGCCGACAGGTTGATGGCGAGGATGGCGTTCCATTTCTCCACCGGGAACTGATCCAGCGGCGCCACATACTGAATGCCGGCGTTGTTCACCAGAATGTCCACGCCGCCGAACTCACGTTCGGCATACTGCATCATGTCCGCTATCTGGGCCGCATCGCCGAGATCGGCGCCGTGATACCCCGGCGCGGCGCCCAGCCGCGCGACCTGCGCTTGTGCCTGCTCCACGTCGCCGAAGCCGTTGAGGATCACGCGCGCGCCGGCGGCGGCCAACACGGACGCTATCCCAAGGCCGATGCCGCTGGTCGAGCCGGTCACCAGCGCGGTTTTGCCTTGTACACTCATGGTATCGCTCCTTTAAACAATGCCGGTCAGGTAGAACACGCCGATCACGAACAGCACCGCGGCGCTCTTGATCAGGGTGATGGCGAAGATGCCGCCGTAGGCCTGCCGGTGGCTGAGGCCGGTGATCGCCAGCAGGGTGATCACCGCGCCGTTGTGCGGCAAGGTGTCCATGCCGCCGCTGGCCATCGAGGCCACCCGGTGCAGCACCTCCAGCGGAATCTGTGCCGCATGGGCGGCGGCGATAAAGCTGTCGGACATCGCCGCCAGCGCGATGCTCATGCCGCCGGAGGCCGATCCGGTGATGCCGGCCAACAGGGTGACGCTGATCGCTTCGTTCAGCAGCGGGTTGGGGATCGCCGACAGCGCCTGCGACAGCACCAAAAAGCCCGGCAGCGCGGCGATCACCGCGCCGAAGCCGTATTCGGAGGCGGTGTTCATCGCCGCCAGGATCGCGCCGCCGACCGCCGTCTTGCTGCCTTCCGCCAGCCGGCCGCGAAGATTGCGAAAGCCGAACACCACCACCAGCAGAATACCCGACACCAGCGCCGCTTCCACCGCCCAGATGGCGGTGATCTTCGCCACGTCGGTGGCGATCGGCTTGGCCAGCCCCGGCAGCGTCAGCTCGTGGCTGGCGCCGTACCACTGCGGGATCCAATGGGTGAAGCCAAGGTTGAATACCCCGACCAAAATCAACGGCAGGATGGCGATCAGCGGGTTCGGCAGGTTGATGTCGTCCGGGGTTTCCGGCTCGTTCAGCAGATCGGTGCCATACCCTTCTCCCTTCAGCTGCGCCTTGCGCCGCTGGCGTTCAAGATACAGCAGACCGACCGCGATGATGAACAGCGAGCCGATCAGCCCCAGCCAGGGCGCGGCCCAGGCATTGGTGCCGAAGAAGCTGGTCGGGATGATGTTTTGGATCTGCGGCGTGCCGGGCAAGGCGTCCATGGTGAAGGAGAAGGCGCCGAGCGCCACGGTGGCCGGGATCAGCCGCTTGGGGATACCGCTCTGGCGGAACAGCTCGGCGGCAAACGGATAGACCGCGAACGCCACCACGAACAGCGACACCCCGCCGTAGGTCAGCAGCGCGCACACCAGCACGATCACCGGAATGGCGTGACGCCGGCCGAGAATGCGGATCGCCGCCGCGACGATTGAACGGGAAAAGCCGGACAGCTCGATCAACTTGCCGAACACCGCCCCCAGCAGGAACACCGGGAAGTAGAGCTTCACGAAGCCGACCATCTTCTCCATAAACAGCCCGGTGAAGGTCGGCGCCACCGCGCCGGGATCGGTCAACAGCACCGCGCCCAGCGCGGCGATCGGGGCGAACAAAATCACGCTGTAGCCGCGGTAGGCGGCCAGCATCAGTAATCCCAGTGCTGCCAGGGCAATCAAAACGCTCATCGGTCACCTCAGTATCGTTGTTATTGTCAGGTACGGAGTGCGAAATTACGGTTTCAGCGCAAAGCGCAGCTGATGCGCCCGTCGCCGTTGAATGCGTTCCCTGCGTGCGTCATCCCAAAGATAAAATCCCCGGCCGCTGCGCTGGCCGGTATCGCCGCGCTGCAGCCGCTGTTCCACCAGCGCCATCATCTCGTCGCCGGTCGCCAGTTCCGGGAACAGGTGGCGGGCGATGTCCGCCACCGTCGGCAGCCCAGTCATGTCGGCGGCCTCCAGCGGGCCGACCATGGCGTAGCGCCGCCCCAGCGAGGCGCGCATCACCTGATCCACCACCTCGGCGCTGGCGATGCCGCTGTGGACGATGTGCAGCGCCTCGCGCAGCACCGCAAACTGCAGCCGGTTGCCGACAAACCCCGGCGCGGCGCGCTCCAGCAGCACCGCCTCCAGCGCCATCCCGCCGAGCAGCGCCTGCACCGCCGCCAGATGGCGCGGCTCGGTGGCGCGGCCGGGCACGATCTCCACCAGCGGGATCAGGTGCGGCGGGTGCCAGAAGTGGGCGATCAGCAGGCGCTGCGGGTGGGTCATGCGCTCCGCCAGCTCGTCCGGCGGCAGGCCGCTGGTGTTGCTGGCAATCACCGCGTCGTCGGCGATCAGCCCTTCCAACTGCTCATACAGCGCATGCTTCAGCTCGAGCCGTTCCGGGATCGCCTCGATAAGCAGCCGGGCGCGCGCCACATCGTTTAGATCGCCGGTCACGCGCAGGCGCGCCAGCGCCGCATCGCGCTCAGCGTTATCAAACTGCCCGACGTCGCTCAGCTCGGCCAGAATGCCGCTCGCCACCGCCGGCGCCTCCACCCGGCGCTGCGGATCCGGGTCATACAGCAGCACCTCATGGCCGTGGCGAATAAAGTGGGTGGCGATGCCCACCCCCATCAATCCGGCGCCCAGTACCGCATAGTCAGATGACTGCATCGTGCCCTCCTCGGTTGTTTACGGGCGCTCTACCGCCAGCGCCACGCCCTGCCCGCCGCCGATGCACAGCATCGCCAGCCCCTTGTTCACCCCGCGGCGCTGCATTTCGTACAGCAGCGACACCAAAATGCGGCAGCCGGACGCGCCGATCGGATGCCCCAGCGCGATCGCCCCGCCGTTGACGTTGACCCGCTCCGCCTCCCAGCCCAGTTCTTTGCCCACCGCCAGCGCCTGCGCGGCAAAGGCTTCGTTAGCTTCGATCAGATCGACCTCCTCCAGCCGCCAGCCGGCTTTCTCCAGGCAGCGCCGAGTGGCCGGCGCCGGGCCGATGCCCATGATCGCCGGATCGACGCCCGACGACGCGTAACCCGCGATGCGCGCCAGCACCGGCAAGCGCAGCGCGGCGGCTTTTTCCGCGCTCATCAGCAACACCACGGCGGCGCCGTCGTTGAGCGACGAGGCGTTGCCGGCGGTCACCGTGCCCTCCTTGCGAAACGCCGGACGCAGCCGCGCCAGCGCTTCCAGGCTGGTGTCGCGCGGCTGTTCGTCGTGCTTAACAAGCGACGCTTCGCCCTTCGGCTTCGGCACCGTCACCGGCGTGATCTCCTGCGCGAAACGCCCGGCCTGCTGCGCCGCCTGCGCCTTCTGCTGCGAGCGCAGCGCAAAGCTGTCCTGCTCGGCGCGGCTGATGGCGTATTTCTCCGCCAGGTTCTCGGCGGTGATACCCATGTGGTAGTCGTTGAAGGCATCCCACAGGCCATCGTGGATCACGCTGTCCACCATCTGTGCGTGACCGAGGCGCAGGCCGGCGCGCGCGCCGGCCATCAGGTAAGGCGACTGGCTCATGCTCTCCTGGCCGCCGGCGATCACCGCCTCGGCGTCGCCGCTGCGGATCGCCTGCACCGCCAGATGCACCGCCTTCAAACCAGAGCCGCACACCTTGTTGATGGTCAGCGCCGGCGTCGTCACGGGCAGCCCGGCATTCAGCGCGGTCTGGCGCGCCGGGTTCTGCCCGCAGCCGGCGGTCAGCACCTGGCCGAGGATCACTTCATCGATCTGCTGCGGCGCCACCCCGCTTTGCGCCAGCAGCCCTTGCACCGCCGCCGTGCCCAGTTCCACCGCCGTCAACGGCGCCAGCGCGCCGTGAAAACTGCCGACCGGCGTGCGCGTTGCCGCCACGATCACCACTTCACGTTGTTGCACATTCACCTCCGTCTCAGAAACGCATTTCCGGCACTTGCTCCGGCACGATCAGCCGGCCGGCGGTTTTGGCGACAATCTCCGCCACGCTGACGCCCGGCGCGCGCTCGCGCAGCACGAAGGCGCCGTCTTCAATTTCCAGATAGGCCAGATCGGTCAATACCTTGCGGATGCAGTTGGCGCCGGTCAGCGGCAGCGTGCAGCGCGGCAGCAGCTTGGACTCGCCGCCCTTCGAGGCGTGGGTCATCACCACGATGATGTTCTCCGCCCCCGCCACCAGATCCATCGCGCCGCCCATGCCCTTGACCATCTTGCCGGGGATCATCCACGAGGCGATGTTGCCCTCAACGTCCACTTCAAACGCCCCCAGCACGGTTAGATCGACATGGCCGCCGCGGATCATGGCGAACGACTGCGCCGAATCGAAGATCGACGCGCCGAGGCGTGCGGTGACCGTCTGCTTGCCGGCGTTGATCATGTCGGCGTCCAGCTGCTGCTCGGTCGGGAACTCGCCCATCCCCAGCAGGCCGTTTTCCGACTGCAGCATCACGTCCATGCCCGCCGGCACGTAGTTGGCCACCAGCGTCGGGATGCCGATGCCCAGGTTGACGTAGTAACCGTCCCGCAGCTCTTGCGCCACGCGCTGCGCCATTTGTTCACGGGTAAGCATGCGAATTCTCCTTATGCCCGCAGGGTGCGTTGTTCGATACGCTTCTCGAAGGTGCCCTGGATCAGCCGATCGACGTAGATGCCGGGGGTGTGGATCGCCGCCGGATCCAGCTCGCCCGGCGCGACGATCTCTTCCACTTCCACCACCGTGATGCGCCCGGCGGTCGCCATCAGCGGATTGAAGTTCTGTGCGGTGTGGCGGTAGATGACGTTGCCGAAGTGATCGGCCTTCCAGCCTTTAACGATGGCGAAATCGCCGGTGATGGCGGTTTCCATGATGTAAGGGCGGCCGTTGAACTCGCGCACCTCTTTGCCTTCGGCGATCGGCGTGCCATAACCGGTGGCGGTGAAGAACGCCGGGATACCGGCGCCGCCGGCGCGGATC
Source organism: Serratia sp. CY44782 (assembly GCF_052168715.1). Lineage (NCBI taxonomy): Bacteria > Pseudomonadati > Pseudomonadota > Gammaproteobacteria > Enterobacterales > Yersiniaceae > Serratia > Serratia sp. CY44782. The sequence goes on from NZ_JBJNME010000002.1 coordinate 309,413, forward strand.
TTCTCCGCCAACGTGCCCTGCGGCGTGAGATCCACCTCCAGTTCGCCGCTGAGCGCCTGCTGCTCGAACAGCGCGTTTTCGCCGACGTAAGATCCCACCACCTTGCGGATCTGCTGGGTTTCCAGCAGCCGCCCGAGGCCGAACCCGTCGACGCCGCAGTTGTTGGAGACCACCGTCAACCCGCGCACGCCGCGCCGGCGGATCTCTTCGATCAGGTTTTCCGGGATGCCGCACAGGCCAAAGCCGCCCGCCAGCACCGTCATGTTGTCCGTCAGGCCTGCCAGCGCTTCCTGGTAGCTGCCGACGCGTTTGTCGAGCCCTGCCATATCGTTGCCCCTGCATGTTGCGGCGCAGGGCGAAATGCCCTGGCTTGCGTGAGGGCATCTTCAGGTCACAAAAATGATTTGTTAATTTTGTTTTTATGCCGCATTCATTTATAATTTTTATTAATCAGTCGTTAACCGACAATTAACAAAGAGTTAACGCCAGCCAAAATGAAAATGAGCATCAAACAGTTACGCGCGTTTTTAGCGGTAGCTCACACTCTGAACTTCGCCCAGGCCAGCGAGCGGCTGAATATTTCTCAGCCGGCGCTCAGCCTGGCGATCCGTGGGCTGGAAGACGCGCTGGGCGGGCCGCTGCTGCTGCGCACCACCCGCCGGGTGACGCTGACGCCGGAGGGGGAAACCTTCTTCCCGATGGCGCGCCAGCTGCTGGCGGATTGGGATAACGCGGAAGAGGCGATGCGCCAGCGCTTCACCCTGCAGATGGGCAAGGTGGCGATCGCTGCCATGCCGTCGTTCGCCGGCAACCCGCTGCCGCCGATCCTCAAGGCGTTTCGCGATCGCTACGCCGGCATCAACGTGGCGGTGCACGACGTCATCAACGAGCAGGTATTTGAAATGATCCGCGAAGGGCGGGTGGAGATGGGCATCGCCTTCGAGCCGGAGCCGAGCGACACCCTGCACTTCACCCCGCTGTGCCGCGATCGCTTTCTGGCGGTGGTGCCGAAGGATTCGGCGCTGGCGCGCAAGGCGCAGGTGAGCTGGAAGGAGCTGCTGACGCTGGATTTCATCACCCTGCAGCGGCCATCGGCAGTGCGGCTGCTGCTGGAGCAGGAGCTGGCCCGCAGCGGGCGAACGCTGGAGGTGGCGTTTGAAAGCCACCAGCTGGTGACGGTCGGGCGCATGGTGGCCAACGGCCTCGGCGCCAGCGCGGTGCCGGCGCTGTGCGAGAAACAGATGGATGAGCTGGGGGCGGTCTGCGTGCCGCTGATCGGCCCGATCATCGAACGGCGCGTGGGCCTGATCCGCCTGGCGCAGCACCAACTCTCTTCCGCCGCGCAGGCGCTGGCGACGGTGATCGAACGGGAAATGGCGGGGAGCGGTGGGCAGCCTGCGCTTAAACCGTAAACCCGACGTGCTTGCCGCCCGGCAGCTCAACGTCCAGGCGCAGCGTGCCGCCCATCGCTTCCACGTAGCGTTTCAGGGTCGAAATCTTCAGCTCATTGCCGCGCCCTTCGATGGCCGCGACCGAAGGCTGGGAAATGCCCAGCGTTTTCGCCAGTTCCTGTTGGGAAATATTCAGCGCTTCCCGCAGCTGGTGCAGGTGCGCTTCAAACAGCATCTCTTCGGCCATTTCCTCGATACGCCGGCGGCTATCCGGGGTGCGGGAGGCCAGCAGTTGTTTTAGGGTGCTCATGGGTTACTCCTTGTAAACTCTTTCGTTATCATTACCGTCCACATGGCATCGCCTGATTATAGATTACAATCTATGACAAGACGATAAGCCGGAATATAGAATTTTCTCCAGACCGCCATTGGCGTTTTGCCTGGCTGCTCGAAAAAACAGTGATGATTGCCTTGCGGCTTGAGCATGGAATGCGACGAGATACGGGAACAGCGGCATCAGTATCGGCCAGAAAAGAAAACATACGGATTTGGCGAGGCAATAAAGCACACAACCCGGCGTTTTTATTTTTGAATATATATAAAAGAAATAAAATCATTTTTCATATCAATCAATAGATTGCACCCAGCATCCATTTGCCTTTCCATCTTGTGAGCGAACGCAAAAGATTGTGACAAAGTGGGTTAATCATGTCTGAACTTTCGCTATGGTGTTTTTTTCATGTTTTAACGGATTAAAACCATGGCCACAACTCACGGAAACGCCAGAAAACTTACGGCCGGTGAAATCACATTAGCCAGACTGCTCTACAAAAATGCTGTCGATTACTCCCGCGTTCGCGTCCATAACGGCAGCTATTTCCCCTTCGGCTTACAGCATGAAGATACGGCCGTAACACCAAATGGCACGCTCTATTTTATGCCCAAACACTTTCAAGAAGACTTTGCCACGGCAAACGCCTACGATCAGCATTGGTTTATCCATGAAATGGCGCATGTCTGGCAATATCAATTAGGCATGAACGTACGCCTGCGCGGGTTGGCTAGTTGGGCGGTTTCCTATCAGTATTCCTTGCCCAATTATCATCTTCTATCCGATTATGGAATGGAGGCACAGGCAAGTATCATTGCAGACTATTTCTACCTAACTAAATTCGGACGCAATGGCTTTCAAGCAATCACCAACTACAGTGGCATTATTGGGCCAGACATCAAAAAACGCTATGAATGGGTATTGCGAGCTTTCCTGAACAATCCAAAGAACCGGAACACCTTGTCATGATAAGACTTTATCTCTCGTTACTGTGCGCACTGCTACTGAACAGCTGTCAATCCACTCAACCCTGGTACCATCCGTTGGATGTCTCGCTAAAAGACAACCAACCTTGCTTTACTGTGCCTATCAACAGTGTTCGCAGCGGCGACAGCCTGCAAAACCGGGGAGCGATCGTCTCACGACAGGAACAACAGCAATGGCATATCGTCTGGACCTCACCAGAAGTCACTCCGTTGCCTGAACTGAAACCAGGGCAATGCGTCACTTATCCGCAAGTAAACTGGGCTGCGGGAGAATACTCGGTCTTGCTCGGCGTCTCGATGAATAACGATACGGAAAGGCGTAAATACATGAGAACCTTTACTTTGAGCATCGAGCATAATGGAAAGACACTATTACGTAGCGATCATTAAGCTATCCATCATTGTATTTTCAGATGATACTTCGGCCGCGAACAGGAGGGCGCCAAGATCGCGGTGAAGGGGTACAGTCATTTTGCAGCAAGTACTGCGGCGGGGATTTTGGGGGGGGGGGAAGGTGGTGCGATGTTAGCAATGACAGCTTGTAGTATCGTCTTAGGCGCCTCCACATTTGGTACCGGTATTTTAGCTTGTGGTATAGCAGGCGCTGCTCTGGGTGGCGCAGCTGGCAGTTGGGGTGGCGGTGCAGCCGCCGACAGCATTACTGGTTTCATTTTTGGTGAATAATGAAAATCGCTATCGTTCTGTTCTTCACTCTGACATTGATTAGTGCCCTGGTTCAGTACTTTTACTATCGGCGCTATAAAGACGAATTTTCTGAATTCTATCAACGTTATGTGCAAAGCACCCACCCCCTGCCTCCATTTGTCATCTTCGCGGATAACCTTGGTTTGCTCGGTGTATCTATCAAAGCGCAATGGTTCCGTTGGATATTGAATGGCAGAAAAATAAAGATAGGGAAAAACGCTTTTCTGAGCCCAAAAACCTACGAATTCGTGAATGAAAACACATCTCAACGCCTCAAAAACTGGCTTCGAAAAGACTTCATCTTAAGCGTGCTGAAAATGGGGTGTTTGGCGTTGATGTGTATCTTTGCTTTTTTAAGCAAGGCATAACGCCCCTTGAACCTTAGCCGGTGGCTTATGAAAACAGCATCACTTATTGCAGCCGCGCTGCTCTTACTTTGTTGGCTTGTTCAATATATTTACTCTCGTCGCTATAAACGTGAGTTCGATGTTTTTTATCAACGCTATACCCAACAGGGCCACTTTGTCCCTGCTCACGTCGCGATTGCCGATGGCCTTGGCTCTTTAGGTACTTCCATTAAAGCCCAATGGTTCAGATGGATCCTTTGCGGCAAGAAAATCAAGGTGAAGAAAAACCAATATCTTTCCGCCAAGACCTATGAATTTGTTCGTCTTTCATCATCTGAACGCTTGCAGACCTGGATGAAAAACAACGGCACGCTTTTGGCGCTGGAAGGCGTGCTCTTCATCATGGCATTGATCTTTATGATGATAGCGAGAATATCGTGATTCAGGCTACTCAATGAAAACCCTTGTCATATTATGCTTAACGCTGCTGGTTTTAAGCGCCTTCATCCAGTTCATTGGCTACCGGTGCCATAAAAAAGAGTTTGACGCGTTCTATCAGCGTTACGCCGGCAGCGGACATTTTATTCCGCCCTACGTCGCCTTTGCCGACGGACTCGGCATGCTAGGAATCTCATTAAAGGCACAGTGGTTTCTTTGGATCCTGAAGAGGAAAAAAATCAAGATTAGGGATCAGGTTTGGCTCGATGCGAAAACCTACGACTTCGTGCAAAAAACCACCTCTCTTGAGCTACAGAAGTGGCTGGTGATGGATTTTATACTTTTGCTCGTAGAGGCCGTTATTATCGCCGTGGGTTGTATTTTTATTTACCTCATCAAGCATCAAGGTTGAGCAGACGCGTTGCTCCCCTCCACCGCCTGCACCGCCGCCTTCTGCGTGGCGCGCTGATATAAGCACAGCTCCCTGCCCGGCTTGTTTTTCATAAACGGCTGCGGGTAGCGCCCGCCGATAAACAGCGCCGAATAGCCGACGTCATCACCGTAGTGAACGATCGCCCCTTCCACCCTGGCGTTTTTTAGCCCGCTGGCTTTCAGGCAGGCGGCGCGCATCGCCCTTTCGCTCTCGACCCACGCCTGCGGGGAAGACGCGGTGGCGTTGAACGCGGCCAGCGCGGCGATAAGCAGCCCTATTCTCTTCATCATTGCCTCTCCTTCAACGGCCCGTTTCGCCAGTATAGACCGTGCCGGCGCGGCCAACCCGCCAACGCCGCTGCGCTCTTTACGGCATTTTTATTCCGCGCCCCGTTAACGTTACGGCGTTTTTACAGACAGTTTTTGCCGCCGCAGATACCCTTTTCACATCGCCACTATGGCCTCACAAGAGAGTTGTCCCATGCGTTTATCCCTGCCTCTGGCCGTGACCGGTCGCCGTTCTGGAGCACGCCATGCATGCTAATATCATCGGCTTCAATCCGCTGCTGGCGGAGCTACCTGTTTCGCCAACGCGCGCCTTCCACAAAGAGCTGGAACACTACCTGCAGCGCTATCCGCAGACCGAACAGCTGGATATTTATCTGCACGATCTGAACGGCCAGCTGCGCGGCAAGCGGCTGCCGATCGCCGAAGCCTTTGGGCTGGAAAAAGGCTGCTACTTCCCGCTGTCGATCTACGCCCTGGATCTGCACGGCCGGGTGATTGAAGAAAGCGGGCTGGGGCAACGGGCGGGCGAGCCGGACCGGCTGTGCCTGCCGGTATCCGGCACCCTGCGCCCCTGCGCGCGCGATCCCGAACGCCACGCCCAGCTGCTGCTGACGATGCAAAACGCCGACGGCGGCGCCTGCGAGCTGGAGCCGCGCGTGGTGCTGCAACGGGTGCTGAAGCGCCTGCACGAGCGCAACTGCTTCCCGGTGGTGGCGGCCGAGCTGGAGTTCTACCTGCAGGATCCGCAGCGCCCCGCCGAGGCGGAAACCTACCCAACGCAGAGCTTCGCGGTGGATGCGCCCGAGCGCCACCATGCGCTACTGAGCGACATCGAACGGCACGCCCGCCTGCAAAATCTGCCGTTGACCGGCGTGGTGGCCGAAGCCGCCTCCGGCCAATACGAGCTGAATCTGCATCACAGCCGGCGCGTGCTGGAAGCCTGCGACCAGATCATGGCACTGAAACGCCTGACGCGGCAGATTGCCGAGCAACATCACCAGCACGCCTGCTTTATGGCCAAGCCCTGCGCCCACGCCGCCGGCAGCGGGCTGCATTTCCACATCAGTTTGCAGGACGAGCACGGCGAGAACCTGCTGACCGGCGCGCCGGGCGAACTGAGCGACAACATGCAGCAGGCGATGGCAGGCATGCTGGCGCTGATGCCGGCGTCGATGGCGATCCTGGCGCCCAACATCAACGCGTTTCGCCGCTTCCGCCCCGGCATGCACGTGCCGCTGCGCGCCTCCTGGGGCCACAACAACCGCACGGTGGCGCTGCGCCTGCCCTGCGCCGACAGCGCCAACCAGCGCATCGAATACCGCCTGGCCGGCGCCGACGCCAACCCCTATCTGGCGCTGGCGGTGATGCTCGGCGGCCTGCTGCACGGGCTGGAACACCCGCTGCCGCTGCCGCCCGCCGCCAACGGCTGCGAGAGCGACAACGCCGCACCCTTGCCGCTCGGCCAACAGGAGGCGCTGGCGCTTTTCCGCCACAGCGATCCGCTGCGTGAGCTGCTCGGCCCGGCGTTTTGCACCCTGTGGCACACCTGCAAAAGCGCCGAACTGCGCCGCTTCGAGGAACAGGTCACCGCCGCCGAACTCGGCTGGATGCTGTAACCACCCGGTTCATTAACCTAAGGATAATCATGAATATGCAACCGCAACGGGCGCCCGTGCAGCCGCTGCTCTGCTGGCGCAAAGGCGTTTTTCATATCAGTACCGATCGGCAGCTGTTGGATATCGAGGCGATCCAGCGTTTCCTCAGCCTGCCGGATCGGGCGGCGGCCGAGCGCCTGGTGCACCACGGCCTGTGCTTTGGCCTGTACCGCAAGCGCCACCTGCTCGGTTTCGCCCGCATGGTGACCGATTACGCCACCTTCGCGTCGGTGAGCGAACTGTTCGTCAGCGCCGAATACCGCGGAGTCGGGCTGGGAAGCTGGCTGACGCGCTGCTGCCTGGCGCATCCGGCATTGCGCGGCCTGCGCGTCACGCTGCCCGCTCTGCAGGCGCCCTGGCGCGCCGATGGTTCGGCGCACGCCCTCCGCGCCCTTCACTGATAAGGAGACCCCAATGTCTCGTTTGGTGCTGATTTCCAACAAGCAGTGCGACGGTAAGGATCTGGCCTGCGCCGGCCAGACGCTGGCGGCCGACGCCGAACCGGGGCTGTGGCTCGGCTGGAACGGCGACGTGCAGAATTTCGCGCAGCGCCCGATCAGTTGCCGGCAGCGCGCCGGTTACGATCAGGTGACCTTTCCGCTGTCGATCGAGGAGTTTCGCCGTCACTATCAGGGCTATTACCACGATGGCCTGTGGCCGGTGTTCCACAACCAGCCGGAGAAGGCGCACTTCACGCCGGAAAACTACCGCGCCTACCGGCAGCTGAACCGCCGGTTTGCCGATATCGCCTGCGAGCACCTGTGCCCCGGCGACACCGTCTGCATCGACGACTACCAGCTGCTGCCCTGCGCCCAGGCGCTGAAGGAGCAAGGGTTGCTGAACGCCTGCGCGTTCTTCTTCCACCTGCCGTTCCCGTCGGCGGCGCTGCTGCGGCGCATCCCGGAACATCGCCAGCTGATCGCCTCGCTGCTGTTCTACGATCTGATCGGCTTTACCACCACCGACGATCGCAACGCCTTTCTCAGCTGCCTGGCGGCCGAGTTCCCGCTGGAGATGCTGCCCGACGACCAGATCCAGGCCAACGGGCATCTGTTCGCCACCGGCATTTTCCCCGCCGGCATCAACGGCAGGCAGGTTTATTGATCTCAGACCACCGGCGGCCGACTCTCTGGTTCAGGCCGCCAACCGCTCACCCCGCCAATCCAACCGTTCACCCGGCGAATCTGACCGCTGACCGAAATACGCCTGTCTTCCCCCTTTACCCTCGGCGATGATGAGCTGTTCCTAAACCCGCCTTACCTCGGGAAAGACGCTACGGCTCACCGCGCCACTCTGACATCTCTTACAAGCGGATGAGTTCATTCATATTTTGCAGACTGGAATTAAGGATACCTCATGAAACGAGAGGGGATTTTAAAGCACATTCCGTGGATGCTGCTGGGGATACTCGGTGCAGCCTGCCTCGGCGTGGTGGCGCTGCGCCGCGGCGAACACATCAGCGCGCTGTGGATCGTCGTCGCTTCGGTGGCGGTGTATCTGGTGGCCTACCGCTACTACAGCCTGTACATCGCCACCAAGGTGATGAAGCTGGATGCCGGCCGCGCCACCCCGGCGGTGGTCAACAACGACGGCCTGAACTACGTGCCGACCAACAAGAACGTGCTGTTCGGCCACCACTTCGCCGCCATCGCCGGCGCCGGGCCGCTGGTGGGGCCGGTGCTGGCCGCGCAGGTCGGCTACCTGCCCGGCACGCTGTGGCTGCTGGGCGGCGTGGTGCTGGCGGGGGCGGTGCAGGACTTTATGGTGCTGTTCATCTCCTCGCGCCGCAACGGCGCCTCGCTCGGTGAGATCATCAAAAAAGAGATGGGGCCGATACCGGGCACCATCGCGCTGTTCGGCTGCTTCCTGATCATGATCATCATCCTGGCGGTGCTGGCGCTGATCGTGGTGAAAGCGCTGGCGGAAAGCCCGTGGGGCGTGTTCACCGTCTGCTCCACCGTGCCGATCGCGCTGTTTATGGGCATCTACATGCGCTACCTGCGCCCCGGCCGCGTGGGTGAAGTGTCAATCATCGGCATCGTGCTGCTGGTGGCCGCCATCTGGTTCGGCGGCGTGGTGGCGCACGACCCGTACTGGGGCCCGGCGCTGACCTTTAAAGACACCACCATCACCTTCACGCTGATCGGCTACGCGTTCGTCTCCGCCCTGTTGCCGGTATGGCTGATCCTGGCGCCGCGCGACTACCTGGCCACCTTCCTGAAAATCGGCGTGATCGTCGGGCTGGCGATCGGCATCGTGATCCTCAACCCTGAGCTGAAAATGCCGGCGGTCACCCAGTTCGTCGACGGCACCGGCCCGGTGTGGAAAGGTACCCTGTTCCCGTTCCTGTTCATTACCATCGCCTGCGGCGCGGTCTCCGGCTTCCATGCGCTGATCGCCTCCGGCACCACGCCGAAGCTGCTGGCCAATGAGACCGACGCGCGCTTTATCGGCTACGGCGCGATGCTGATGGAGTCCTTCGTCGCCATCATGGCGCTGGTGGCGGCGTCCATCATCGAGCCGGGCCTGTACTTCGCCATGAACACTCCGCCGGCGGCGCTGGGCATCACCATGCCGGATCTGCATCGCCTGGGTACCGAAGACGCGCCGATGATCATGGCTTCGCTGAAGGACGTGACCGTGCATGCGGCGGCGGCGGTCAGCTCCTGGGGCTTCGTCATCAGCCCGGAACAGATCCTGCAGACCGCCACCGACATCGGCGAACCTTCAGTGCTGAACCGCGCCGGCGGCGCGCCAACGCTGGCGGTGGGCATCGCCCACGTGTTCCACCAGATCATTCCGGGCGCCAACATGGGCTTCTGGTACCACTTCGGCATTCTGTTCGAGGCGCTGTTCATCCTGACCGCGCTGGACGCCGGCACCCGCTCCGGCCGCTTTATGCTGCAGGATCTGCTGGGCAACTTCGTGCCGTTCCTGAAGAAAACCGACTCGCTGGTGGCCGGCATCGTCGGCACCGCCGGCTGCGTCGGGCTGTGGGGCTACCTGCTGTATCAAGGCGTGGTGGATCCGCTCGGCGGCGTGAAGAGCCTGTGGCCGCTGTTCGGCATCTCCAACCAGATGCTGGCCGCCGTGGCGCTGGTGCTGGGCACCGTGGTGCTGATTAAGATGAAGCGTATCCAATACATCTGGGTGACCGTGCTGCCGGCGGTGTGGCTGCTGATCTGCACCACCTACGCGCTGGGCCTGAAGCTGTTCAGCGACAACCCGCAGCTGGAAGGCTTCTTCTTCCTGGCCGGCGAGTACAAACGCAAGATCGCCGAAGGCGGCGCCGAGCTGAGCGCCCAGCAGATCGCCAACATGAACCACATCGTGGTGAACAACTACACCAACGCCGGGCTGAGCATTCTGTTCCTGCTGGTGGTGTACAGCATCATCTTCTATGGGGTGAAAACCGCGATGGCGGCGCACAAGAACCCGAAACGCACCGACCAGGAAACGCCTTACGTGCCGGTGCCGCAGGCCGCGCCCGCCGACGGCGTAACTGAGGGGGAGGTCAAAGTTTCGACCCAGCATTGATGTGATTTAACGGATACCCTGCATAATAAACGTTAAGTAGTACCCAAAGCCGCACGGCCTGCGTATCGCAAGATGCCAGGCGTGTGGCGCGATGCAATCGAGATACCCGGGGCGACCCGGAGGTGGGGCATCCCTGCGGGAACCCCATCCCCCGGCTTCCCCTAATATCAGGCTTAAGCAAGCGCTGTAGTGATGCAGGGTAAAGTTGGAGAAGGCTTATGTTCGGAAATCTCGGCCAGGCGGGGAAATATCTCGGGCAGGCAGCGCGCATGTTGGTGGGCGTGCCTGACTACGATACCTACGTCCAGCATATGAAAGACAACCACCCGGACAAGCCGGTGATGACCTATAAAGAATTTTTCCGCGAGCGCCAGCAAGCGCGCTACGGCGGCGACGGCAAAGGCGGCATGCGCTGCTGTTAACCCGCAGTCACAAGGACCCGTATGAAACCCATTGCAGTCACCATCCTGACCGGCTTTTTGGGCGCCGGCAAGACCACCCTGCTGCGCCACATCCTGAACGCCGAACACGGCTATAAAATCGCGGTCATCGAGAACGAGTTCGGCGAAGTGCCGATCGACGACGCGCTGATCGGCGATCGCGCCAGCCGCATCACCACGTTGAGCAACGGCTGCATCTGCTGCAGCAAGTCCAACGAACTGGCGGACGCGCTGCTGGATCTGCTGGACGGCGTCGACAGCGGCCAGCTGGCGTTCGACCGGCTGATCATCGAATGCACCGGTATGGCCGATCCCGGCCCGATTACCCAGACCTTTTTCTCGCACGAAATCCTGTGCGAGCGCTTCCTGCTGGACGGCATCATCACCCTGGTGGACGCGGCGCACGCCGAGCAGCAGCTGAGCCAGTTCAGCATCGCCCAGGCGCAGGTGGGCTACGCCGACCGCATCCTGCTGACCAAAACCGACGTGGCGCCGGACTGCGAAGCGCTGATCCAGCGGCTGCAGCGGATGAACGCCCGCGCGCCGGTCTACAAGGTGACGCACGGCGACATCGATCTGAGCGTGCTGTTCGACATCGAAGGCTTTACGCTGAACGACAAGCTCAACCTGACGCCGCCCGCCCCGCTGTTCCGCCGCATCCCGCAGCCGCAGAGCGACATCCGCTCAATTGTCGTGACGCTGGAGCGCCCGCTGCCGCTGATGCAAATCTCCGGCGTGATGGAAGGCCTGCTGCTGGAATACGCCGATAACCTGCTGCGCTACAAAGGCATTCTGTCTATCGAAGACGAGCCGCGCCGCCTGCTTTTCCAGGGCGTGCAACGGCTGTATAACGCCGACTGGGATCGGGAATGGCTGCCTGAGGAAGAGCGCAAGAGCACGCTGGTGTTTATCGGCGTGGATTTGCCGGAGGAGGAGATTCGGAGGAGGATTGGGGGGTTGGGGTAAGCGGGGTTTGGATATATTGGAGCCTGTGGGTGGGCTCCTTTATGGGCATATGGTGCTAACGGGGTGGAGGGAGTGGCATTATGCTTAGCTGTGTTTCTTCCCGTTGTATACCTAAGGCTTCCATGCCGCCATACTTTGCTTTCCAGTTGTAGTACGAACACTCAGATATTCCCGCTTCGCGGCACACATCTTTGACGGTCCGGCCTGCTTCGACGGACTTCAATTCGGTGATGATCTGGTGCTCAGTAAATCGGGCTTTGCGCATGGTGATCTACTCAAAGGACATATTCAGTATGTCGGAAGATCTTTGAAAGTGAATGTCAAGGGTTGCAGGGATACTTACACTTCCTTATCCAGCATGACTTCGGCAAGCAGATTCTTGAGTCTGGCGTTATCCTCATCAAGCGACTTCAGGAGCTTAACCTCAGGCACCTCCATACCGCCATACTTCTTACGCCAAGTGTAAAACGTTGCATCGGAAATGACGTGCTTGCGGCAGAGTTCATGGGCGGATACCCCAGCTTCAGCCTCGCAGAGAATACTGATGCTATGTTCGTCGGAAAAACGCTTCTTCATGTGGATGTCCTCATGCGGCTTATGAAGACATTACTAACATCGGGGTCTACTAATCAACGGGGAGCAGGTCAATAGAGTAATGGTAGCTAACTCAGAAATGCTAGGAAATCCCGGCCCCTGTTGTTACTATATAACAAAAAAATGAGGTCGCCATGAAAACTAAGTTATACAAAGATTTCACCTTTGAAGCCGCACACCGTCTTCCCAATGTTCCGGAAGGCCATAAATGCGGTCGCTTACACGGACACTCTTTTGTCGTGCGCCTTGAGATTACTGGTGAAGTTGATAAGCATACCGGTTGGGTTATCGACTTTGCCGAACTAAAAGCGATTTTTAAACCGACGTTGGATAGACTGGATCATTACTATCTCAATGACATCCCTGGTCTGGAAAATCCTACCAGTGAAGTGCTTGCAGAATGGATCTGGAATCAGATTAAACCACAACTCCCGATCCTGAGCGCAGTCGTCGTGAAAGAGACATGCACAGCAGGTTGCGTTTATCGCGGTGAATAATAATTTATTTAGATAGCCAATATAAATTTGGCTATCTATTCTGACCTGCTCCCCGTTGATTAACACACCGTGATGTTAGTAATGTCTTCATATTGACCCTGACCCAAAATCCTGCTCCATTCAGAAACAGAATTCCGGCATGACAACGACTCCCCTGAGCGGAGGTTGTGCCGATGAAAAAGTCACGATTCACCGAAGAGCAGATTGTCTTTGCCCTGAAACAGGCCGAACTGGGTACGAGCATGCCCGGCGTCTGCCGTAAGCTGGGCACCTCCGATGCCACGTTTTACACCTGGCGAAAAAAATACGGCGGGATTTCCCCTTCTGAGCTGAAGCACATGCGGCAGCTTGAGGAAGAGAATCTCAGGCTGAAGAAGCTGGTTGCCGATCTCAGCCTCGACAAGGCCATGCTGCAGGATGTACTGGCAAAAAAGAACTGACGCTGGGACGTCTGCGCGAATGGGTCCGGGACCTGCAGGCACGCTATGGGGCCAGCGAGCGGCAGATCTGTTTTGTACTACGGATCAGCCGCAGCTCTTTCCGCTACCGCTCTGTGGCGGCAGACGACAGCGCGCTCCGCCTTTGTATCAGGGAGATCACTGAAACCCGGGTCCACTATGGTTACCGCAGGATTCACGTCATGCTCAGGCGGGAGGGCTGGCGGGATAATCATAAACGCATTTACCGACTCTATCGCGAGCAGGGTCTGTCCCAGCGTCTCAAACGCCCACATCGAAATAAATCAGCACAGCGGCGACAGCCCCAGCTTCAGCCTCAGGGGTTGTATCCAAATCATGTCTGGGGCATGGATTTTGTCTCTGACGCCTTATTTGACGGGCATCGGTTACGTCTGCTGACGGTCATTGATCTCTACACGCGCGAATGCCTGGGGATTTGCGTGGGCCAGAACCTGCGCTCAACGGAGGTCGCAGAGATGCTGAACACCATTGCGCTCAGATGCCCTTTACCACAGTTGCTGAAAACTGATAACGGCTCTGAATTTGCAGGAAAAATGCTGGACAAGTGGGTATATGAGCGAAGGATCCGTATAGACTTCTCACGACCGGGAACGCCAACGGATAATGCCACAGTGGAGTCGTTCAACGACAGGCTGCGGCAGGAGTGCTTGAACGAAAACTGGTTCATGTCGCTGGAGGATGCACGGTGCAAAATCGAAGCCTGGCGCATACACTATAACCAGAGACGTCCTCATTCTGCGCTGGGCTGGATAACCCCGTCCGAATTTGCTGAAAAGTCTGCCGGTTGCCAGAACATGCAACCAACATGAAGCCGGTTATTCCTGATTATGACTGGAGCATATTCGGGGCCAGGGTCAACCAACCGACATTACTAACTGAAGGTTGTATCTAATCCTGGGGGCAGGTCAATTCCTTTTAAAACTTCATTGTTATATATAACTAGTGCAACAAGAATATTTCATGCATTGAAACGGATTAACTATCTAGCTCTCATCAATCTAATTCACCTTAACTCAACCCCGATATTATTAATACTAAAAATAGTAGTTGAAAACGATATTTTTACCTATAGAAATCAATCATTCAATCGTGAATTAATCGCATCACTTTGTTATCTGTGAACCTACTAAAAACTTTGATTTTTTTCACTTGAATATGGGATTTATCCCAGTATTCTGTCACTATCGACTGAGCTTTTGCTTCTTTATGTGTGTCGTTCAGACATGGAAACCGCTTACTTCACCCCATGACTGTCCATTTTTCGCACAAAAACATACATGCGAAGACAATTTCAAGGATTGTGATGATGAGCATATTACCTATAGGGTCGTTGGTTGTTTCTGATAGTTTTGAAGGTATCGGAAAAGTCATCAGCCTTGATATCGAGGCAGGCAATGCAAAAGTTGCTTTTTTTGAGTCACCCGCACACCCCTATACACGTCAGGTTGCAATTAGCCTTGAAAAGTTGACGCCGACGATCCCCCATGAAGAAACTGTGATTTACTGTCTTGAACCACAAAGCCAGCGGTGGGTCCGCGCCCGCTTTGGCGGTTCCCGACCCAATGGCGAGTTTTTAGTAATTGTTCGCGAAGATGACTCAACTACGCTTCCTATCGATAAGATCTTCGTATTGAACAAAGCGCCCGGTAAACCTATTAATCCTGCACATTTCCTGGCTTACCAGGCTAATGACGCTCCTTTCTTCTTTCCTCGTCGACACTCTTTTATCAAAACCTACATCCAGCAGCGCGCTTCCTGCAGGGGTCTAGCATCCATTTCCAGCAGCGCTGTCGAACTGGAACCTCATCAGCTGGCCGTTGTACGGCGAGTATTACAAGATAAAACGCCGAAATATATTCTGGCGGATGAAGTGGGTCTTGGGAAAACCATTGAAGCAGGTATGGTTATCCGTGAACATGCACTGGAAGAAGCGGGGCATGTCAGTATGCTTATCGCCGTGCCAAGCCAACTCGTCAGCCAGTGGCGGGAAGAATTAGGCGAACGTTTTCAGCTAAAACAGTTGCTCGTGGGCGTCTCGACGATGCTCTCCCTGTTAAAGCAAGACGCTTCTGTGCAAGGGATTGTTATCTGTAGTTATTCTGAGGCCTGCCTTCTGCTGAGCAGAGGGTTCTCACCTTCCCTGATGACAATCGATGAAGTCCACCAAATCGCCGACTGGCCGTGGTCTACGGACGAAGACCAGCGTGATGATTTCAAACTAATGTCACAAGCATGCCAGAAAGCACATTACGCATTGCTTCTTACCGGTACGCCACTGCATGGCCATGAGCGCAACTTCCTATCGATGCTGCACTGTATCAACCCGGAAGTATTCCAGATTGATGAGAACCACCTGCATGCATTCACCGAACTAGTGAAAAACCGTGAAAGCCTTGGCGGTGTTTTCTCTTCTTTAGTTCCATCGGTGTCTAATATTAGTCTTCGCCGTAACCTTGATGAGGTTTTGGTGCAGTTCCCCGACGACCATCAGTTGGCAATGCTATGCCAGGAATTATTTCCGCTGATTGGACGATTTTCTCAGCCAACACCTGAACGTGAAGCGGGTATTAAAGCGATACGACTACATCTTGGCGAGCATTACCGCATCCACCACCGTCTGCTGAGAAATCGTCGTCAGGTTGCACTGAGTCAGGATGAAAGCAAAAACCTGAATCTGGATCTTCTCTTCCCTGGTCTGAATGGCGTGAGGGAATCTCACTGGCAAACCGAGGGACTCACCTTGGATGAGTTGCTGGAAGAGTATCGCTCTATGGCCGTACTGCCGCAAAACCAGCATTGGTCGTTAAAAGAAGCGCACTACATCGCCTGGATTGACGATCTCTTTTCCAGTCCGATTTGTGTTCTGCAGCGGGCAAAAGCCATTCTCACAGAGTCAACGGGACTGCCCAAGGATGAGCAAGCCTTACTGGAACACATCGTCTCGACGGCTAAAAATGAGCAACAAGCTATCGACAATATGCTGGCCGCATCGCTTAATGATTGGCTAAATCAATTTCCAGATGGCAAAGCGATTGTCTTCTGCGATCGCCCTGAACTGGCACAGCACCTGTCAGTAAAGATGAGCATTCTGCTGGACTACACAATAGAACGCTATCAGCCAAGCCAACCACTGCAGTTCACTCAGGCGCAAAACCCCGTTCGGGTGCTATTGTGCGATAGAAGCGGCGAGGATGGGCTGAATCTCCACGGAGGACGTCGTCTGGCCGTTCACTATGGTTTGCCGCGATCCTGCAGCCGAATTGAGCAACGTCTCGGCCGTCTCAACCGCTACAGCGCCAACCTGCGTGGTATCAAACCAGTTCAAAGCCTGATACTAAAAAACCATGTGGCCGATAGCTTACGCAATCAGTGGGCCGACATTCTGGTGAACAGTATTGGCGTGTTTAACAACACCATCGCCAGCCTGCAGTTTGTGCTGGATGACTATATCGATGATGCCTGGAATAGACTGTTCCTCGAAGGCCCACAAGTGCTGGAAAACCTTGCTGCAGAATTCCCCGGTGAAAATGGCGTCTTGGTCAGAGAGACTAACAAAATCAACATGCAGGAAAAATTGCTGGCGATGGATGAAGAAGTCTCACAAGCGGCACTTTTCGCTCAACAGCTAAGTAATGACGACCTCATTGCAGCAGAACAGTGTAAAGCACTGACGCCATGGATCTCTCAAGGATTGCGTTTCCGTTCATCAGGAAATGCTGAAGAAGGGATGCGTTTTAGTTTTGAACTAGCTGAACGCAGTTCTGGGACGCTGGTAGATTTTAAAACATTTCTGACGACCTGCATGCTTAGCTTCGACAAAGAGGGAGGCAACCCACCGTCTACCCATCTAATGAGTGCAGAACGTATCTCTGCCATTGATGGGACAACGGTTTATCCTTTGCGTTACGGTCAGCCTTTCGTCGATGCGATTTGGCAGTTACTGAATCAGGACGCACGGGGCAGTTCGGTAGCTATGCTACGTATGATTAACGCAGAACTAAATGAACCTCGCTATTTCTTCCAGATGAGTTGGCTTATTACCGGCTGCGACCCATTAAGCCCTTACGCCACTCTTCGTCAATGCGATGAGCTGGTGCCACCACGCATTGTTGAGGAGTGGGTGGCTGCCGACGGTTCTCAGGTGACGAATCCACAACTGCTTGGAATGCTGAACAGCGAGTACAGCAAGACCCCTTCCGCCACAAAAAGCTATGTGGACCTCAACCTGCGAGCCTCAAGATGGCAAGAGATTGAAGAGCTGATCTCCGCTGATGCATGGAAAGAACAGGTGGAGCAGGTATATGACAAAGCGCTGCAGAAACAATGCGATTTTGCTGAAACCAACGCATACATCCAGTTGATGTCGATAAAAGCGATTATTCTATGCAGCAGCAATATTTTATCTGGAGTCGCCTAATGACTGAACAATGGTCACGTCTGCAGCTAGCGTTAACCACCTATTTTACCGATGACGTTACTTTCAAAGAGGGGATTGAAAATCCCTTCTTCCTGCGGTTAATGAATATAATCATCGACCCTTCTGCGGGCCTGAATGATATTTTCGCAGGCTATGCCGATGCCCTTCGCACTGCACAGGTGAGCGGCATAGAAGATCCCTGGCTGCCTTCTCCACCGACGCTGACGGAGACCCCAGATTCACTTTGGGGCCTGGAAAAATCCGTCGCGGGACAGACGCTGTCACTCTCTGTGGAAGCGGACCTGACGAGTACCCAAGCCACTTACCAGCGCAGAACCCGACGTAACTTATTGCAGCCGGAAATGGATCCGGCGCTAAAGAACCTGTTGGTCGACACACCTCATACGCACTATCGTGGCTTCGGACAGCAGGCGGCAATCCGCGCGCTGCTCACCTCCGACGTCAATAGCACCCTGGTGGTGAATCTCCCCACCAGTTGCGGTAAGAGTCTTATCACGCAAATTCAGGCTATCAGTGCACCATTCGGTTCGTTAACGCTGGTGATTGTCCCAACAGTCGCCCTCGCAATTGAACAAGCGGATTTTATGCGGGATATGTTGCGTCAGGCTGAGCAGGATCACGGAGGAACCTACGCCTGGGTTGGCGACCAGGATCAAACAACACGCCAGACGCTGAAAGAACGGTTGAAGAACGGCTCACAACGTGTCCTGTTTTGTTCGCCGGAGGCGGCAAAATCGTCGCTGGTTCCGGTACTGTTTGATTTGGCGAAAAATAATCTGATTGGTGCTGTCATTATCGACGAAGCACATCTTATTGACCAATGGGGTGCTGAATTCCGTCCTGATTTTCAGTTGATTGCACCACTGATTCGTTCATTAAAGACACAGCCTGGATGTCGTTTTCGCACCCTGCTGCTCTCCGCCACGTGGAGCCAGAACACTCGTGATGTGATCGTTGAGCAGTTCCGCGCAGATGACAGCGAACTGATTGAGATTACAGCGAACTTCTTGCGTCCCGAACCCGAATACTTTGTGCATGCTGAGCCCAACCCGGGTGCGCACCAGCAGCGCGTGGAGGAGTTGCTGATGACTCTCCCACGCCCGCTCATCCTCTATTGCACCACGAAGGAAGAAGCTGAAAACTGGAATCACCGACTTCAACAACAATATTACCAGCGTGTTGGCCTGTTCCATGGCGACACGGAAACCCTAGCTCGCAAAAAACTGATTTCACAATGGGCAAGCGACCAACTGGACATCATGATTGCCACCTCGGCGTTTGGTGTAGGAATGAATAAAAGCAACGTCCGTTCGGTCATTCATGCCGCCATTCCGGAAAATATCGATCGCTATTATCAGGAATGTGGACGCGCCGGACGTGATGGCAAAGCCTGCCAGGCGCATCTGGTCTGGCATAGTGCGCAAATGGAGACGGCAGAAAGCCTTTCGGTTGAAAAACTTATCAGTGTCGAAAAAGGCTACCTGCGCTGGAAGGCTATGTTTGAACAACATCAGCCAAGCCACATAGCCAGCTACTGCATCTCACTGGATACCAAACCAGATCACATTGACTATCAGGGCGATCGAAACCAAGCCTGGAACCGCAGAACCCTCTTGCTGATGCAGCGTACGGGGCTGATTGAGCTCGTATTCGCTGCGCCTGAACTACCGGAAAGCTTACGGGAAGGTGGAGAAGAAAACGATCAAGCGGTTCGCGACTGGTTTGCCAACTACTACAGCAAAGTGCATATCCGCCACTGCAACGACTCACACCACTCTGAGGAGTATTGGAACACTTTTGTTGATAAGGCCCGCCAAGAAGAACTGGCTAAGCGCCGCGCAGCATTTACCCTGCTGAGAACGTGGATCCTCGACCCTCTCCCTCCTTTGTGTCAAACACTGGGGAAATTTTATATTTATCAGAATCATGCACCAGAAATCACCTGCGGTGGGTGTCCGGGGTGCAGGGTTCAGGGTAAAGGAGCGTTTTCCCCGACGGTCGGGACCGATGTGGAAATTTTACGAGCGACGCCGAAGAAACGAGCGCGCTTCGCTGGTGCCGTCAGGAAAGTGTATTACGCCGATGAACTGGAAATAAGGGCTCTGCTGTCAGAACTACGTGTACCGCTTCGCCGGTTGATCGGCTCTGGCGGTTACGAGACCATCCGGGCAGATAAGGCCGATTTCAGGCATCTGGAACGCGCCCTAGATTCCATCTCTCGCTTCTGGTGCGTGCAAAAACTTGCTGCACCCACTTCGGACAGCGCGGAAATTGTGATTGTGTCTAACACTGCCACTGCGCTACCGGACCTACCGGCCTCGCGATATGAACGCATCATCATCGCCCCGCAGCACCTGGCCGATCCGCAGCATCCTTACAGAAAATGGTGGGAAAGCGCTGGCAACGCGCAACCCCTGGACACTTTTATCAGGCAACTACAGCATGTCAATCATCAATAACGCAAACCCAGGAAGCAGCCTGGTGCTGATCCCCTTATTTGATCGCATTGTACAAAATGCCCAGGCACCGCTTTCCCCGGAAGCGGTTGTGGCTCGCTATCGGCCCAATAACCTGCCCGCTAACGATAACGCTTGGGGAAAAATCAGAGAGAACCTCGCCTTTTGGTGCCGACTGGGACTCTGGCCTATGGAAGAAGAGAGGATTCTGCCGCAGCCCAATGAGACTCGTCCGCTCTATCAGCGCGTGCTGCAATGCACCATTGATGCCTGCAAAGAAAAAGGTATCGCTGAAGGTAAGGAATGTGAACCATTGTGGCGAGTGCTGACCTGTTTGATGAATCTTCAGCAGCACTCATTAGGCGGCAAGGAACCGCTGGCCCCGAATATCATCACTGAAAAACTGCAAAGATGGCTTCCAACCGAAACCGTTAACTCCAATACCGAAAAGCTGGTCAGGGAATATGGACGCTATCTGGGCTTTCTGGAACTAGCGCCGGACCAGAACTACTATACCGATCCAACCCGGGCGATTCAGTGCTTTTTGCCGCAGATTTTTGGCGAACAAAATAGCCTCTCCATTAAAACCTTCATGGCCAATATGGCTGAAGTGATGCCAATGATGGACGGCGGTGAATTCCGGGTAAAAATGCAGGAGATCATGAGCGAACGCAACTGGTCTGCTCCGGAAGGTAAGAATATCAGCACCAGCACATCACTTGCGCTGCGTCGCTTGGAAATTGACCAGAAAATTCAGCTGATCGTTGGGAGCGATGACGCCGCATCATTATCGCTACAATTGCCCAATGGTGAGATTCGCCCAGTCAGCCAGGTCCGTCTCAGGGAGGCCGCACAATGAGTATCATGAACTACTGGCCGTCACTTGAGAATATCGAGCAGTGCATCCGTAACGAAGCCGAAGAGTTGCAGGATGATGTACTGCTAGCGGTACATGAGCCAATGGTGCTTACCCGTCGTGATGTTAACAACAATCAGGTAGCCCTCCGCGACGAAGACATGTTTACACAACTGCTCACCACCGAGCGAGCTATCCCACTCATCGGCCGTTCAGGGATGGGGAAATCACATCTGGTGCGCTGGCTTGACTGTCGTCTCAAAAGCCATCTGCATGCAAACGGCGAACTGGCACAGTGGGAAATTGTCCGTATTCCGAAAAACGCCAGCCTGCGTCAGGTTCTGCTGCTGATCCTGAAAAATCTGCACGGTGGAATTTTTGATGACGCGCGTAAGCGTGTTGATGATGTGGCTGAACAACACTCCGCTAAAGATCTCGCTGATCTGATGCTGACCATGATGTCTCATCAATTAGAAAGCATGTATAACGAAGCGATGAAGATCGGCCAAGAATACGAATCGCAAGGGAAAGAGATCCCGGCAGATCTTCTGAACCGACTCGAAGCCATCATTGAAGAAGTCGAAAACGGCATTAGCAACCTGATTACTGACCCTAACTTTAAGCTGAATCTGCTCAAACAAGATCATTGCCTCTATAAACGCGCCAGTCGAATGAGCGATGGGCTTAAAGAGGAGGATGAGGATCACGATAATTACGAACTGGCACCCGCCGATCTCTTTTTCCAAGACAACATAGATGACCTGTCGTCGCTTGCTCGTGAATATATTCGACACTCGCGTATTGATGAACATGATAATGAAAAAGCCCGCATTCAGGCTGTAAGCGTTCTGAATGAAGCGATGCATGCGGCGTTAAAATCACTATTTGCCAAACTCTTTACATTCAACGGCGGTAACTTCCAGGAGTTGTTCCAGCAGATTCGCCGTGAGTTGCTCGCACAAGATCGCCGCCTTGTGATCTTGGTGGAAGATATGGCAGCCATTTCGGCCATTGAAGATGTACTGATTGACAGTCTGATCGAAGAAGGCATGCGTGATGGAGTGAAAACACTATGCCCGGTGCATTCGGTTATTGCCGTTACCGATAACTATCCGGGCTACAAACGCCGTCAGGAAACGCTGATGACACGAGCGGGCTACGAGTGGATCATTGAGCACACCGACAGAGACAACAACGAAGGGCGTATTGTGTCACTGTGCGGTCGTTATCTGAATGCAGCGCGCCATGGCGCAACGGCCCTGAAGCAGTCGCGGGCGCAAAACCAGGCAAATTGGCCGACTGTCTGGCAAGACGAAGAAAAGCCAGAATGGTTGGCGGACTTTGGTATGACAGACAAACAGCAAGTTCCGCTGTTCCCGTTTAACCGGGAAGCTATCCGTGCGCTGGCTGATAAAAACTGCCGTGACAGCAGCGGCCAACTGACTTTTAACCCACGAATTGTGATTAACCGTATCCTGCTGGATATTTTGCGTGATTGCCGTGTTGAGGCAGAGCGCGGGGTATTTCCACCGCCGAACCTTGCAGGAATTGACGTTGGCACAGAAATACTTCACAACATCAATCAGTTAACCAGAAACAGAGTTACCAGTGCAGCGTCATTGACCGCACTTTGGAGCTATGGCTGCGACTCTTGGGAAAAAGTCTGCAAGCAACTGCCGCCGGGAGTAGCAAAAGCTTTTGGTCTCACTGAGTTGGCCGAACGTATTAACGGTAAAATTTCTGCCCCACCAGCAGGAGGCAACGATGATGAAAAACGTAACAAACCAATCGGTATTACAGTTCCTGAACCTAAACCTGAACCGAAATCTGAGCTAGCTTTCATCAAACATCTCAAAGCCTGGGTCGATGAAAAAACCGTTTTACCTCAATTAATTGCCAGTGATCTGCGCGCAGGACTTAACAATTGCTATGAACTCTATGCCCAAGTGGAATTTTCCAGTATGGCAGAGCGACCTTCACTGATTGAGCGTAATCCTTTGATTAGCCTGCCACTGGCGGCTTCAGATCCCTCGAACGCTATTGTGAAATTCTATGAACTCAAAGACCTCAATGATCCGCTACGCAGGATAGAGATCTACAACGTGTCGCTGGCGATTTTACGTATCCAGCATTACGCCAACTTAAGCGAAGGGCTTAGCTACCCTGAAGCTATGGAAGACTACGCCCACTATGAAAACTTTGTCAGTTGGTGGGTGCCGCAGACCGCGGAGATTGCAATCAACCATGCCCGGGCGCGGAAACTGAAGCCTGCGCTGCGTAATCATTACCAAAAAGCGCTGCTGCTGGGCCTGTTGACTGGCAAAGAAAATCCGGCGGAGCTCATTGATGCACTTTGCCTGACGCAGAAAGGCGTCGGTCGAACTGAGGGTAAGAATCAAGGACGAACAATCAAAACAAGCCCATCCGATCTCTGTTTCTACGGACTCGAGGCCAACCAGAAACCACATTCCAGCATAAAAGTGGCTGAAGCCCGGCAGGCAGCACTTCAGGGGTGGGACGACGCCCGCGACGCATGGCTTTCTCAGGTTGCCGTCCCTGAATTAAGTTCCGGGCTCACCTCAGCCCGAGCACTTGAAGCCGAAGTGGTAACCTCTGCGTTGCGAGAGATCCAGAAAGAACCGCTTGGAGCGGATGTGCAGCGTGCGGCAGAGACAGCCCGCAAAGAGATCGCATCAACTATCGAAAATGCACAACTCTTTGAAAATATAAAAAATCAGGATGACTTCATTGCCCTTCTCGATGAGTGGCAGATGTTTATCGAAGCGGTACGCACCCAATATTACCCTTCGGAATCCGAGCAGATCAGAAACTCATCATGGTTGCTGGGTGAAATTGAAGCATTAAGAGTAGACGCGGAGGCCAGCCTGAACACGCTGCTCACGCTTAATTCCCTCGTCAGACAGAAAGATGCCTTCATGCTGTGGCATGACATTTCCCATCTGGATGGTGATTACGTCAGCCGTATCGGTAACCTTCTTGCGCAATGGCAGAATATTCAATCGAAAATCAGCTTTACGCTACAGCAGATAAACAGTAAGGGTGACGCACCGAAACTAAAAAATGCCTGCACGCTAGTTGAAGAGCGACTGAAAAATCTGGCGGCTGATATCAGCGCCTCTGGAGTGAATGAATGAGTACATTACGCCAACAGCTTGCAGAGATGCAGAAGCAACTGGATTTAAGCGTCCAGGCAAGTAAAGCCACGCAGATTATTGAGAAATGCGGCGTAGTGCTCTCAAAAACTGACACCGTCGCTGGGCATTATTGTCGCCTTAAATACCAGTACCCGGCCCTACAACTTCTGCCGTCTGAACTGAGGGTCAGTTGGAGAGAAGATCAACGAAATGAACTCAAAAATGTGGTTAACGGTGTCAATAACTTGCTGTCTCAGTGGAGCCGCTGGCTGAATAATCAGACCCAAGTAGCTGCCGATACGCAAGCCTCGGATGAACCGCTGGATGGAGTGGTCACAACGCAGGAACCTACAGCATATGACATCATTCAGAATGACTCCCTGACCAACTGCGTGAGCCAGGCGCTCAGCCTGCACCGCACTCTGAGCGACCAGCTGAAAAACGCATGGGAAGAGTGGCAACAAATCCTGCATCAGCAGATTCAGGTTGACAGCAAAACTCTCGACGCCCAACAGAAACTCGAGAAATTGAAAGAAATTGCTGACGAATACTTAGGCCTACGCGACAAATTTGATGACCTGATCCAACCTTTGCCTGAGAGCGGCGAGAGCGTGACGAAGATCCGGGCAATGGCGGAGCACCTGAACACCCTGCGCGGTATGATGAAAACCGACTGGCCTGAAGCGGTGCAGCATTTCCTGGATCGAATCAATGGCCCGCAGCGAAGCAAACCGACACTGGGTGCACTGACGACAGAAGTGTTTGAGTGGCTTCGAGATGAAGACATGTTGGAAGACTTTGTGATTACAAGGAAATAGTGACATGACTGTTGAGGATATAAGTCGTCTGCATGCGGCGCTGGACGTGCTCGAAGGGCGCGAAGCCGAGTTGCTAGTCTGGGGAGACACGGAAGGTGCCTTTACGGATGCGGATATTCTGTCCCTGTTTGCCCACCATTTTCCTGATGATAATGGCAAAGTGCTAATGCAGGATCTTCAAGACGCCGCGATGTTATTTAGCATCCCCAATACTCAGGGAATGAGGCTTTATCGCACTCGTATGGCGGAATCTGTTCATCTGTTTCGCCATCAGCGCCAGTGGTTTCGCGGCCAGCAGTTGAATCGCACGCGGTCGCTGGTGGCTGACTATCGCTTTATCCGCCGCCCGCGCAGTTACCCGGCAAGGATACATCCGGCTGAAGAGGTGCTGAATCAATGGTCCGACGTTGAGTGGATGAACGACATTAAACGTCAGGCCCTGCAAACGCTTATCGGTGATTTCTCCATAGCCGGTTTTCAGTCCAAGGCGACGGCGCGCATCCTGAGGGCATGGGATTTTCACAGCCGCCACCCACACGCCAAAGAAGCAACCGCCACCATCGTATGTGCCGGCACTGGCAGCGGTAAAACCCTGGCGTTTTATCTGCCTGCTCTAACGTCGCTTATCAACGATCTGCAACGCGATTGCTCGGCGCGGGTTCGCTCACTGGCCCTTTATCCGCGTAAAGAGTTGCTTAAAGATCAGTTTATGGAGACTTGGGGAAAATGCCGTGAAGTGGATACCCAGGCACAGAAACTTTCAGGGCGAAAAATCCGTATTGGCTCATTCTTTGGCGATACGCCGTACAGCATCCAGTACGTTGATAAAGACAAAGATCTTCCTTTTGATCTGCTACGCTGCAGCACTCCAAAATGCCAAGGCGAAATGCGCTGGAAAGCGGAAGATATCCGTCAGGGCAAAGAGATCTTGCGCTGTACGCACTGCACGCACAGCGTGGGTGAAGATGAAGTGGTGCTCACCCGCGTCTCATTGATGAATAACCCACCGGATATTTTGTTTACCACCACTGAAATGCTCAACCAGCATCTAGGCAACAACAAGGCCTGCCATCTGTTCGGCGTCGGCATGAACGTAATTGCACCGCCGGTGGTTTTGCTCGATGAGGTCCATACCTATTCAGGCAACAGCGGCGCACAAACTGCCTATCTACTTCGTCGCTGGATGCAACTGGCGCGCTGCCGCCCGCATTTTGTGGGCCTCTCGGCAACGTTGAGCGATGCTGAGCGGTTCTTCGCAGACTTGGTAGGAGCCAACAAAAAACATGTCATGCTCATTGAGCCCGCTTTCCAGGAGATGGTAGACGAAGGGGCTGAATATCTGTTGGCACTGCGAGGCGATCCCGTTTCGCAAACGGCTCTGCTCTCAACCACCATCCAAACCAGTATGCTGGCACGCCGGATTATGGATACCCGCAAAGCCACGTCGCACGGCACCTGGGGCCGCAAAACCTTCGTCTTTACCGACGATCTTGATATCAATAACCGCCTCTACCACCAGCTTTGCGATGCCGAAGGGTGGCGTACGCGCGGACAACAACTTCTGTCTAACGAAATTCCGCTGGCAGCTAAGCGTAACGAAAACAATGGTGCTTCCGACGCATTGACCCTTGCCGGTCAAAATTGGCGAATGGTGATCGATATTGGGCATCCTCTTGATGGTCACGATCGTGCCATCGTGGCGCGGACATCCAGCCAGGACACTGGAGTCAATCCTAAAGCCGACATTGTCGTGGCAACCGCCTCGCTGGAAGTCGGCTTTAACGATCCTTCAGTCGGGGTAGTGATTCAGCATAAAGCACCGCGCAATGTCGCCTCTTATCTGCAACGCAAAGGCCGTGCCGGGCGCTCAAGAACCATGCGCCCCTGGATGGTGGTCGTGCTGTCAGAATTCGGCCGCGATCGTGTGGTGTACCAACGTTATGAGGAACTGGTGACACCGGAAATCAAGGGCCAGTCGCTCCCTCTAGGCAATATCCATATCCAGAAAATGCAGGCAGCGATGGCAACTCTGGACTGGCTAAGCATGAAGATTCCTGGCAGTAACATCTGGTCATTGCTGAACAATCCGCCCAAAAGCAAAGTGCAACAAGGGCATCTGGAGCGCATGCTCACTTTGATTTCAGCCGTGCTGGAAAAGAATGTCTCTCAGCAGGAACTCGAACAATACTTATTCTACGCGCTCAAAATAACCGAGCTGCAACTTCAGCGCGTTATGTGGTCTCCGCCACGCTCTATCATGATGGAGTTGCTCCCGACCTTGAAGCGCCAATTGACCACCCGGTGGTCGCTGATGGGTACTCCCGGCGCAGACAGATCGACGGGGCGTTCACCACTACCTTCGTTTATTCCAGCAGCCCTCTTCAGCGAGTTGAACTTGCCTGAACTGAGCATCCAGCTTGAACGCCGCTTTACGAAATATGAAAATCTGCCATTTATTCAGGGCCTGAAGGAGTTTGCACCGGGTCGCATCTCCAAGCGCTACGCCATTTATTCCGATCTAGAAGCCGATTGGCTGGTGCCAAACAATTTTGTGCCGCAACTGAACCAAGTTTCAGACATCGATTTCGAGATCAACGAGGCATTTGGTGATACCTGGCAGCCGGAGTGCCTGGTAACCCTTGCGGATGCATCGCAGCTAAAAGTCATTCGTCCTCTGCAAATTATTACCCGAGCTCTTGATTTCAAACAGAATCTGACTGAGAAGAGTAATTCTCAGCTAACGTGGCACACTCATTTTTCCACAGATGCCCATGCCGAAGCGATGGCGATCCCCGCTGGGCCATGGAGCGCAGTGTTGCGGTCCGCCACATTTTATACACATCAACATATGACACCCCTTGAGCTGACGCGTTATGCCACCGCCGCCAGCGCTTCGCTGCGCAGTAAAAGCAAACAGCAGGCCTGGGTGAATTTTAGATGGGTCGAAAACGGTCACCCAGTCGCAGTTGGTGCCCGCCAGTGGGTGGATGGCATGAAGCTGAGCTTTACGCTGCCTCCCGCACTGCATCAGCAGGTCATGAATGATACAAAGTTAGCCGGGTCTCTCAGAACGCTCTATTTCCGCCACTGTATTAGCAGTGAAGCTCGTTTTGAATATGACAGTTTCACCGCTGACTGGATCTACGAGTGCTATATGGCGGCGCTGACCAAAGAAGTTGTCAGCAGCACAGCCCTCACTGATGCAATTCACGCTCTACGCACGCCGGAGGGCAGAGAGTCTCTGGCGACAATTGCCGACTCGCTGTTCCAGGCCGAAAATATTTTTGAAAACAAAGAAGATGGAGAGGGCTCAGCGGAGCGCCAGGAGCTACAGCAGCAGTTGAGGAGTCTGTTCAACGAGCCGGAACTGCTTGCAATGCTTGATACGCATAGCGCCGTGTTGACTGACGACCTCAGCCAAAATGCCTCTTTTTGCCAGTGGCTCCAGACGTTGTTGATCAGCACCTTCTCAGGTGCCGTAAAACAGACCAGCCATATGTTGCTGCCTGAGGTGGACGACAGAGGACTGCTCGTTGACGCCGTTCTTAATGGGGAGCAACTCGATATCTGGCTCACCGAATCAGAGCCTGGGGGCTGCGGGATTATCACCCGCCTCGAAGAAGCGTTCCACGGCGATCCGGTCGCCCTGCTGAATCTGTTTATTCGTAGCTTTGCCGCCAGCGACTACGAGCAGATCGATGACGATCTCTTCGAACTGCTCTCGCGACTCCCTTCAAACACCATATTGCAGCAGACGCTGAACGATTTACGCTTAGCGGGGAGTCATCATGATCGCCGGATTGCGAATGGAAACCTACGCACTGAGCTAAAAAAACAAGGATTTGCGCTTTCTCACAGCTTTATGTCTGTGTTGCATACCCGCATCCTTCGCCCTGGCAGCCAGCTTTCTCACGATCGGCGCTTGCTGGACTATCTGCGCGAATGGCGGGCGCTAGAGGCCAAAGCTGGTTATGAGATTAACCTGAATATTTTTGCCCATACTCAGGCAATTCAGGAACTTCCCGGAGCGAACGTCACAAAAATTTTCGACCGTTTTTGCCAGATTCAGGGCATGCTGTGGCAGCGTGGCAATACTATCCGCCAGTCGATACTCAGCTACTACAACCCCTTTGATAACGGGCCAAAACTCACGGAAAGGCTGCTGCTCAGCACCTTGTTCTGGCAACCTGCGACGCAGATTGATGTGACAGACAGCGACTGGCTTTCGCAGATCCACACGGCGATCTCTCGCGAAGGGTTTGCTGAATTACTGATCCCCCGGGAAGCCCGCCAACAGGTGGTACAGACCGTATCCGCGTTACAACTGGTACCTATCGATTATTTCGGCCTGCACCTCTACCCGAGAATTGGGGCCGTCGACTATCGAGGCGGCAACATCGTGTTGCGAGTCGAACTGGCTGAAGCCCTGCAGTAAGGAGAACGATGAATGGAAGAGCAACGACAAATATTTCTCCATGGACCTCTCGGACAGCGACAACTGAGGGAAGTACTGAGTGCGCAGTTCAGTGGGCTTATCCTGTACCCTGAACTCATCTGGCTGATCTCGCCATGGATGAGCGATTTTGACGTCATTGATAATCGCGGGGGGCAATGGAGTTTTCTTGATCCGTCGTGGGGTGCCAGAATGGTCAGTTTCCAGGAACTTCTGGCGACGGCGGTGAATAACGGCTGTCCACTCAGGATAGTCACTCGCCCGGACACGCTTAACAAAGTGTTCGTTGAGCGACTGCAGGCAAGACTTTCGCCAAATCATGATATGCAATGCTCCTATTATGAGAACCTACATGCCAAAGGCATGTTAACAAAGCACTTCTTTCTGAAAGGTTCGATGAACTACACCTGGAGCGGTGCGAACCTTAACGATGAGCATTTGCTGTTCTCCAGCAACAAAACCCTCATTTCTGACGCACTGATTGAATTCGGTGGGCAATATACCTTCGGTGACAGTGATGAATAATATCCCATCTTGGATTAGGGCCTTCTTTGGCGAAAGCAATTTGCTCAGCCTTGATAAACTGCTAAGCGACTCCCCCGGTGCTTACGCGCCTGAGCAGAAAAATGCGCTGTTGCCTCTTGTGGAGAGCGCGCTAGACGGTGAATGGCCCATTATTCTGCCTTGGTGCGACCGCCAACACTGGGTTTTCTTCGCGATGGCAGAAGATGAGCGCACCCTGCAGGAACTCACCAAAGTTATCAATGCCCGGCTTGGTTCAGCTGACGTTGAGCCCGACCGCCGAATTTACTTGAGCCCGACTTCTGGCCCGACTTTTACGGCAGAAACCGCATTGCTCGAACATAGCCCAGCAGGGTTTATTCGTATTGAGTTGCTGGAAGGTAAACGTGAGGATAAGCAGGCAAAAACGCGGGTTTTTGCCGCCCTGAAAGAGTTGATTGACCTGTTCCGACTGCGTCCATCTCTCGTTCGCACCCGCAAGCGCCCGTTTGGTCGTATCCTTAGCGATTTCATGCTGGCAACAAATCAAAAAGAGGTGGAGGCCAGCAATGACTTTCTGCAAGAACTGCGTGATAACGGTCTGCTCTCCAAACGCAATCTACTGCTACTTGAGCTTCAGCAGGCCGGGAAATGGCAAAATTGGGATGCCCTGCTAAACCACCAAGACCTGCCAGATCTGATCAGAGGGCGCATTCCCTCGTCGCTGACCAGAATGCTACTTGCCGCTTATCAGCACCGCTATCTGGGCCATGATGCCCTTAGCTACACGCAGGAGACGCCATCGGCTTTGCGCCCAGCCTTCCTTGCCCTCCAACCGCTTTTTACGCAGGTTCCACTGCTAGCAAGCGAGGAAGGGGAAATTAACTCTTGGAGAAGTTGGGCGATTGGCGTGGCACTGGTGGGTGAACAAAACCTGCTCAGCATGATACCTGACACGCTGAAATCAGGATGGCTTCAGGAATTACAGCACTGGGCCGAACTCAAGAGCACCACGTACGATACTCCAGCCTCTTCTCCTGTCTCGTTGTCGCTGCCGCCAACAACACTTGAATCTCTGGCCAGTTATCTACAAACGTCGTTGACAGCCACAGCCGAAACGCTGGGGAGCTATGCTGAGATGCTCAGCAAGATAGATCCACAGCTGCTTGATCAAGCTCAGAAAACCCCTCTTCTAAAAACGCTGATTGAGAGCATCAACCGGCTTACTGCCGCGAGCATCACCGGCTGGGACAACTGGTTCTCGCACCTGCGCGAACCCGATGCCGATAGAAACGCTCTGATGCAAATTGTCGCGCTGGAGAGCGAGCACTGGCCAGCCACTTCCTTCCAAGAATCGGCTTTTGTTCACCTGCTGGCGCAGGATTTTCCGCCGCATGCCTTTTCAACACTACGCAACGCCATGCCCGCCTTTATCGAATGGCTGGGGAAAAACCAACTGCAATTGCAGAGTACAACATGGCTGAAATGGATGGATGTTCTGGCGATGGAACAAAGCGTCAGTCCGGCGGACATCAAACTGGCGACCCTAGCAACCGAATATTTCCTGCAAGGTCCTCTCACCCTGGCTGAATACCAGAATTTTGTTGCTACATTGCAACTCATTATTGAGCGCTGCAGTTCACTTAAAAATCTGACCTCGCTTGAAGAGATGATCGAACTGTTTCTTGATGCACCGGAGCACGATAACGCCACACGAAACGCGCTATGGATGGATATTCAGACTTTTGCTGTTGGTGTATGGCCGCGCCTCGATCACTCAACCCGAGCCATCATGCGTAGTCTGGCCATCAACGTATTGGGCAATGGTGCTGATTCAGCGTTTCCTCCGGAACCGGCACGAAGCGATGATAGCGAGCCTGAAACACTTCCGGATCTCTCGGGCAAACGTGTCGCCATTTATACCCTGACAGAAGGAGCTGCCCGCCGGGCCAGGGGGATGATTGAAGTGTTGTTTCAGGGGATCAGAGTAGATGTGAATCATGACCATAACGCAACGGATAAGCTGGTCAATTTAGCAAAACAGGCTGATTACTTTATTTTTGCCGCCGCGAGCGCAAAACATCAGGCACTGTATGCGATAACGCCTCATCGTCGCGATCTCATTTATCCTGAAGGTAAAGGTGCTGGTTCGATTCTCAATGCCTTTGTTGCACGTCTTCAACAACCCATGAGTATTGACGTATAAAAAATAAGGGGCATTCGCCCCTTATTTTTTTAGATGTTTGCGTTTGCCGTCTTTATATAGCTGGTTACAAGATAATCAGTAACCAAAGATATATCTTTTGAAAGATTTTGCAGTTCGTTCCATTTACGGACGATAGGCTGACCATCAATATCTTTGCCGAAGTTCCACACGCCACTGCTCCATGCACAAAGCGGCTTAATTCGGTTTAGCTCTTCGACAAAACGAGTGTAGGAAGGGATCTCAGTCCAGCCAGGTTCACCTTTATAGTCCTGATGAACCTGATCGATTTCATCCATCAAGCTGCCAAGCGCAAGAATACCAACGCCATGTAACAAGCGGGAATAGCGAGGCTTTTTATCCCAGTCATCGGTAAACACAGTTTCCACAGCCGACCAGAAGTTATTCAGCAGTTTCACCATCTTCCCTTCATCCCCCAACCCTGTCGCGGGGTCACGGAATCGATACAATGCTCCTTCGCGAAGACTGGCATCGATCATTTTGATCATCGAGTTGTCAGCAATAACCCCATCAGGATTGGTCGCCGTTTTGATGCGCCCTGCAAGTGAACCTTCGCCGAAGTTCAGTCGTTGGGTCAGCAGTGAAGGAAACTTACGCATTTGCAGATCGGATGGCAAACGACCGTGGGTATGCGGTGCCAGCTCGTATAACAACGTTTTGGGCAACGGTTTTGTAGAGTTAACCAACATAAACTGTTCACGCTGTTCTTCCGCATCATTAGCGATAAAAGCGGAGACCGGCATCATAAACGAGTCAATTTCCGCATCTCGCAAAGCAGCGGTACGTTGTTGACCATCCACAATAAAACCTGGCTTCTCAAAATCCTTATCTTCGGAGAAAGGTATTACCAGATGTCCCATGTCGCCATTATCTGTAAGCGGTTCAAAACGCACACGCTTATCAAAAGCAATAATCACCGGGTTTGGTATCATCGGATTCGAGCTCTCAATGTAGCGCTGAATTTCGCGAATATGGTTACGTACTTCTGGACGCTGATAACCGACCAAACTCTCTTCGCCGCGACGAATACGTGAAATCGCTGCAATTTTGCTGATTTGTTTACCTTCTATCGCAAGGCTGTAGAGTTGCCTCTCCTCACCCTGTCGGATTCGCAGGGCGGGAACACGATATTCACTCATGACAGTTCCTCTGAGCGTAATGATAATGTGTGCTGTAAACGGTTGTACAACACCTGAATATTATGGAAACCCCGGCGACGGTTACGTTCTGCTCCGCGGAAAATGATGACGTTGATACCGATGGCCTGGCAAATATCGCACTGGCATTTTTTCCAGGGGCGTTCTCCCAGCGTACGCTCATAATCCGCACGGATTTTGTCGGCCTCTTTTTCACCCGAATGCAGGCGTTCATAAGCTAGGACTGCATCAAGAGTTTTCTGAAGGGACAAAGCTTCTTTATCGTATTCGAACAGGGCATTCATGGCATCCTTTTCCAGATGCCGTGCAATATCCTGATCAATCACGCCAGATTTTATTTTGCGACTCAAACTTGGATTCGCATCAAACTGAGGCACACGCACAGCGGTATAGGCCGGGCCATCAGGCGTATGATAGTTGTTTTTACGATCTTTAAACGCCTGCTGAAGCGGCGTTGTGGAGTCGATACTGGTGACGCCCAGACGGATGAAGTCGACGAAGCTTTCCGG
Organism: Serratia sp. CY44782; assembly: GCF_052168715.1. NCBI lineage: Bacteria > Pseudomonadati > Pseudomonadota > Gammaproteobacteria > Enterobacterales > Yersiniaceae > Serratia > Serratia sp. CY44782. The sequence continues at coordinate 343,066 of NZ_JBJNME010000002.1, forward strand.
TCGAGCAATCCCCAGCAGATGCACCTGGGTATCGCTTTTAAACAGCGGCTTAATCTCTTCCAGAGTCTCGAGGATCTGCGCAGTTTTCAGCGGCACCATACCCCCCATGGTGATATTTTTATAGCCCATAGCCAGCAGTGCTTCTACCGACTGGCGGTAGGATTTCTTACTCCAACCGTGCGCCACGCCAAACGGCGTGAAGCAGTTTTTCTGCGACTTCACCAAAAACTCCTGCGCCAGCGTCAGGGTAATATCCTGACGACGACGGCATTCTGCCAGTATCTCTCCAGAGAACGGCTCGCCCGGTTTTTCGTAGCCAAAAACGATATGGTCGAGTGATACTCCGTAGTTAAAGCGAGAAGTTTCATAGAATTCAATGACCTCTTCCACCCGGTACGGCGGGACATCCTGGTTGACATAGGTGAAGGCTCCGCAATCACCCATAGTTTCCATTTTTTCCGGCAACCGGAAAAAATGCTTCATACCATTACGAAAGTAACGTAAACGTTGGGCACGGGTATATTTGCTCTCACCACCACCAAGACCATCCACCACGGCTTTAGAAACCAGCATACCGTCGTAAGGATGAGGAAAGACCTCATGCGGATAATGATCGTCACGTTGACGCACACGATGTTCGTTACGCGTTTCGCGGAGGAAGTCGAAACTGGGATCGATAAAATCCTGACTATCAGGGAAAAAATACTTTAGCTTCGACAACTTACTCTCCTGTGACGCCACTGCAAAGCCTCAAAAAACGGGGAATTCTATCATGAAACCCAGGCAAGTCGCATTAAGGTTTAGCCTCCATCAGGGCCTTAAACTCAGCCCGGAAACGTTTTTCTTCAAATGAATTTCCTGAGTCACGAAATTCACGCAACGCATGTGTAGCACTCAAATCTGGTTTTTGTTGCAAAAATTTTAAAATGAAAGACTTAACTTCCTCCGGACTGCGGCGAATTCCTTTTTTTATTTCTCGCTCAGGTAATTCTTTGAGTTCTTCAAATAGATCTTTAGAAAACTCATTTAAATCACTTAGTTGCTTTGATGTAAATTCCTTCACAATATATTTTGCCACACTAATATTAAGCATAAGCATATTGCATTTCAACCACTGAGCCATATTTTTGTTTGTTTTAAAAAGGTGTGTAATCAACCTGCCATTGATTTTTTTGGAGGTTATAATAAGTAATTGTTTTTTTGCATCAACCAGATACTCAAGACCATTAATAATATCTAGCTCAATTGCATTAATATAATCTGGAGATCCGCAGATTATATAATAGTCTTTTTTATTTTTTTTCATTAAATCTAAAATAGATGTAGGATGTTTAGATTTAAATACAGATCTATTGGTTACTTCTTTCCACCATGTTCTATGAAAGCTCTTCCCTACATATTCTTGAGAATATAATGGTATTGATTCGTCATATCCGACAGCAAAGGTCGCTTTATAGGGTACCACATTGTCTTTGTGGTGAAGGAGTCCTAAGCCAGCAGAAAGAACCCATAAATCAATAGGATAATTATTTAATATCGCTTTAGCTGTCGCCCAGTGCCCACCTTTATAAAGGTCCTCTACACATACAGTTGCGGATGTAGATATAGCTTCATTCAGAGCATTACACCAAGAATTAACAAGCACATTTGAAGGGGTTCGGCCTGATGAAAATTGACTCAGGCTCAATATATCTCCGCTTCCAAAGTGTTTGCCATTTGTGCATGTAGTTATTAAGTTGATGTTGCTCACAATCGCTCCCCCCAAACCGTGTTACACAAGCTACCTCAGAAAAAGGGGGATGACAAGAACGGAGTTGCCAGTCCTTGAAAAAATTTCAGGGATTGATGTTAGTGAGGAATGTATTCGAAATACTCATCCTGAGCGTGTGAACATCTTTGGCATCGTCTCAAAATGCCTTTTTCCTCAAGGGATAGACAAAATCTTCGACATGACTCCAGAAGATCTTCAGAATATTCATATTTATCTTTAGAAATCAAAGCTCTGGCAAGGGTATCGGAACTAAAACCTCCAGTTGAGTGCAATACAATACTCATCGCAAGTTGGGTATCGAAAGTTTTCATAATGCATCTCTGATGCCGGCAGGATAGATAAATATAGTTATAAAAAAGTATTGATTGAAGTTCAAGATGACTTTGACAATTCGCACTTAGTAAGCATAACGAACTAAGCTACTTACCAACTTCATAGGGGCTTATGCCCTACTCCCGTTTAGCATCCAGAAATCAGCCCACCCCTGCAGCATCCGTCTGTGTTCATCTAGATGCTCGACCTTATGAAGAGATGCACGTTGGAGTCAGTTTGCCTTGAGAGAGTTAATATAACAGGATAGATAGCTATTGGATTTCAAACACAAAAAAACCACCTTTCGGTGGCTTCTTGTTCGTGCGGTACTTAATGGTGCCGAAGGCCGGACTCGAACCGGCACGTATCTCTACGGTTGATTTTGAATCAACTGCGTCTACCGATTTCGCCACTTCGGCACTGAAGTAGTATGCGGAAAACGGGTGCATTATACCTTCCCGCGATCGTCACGCAACACTTATCCGTTGTTCAATGAGTTAAGTGTCGAAAAAAGCGCCGCAGCGCACGTTTGCCCATCCTCTCTCACCAACCCGCCGCTCAGCCGATTCACAAACTTTGTCGCATGTCACATTAATTATCACAGGATGGTGTTGCACAGCGAAATCTGGATGAGAGCCTATAATCAGAAATTAATCATTAAGTTAATAACAATTCCCGCCCCAACCCCCACGCCGGCATTTGTGATAACTGTCGCTTACTTGTTAATCGCGATGGTTGAAGATGTTCCTCCATAACAAAAAATAACAGCTTCGCGGCGCCCTGCCGCCGCCGGGGCCACAGGAGCGAACATGATCCCGTCTGAACGCCGCGATTACATCTATCGCTATGTGCATGAATACCAGCTGGCGAGCATCAGCGCGCTGTCTGAGCTGATGAGCGTCTCCCACATGACGGTGCGGCGCGATATCCGCGTGCTGGAAGAGCAAGGCAAGGTGGTCAGCGTCAGCGGCGGCGTACGCCTGAGCGAGGCGCTGCGCCAGGAGCTGGCCTATTGCGAGAAGGCGCAGCTGCACCATCGCCACAAGCGCGAGATCGGCAAATACGCCGCCGGCTTGGTGGAAGACGGCCAGGTGGTCTATCTGGACGCCGGCACCACCACCTTCGAGATCGCCCGCAGCCTGGCGGAGCGCTTCAATCTGACGGTAGTCACCAACGATTTTTCCATCATTCAGCACCTGATGAATCGCCCGCAGCTAAGCCTGTTCCACACCGGTGGCCAGGTGGATCAGCGCAACTACTCCTGCGTCGGCAACAGTGCCGCCATGCTGTTGCGAAGCCTGAATATCGACGTGGCTTTCATCAGCACCAGCTCGTGGGATCTGGAGCATGGCCTCTCCACGCCGCACGAGGAGAAGGTGCTGGTCAAGCAGGCGCTGCTGGAGGTCGCCCGCCGCCGGGTGCTGGTCTCCGACAGCAGCAAGTACGGCAAATACGGCATGTTCCGTGTCTGTCCGCTGGAGGCGCTGAGCGACATCATCTGCGACGCCGCGCTGCCGCCGGAAGCGCAGCAGCTGCTGCGCGAGCGCGGTCTGCAACTGCACAACGTCCAACTCTGATAACAACAACGCTAGGGAAAGGAGCACCATATGAACATCGTCATCACCGGCGGCGCCGGTTTTCTCGGCCAGCGGCTGGCGAAAGCGCTGCTGCACGGCAGTTGCCCGCTGGCCTTCGACACGCTGATCCTGGCGGACATCACCCCGCCGCCCGCCCCGCTGCCGGATGCGCGCCTGCAGTGTCTGGCGCTCGATCTGTCGCAGCCCGACGCGGCGGAGCGGCTGATCGACGCCGACTGTGGCGTGCTGTTCCACCTGGCGGCCATCGTCAGCAGCCATGCGGAGAGCGATTTCGATCTCGGCATGCAGGTCAATTTCGACGCCACGCGCCAATTGCTGGAAGCGGCGCGCCGCCGGGCTCCGGGCATGAAGTTTATCTTCACCAGTTCGCTGGCGGTGTTCGGCGGCGAGCTGCCGCCGGTGATCGACGATCGCTGCGCGGTCACCCCGCAATCCTCCTACGGCGCGCAGAAGGCGATGTGCGAGCTGCTGATCAACGACTATGCGCGCAAAGGCTTCGTCGATGGCCGCGTGCTGCGCCTGCCCACCATCAGCGTGCGGCCGGGCAAGCCGAACAAGGCGGCCTCGTCGTTCGCCAGCGGCATCATCCGCGAGCCGCTGCACGGCGAGCAGTCGGTGTGCCCGGTAGACGCCGAACTGGCGCTGTGGCTCTCCAGCCCGGCCGCGGTGGTGAGCAACTTCATCCACGCCGCCACGCTGCCCGCTTCGGCGTTCGGCGCGTTGCGCACGCTCAACCTGCCAGGCATCAGCGTGCGCGTGCGGGAGATGCTCGAAGCGCTGCGCGCGGTGGCCGGTGACGTCGTCGCCGCACGGGTACGATTCGAGCCGGACGCCGCCATCAACCGCATCGTCGCTGGCTGGCCGGGCGAGTTCGACACCCAACGGGCGCGGCACTTGGGCTTCATCGCCGATGAAAGCTTCGAGCAGGCGATCCGCGCCTTTATCCGCGACGACATGCCGCAAGGCGGGGGATGATCATGGCGATGTATACCCCAATCATCGGGCTGGCGGTGGCGGTGTTCGCACTGATCTTCCTGGTGCTGCGCACCCGCGTGCATGCGCTGATCGCCATGCTTATCGCCGCCTCCATCGCCGGCATTACCGGCGGCATGGGCGCCACGCAAACCGTCGACGCCATAACCAAGGGCTTCGGCTCTACGCTCGGCAGCATCGGCATCGTCATCGGGCTGGGGGTGATGATGGGGCGGGTGCTGGAGGTCTCCGGCGCCGCCGAGCAAATCGCCTACAGCTTTATCAAATGGCTGGGCAAAAGGCGCGAGGAGTGGGCGCTGGCCATCACCGGCTATATCGTCAGTATCCCGATTTTCGTCGATTCGGCGTTCGTCATCCTTTATCCGCTGGTCAAGGCGCTGGCGAAAAAGGGCAAGCGCAACCTGCTGACGCTCGGCGTCGCGCTGGCCGGCGGGCTGATCCTCACCCACCACGCGGTGCCGCCAACGCCGGGGCCGCTGGGCGTGGCGGGCATCTTCGGCGTGGATATCGGCGCCATGATGCTGGCCGGGCTGGTGCTGGCCATCCCCTGCGTGATCGGCATCGTGCTGTATGCGCGCTGGCTGGGCGCGCGCTACCCGGACTTTATGCCGCAGGAAGAGGAAGCGCCGCAGGATCTGCGCGCCGCGCATCAGCAGTATCTGGCGGAGAAAGAGGGCAAGGCGCTGCCGAGCCTGATGTTGTCGCTGCTGCCGATCCTGACGCCGATCGGGCTGATCTTCGTCAACGCGGTCAACAATATGCTGGCCAAGCGCGAGGGCATGGGCTGGCTGGCGGAGAGCCTGTGGGGCCAAAGCTTTGCGTTTCTCGGCTCGCCGATGATTGCGCTGGCGATCAGCGTGCTATTGGCGGTGTACACCCTGATGCCGCACGCCAACAAGCACGACACGCTGGAGCGGCTGGAGGAAGGCCTGCAGACCGCCGGCATCATCCTGCTGGTTACCGGCGCCGGCGGCGCGTTGGGGGCGGTGCTACGCGAGAGCGGCGCCGGCACGCAGCTGGCGGAACAGGTCGCCGGGTTGCCGATCTCGCCGGTGCTGATCCCGTTCGTCATCGCCACGCTGGTGCGGGTGATACAGGGATCCGGTACGGTGGCGATGATCACCGCCGCCTCGATCTCGGCGCCGATCGTCAGCCTGCTGCCCGGCGTCAATATGCTAGCGGCGGCGCAGGCGGCCACCCTGGGCGCGCTGTTCTTCAGCTACTTCAACGACAGCATGTTCTGGGTGGTCAACCGCATGATGGGCATCAAGGACGTGCGCCAACAGATGATGGTGTGGTCGGTACCCACCACTATCGCCTGGGCTATCAGCCTGTGCGGCGTGGTGTTGCTGGACTGTCTGCTGTAACGCTTCCCCCCAACGTCAACCCCAGGGCGCGATCTGTTAGATCGCGCCCCAAACGTATTCTTTCGCCCCCCAATCAGCTCTTCTCAACCAATGCAGCCAGCATAAAATAATCCCCAGACACAATGGCAATGCTGCAAATAATTGCATACCCATGTGTCAGCCAATAAAGAATGAGGTTGCGTAACATTCCGAGAACACTATTTTTTCATTGGTGAAAATCAGGCAGGAAATAGAAAATCGAAATTTAGGCCAGCGAAGAATAGAGGTTATTTCCGTTAGGTGGGTTTTATCTTAAATCACCAGAAAATAGCGTACAGACCTAACAAAATGGCTAGTTAATGCCTAAAAACCAGCTGAGATCGCTTGCCTCTGCGGAGTTAATAGCTTTAAGATGGTGCAAGAAAATTTTCCCTGGTGTTGGCCAATATTGGCAACCTGGCCCTACGCGGTCAGGTTTTTTTTTGTATTTTTATCAAAAAATTACCGGGAAAGTGTACCGCCTTAAGGGATGAGAAACTAGTTAGACTAAAGTACAGTACCTTACTAGACCTTTATCAGTTCATACAGGTTATTATTTCCTATCGCAGAGATCGGGGCAGGTACTCTATATTACGCCCTCAACATGAACCGACACGCGGGCAAGTCAATACCGATTAACGCCCGTCATTTCCTGAATCGAAAGACGCTATTCGCTAGCCGATATTTTCTCCCTCTAGACATATCCCGCTGATGAGTTCTGCGCAGCCGTTGCCTCAGTACTCCACCGGTTTAATCAGCCGCAGCTCCATCCCCAGGCGCACAGCATGTCGGGCATTCGTGACCCCCAGCTTTTTGACAATGTTGGACATATGAAACTTGATGGTGCCGGTCTTTATGCCCAGGATCATCGCCGTTTCCTGGTAGGTTTTACCCACGCTGGCCCAATAGAGGATCTCGTTTTCCCTGTCGGTAAAACGGGCGTTACGCTCCAGGGATGCAGCGTTTTTTTCTGACAGTGGGGACAGCGCCAGGTACGACTCATGGATTGAGGCCAGCAATACCGAAATATCACCTTTACGATCGGTGAGTGCCCGGATGGCTTCCGCTCTCTGCTCAACGTTAAAGGCAAAGGAAAGCGTGACGAGATTGTCGTTGTAATCGTGCAGCACAAAGGTATAGCCGTGCGTTACGCCAAACTCGCGGGCCTGTTCGAACAGCTCAGGAAAGTGCAGCCCCGCGTCAGCCATGATTTGCTCGTCCCAGGCGAAGGGGGTCAGGCGGTTGCGGGCGGTAAGCACCACCGGATCAATGTACTGCAACCCCTGCTCTTGATACTTTTTTACCCATTCACTCGGGTAGTTGGTGACGCCAAAGATGCAGGCAATGTCTTTTTTGGATAACACCACATACGCCCACAGGAGATCGCCCAACTCTCCTAGAGCCGCTTCCAAGCGCTTGCCGATAATGTTACTGAGATTATATTCGTCTTCCATTGGCTGCCTGCTCCCTCTCCCTGCATTGCCGCTAAAGTGACTATAACACGACAAAAACCGCAGGCGGGGACATGCCCCCCCAACAAAAAAGGCGCGGCCCCGCGGCCACGCCTTTCTTCACTACCGATCGCCCCGCTACTTGCGTTTGAGCAGCATATACACGCTGATCAGCAGGAACAGCATGCTCGGCAGCAGTGCGCCCAGCACCGGCGGCATGCTGTAGACCATGCTCAGCGGGCCGAAGATCTGGTCCAGCACGTAGAACAGGAAGCCGAAGCTGATGCCGGTCACCACGCGGATACCCATCGGCACGCTGCGCAGCGGGCCAAAGATGAACGACAGCGCCATCAGCATCATCACCGCCACCGACAGCGGGGAGAAGATTTTGCTCCACATGTTGAGCTGGTAACGGTTGGATTCCTGGCCACTCTGCTTCAGGTACTTCACGTAGTTGTGCAGCCCGCTGATGGAGAGCGAATCCGGATCCAACGCCACCACGCCCAGCTTGTCCGGGGTCAGGTTGGTTTTCCATTCGCCGGTCAGCGTCTGGGTGCCGGTCACCTGTTTCGGGTTGGTCAGATCCGAGGTGTCCACCTGCGAAAGCTGCCACAGGCCGTTCTCGAAGCTGGCGGTAGCGGCATAGCGCACCGTCTCGAGGCGACGTTGGTCGTTGAAGTGGTAGATGTTCACGCCGGAGAGTTCTTTATCGCCGGAGACGCGCTCGATGTAGATGAAGTCGTTGCCGTCCTTCGCCCACAGCCCGCTCTTGGTGGAGAGCAGCGAACCTCCGTACATCTGCTGGGCGCGGTAGTTGCGCGCCATCTGCTCACCCTGCGGCGCCACCCACTCGCCGATCGCCATGGTCAGCAGCACCAGCGGAATGGCGGTTTTCATCACCGAGCCGGCGATCTGCAGGCGGGTGAAGCCGGAAGCCTGCATCACCACCAGTTCACTGCGCGTCGCCAGTTGGCCCAGGCCGAGCAGCGCGCCGAGCAGCGCCGCCATCGGGAAGAAGATCTCGATGTCTTTCGGCACGCTCAGCAGGGTGTACATGCCGGCGCTCAGCGCGGTGTATTCCCCCTGGCCGACCTTGCGCAGCTGATCGACGAACTTGATGATGCCGGACAGCGACACCAGCATGAACAGCGTCATGATGATGGTGTTGAAAATCGTTTTACCGATATACCGGTCTAATACGCCAAACATCAGGCCGCTCCTCTCAGGCGTGCGCGCAGCTTGCGCATCGGCACGGTATCCCACAGGTTCAGCGCCAGCGCGATCGCGAAGTAAACGCCGTTAACCAGCCACAGCCACAGCATCGGATCCAGCTTGCCTTTGCCGGCGTTGGAGCGCAGCGAGGTCTGCAGCAGGAAGAAGATCAGATACAGCAGGATGGCCGGCAGCATGCTCAGCACGCGGCCCTGGCGCGGGTTCACCACGCTGAGCGGCACCACCAGCAGCGCCATCAGCGCCACCGACACCACCAGCGTCAGGCGCCAGTGGAACTCGGCGCGCGCGTCCGGATCGTCGGACTCCCACAGCGTCTGCATCGACATCTGTTCGGATTCGGTGTTGTCCGCCGCCACGGTGCGGTGGCCAATCACCGCCTTGTAGTCGGTGAAGTCGGTAATGCGGAAGTCGCGCAGCAGCGCGGTGCCTTCAAAGCGGGTGCCCTTGTCGAGCGTCACCACCTGCGAGCCGTCTTTCTGCTGCACGATGTTGCCGTGCTCGGCCACCACCACCGACGGGCGTTGGTTGCCGTTCGGCCGCAGCTGCGCCAGGAACACGTCGTTGAAGGTGCTGCCCTTCACGTTGCCGATAAACAGCACCGCGTTGCCGTCCTGCGAGGGTTTGAACTGCCCTTCCGCCAGCCCGGCGATGCTCGGGTTGGCCTTGGCTTCGTTCACCACCACGTCCTGATAGCGCGAGGCCCAGGGGCCGGCCCAAAACACGTTCACCGCCGCGACCGCAGAGGTGAGCAGCGCCAGGATCATGGCGGCGATAATCAGGGTGCGTTTGCCCAGCCCGCAGGCGTGCATAACGGTGATTTCGCTCTCGGTATACAACCGCCCAAGCGTCATCAGCAAGCCGAGAAACAGGCTCAAAGGCAGGATGAGCTGCGCCATTTTCGGCACGCCCAACGCGAGCAGGGAGAGTACTAAGTTTGTCGGGATATTGCCGTCCACCGCGTCGCCCAACACCCTGACCAGGTTCTGACAAAAGAAGATCAGAAGCAGGATGAACAGGATGGCGATTTGGCTCTTGAGCGTTTCCCGTACCAGATATCTTATGATGATCACGCTTATTACGCCTGTGAAAACTTGTCTTTTTGCAGGAAAATCGATAATTTCATCGTTAATCCGCCATTTATTCTCATCATATGGCAACCTTCACAGCTAAAATAGTATTACAACATCAAGCCGTTTGGGTGTCCTATAGGAACTTGCTTATAGTCGCCAAAACAGAGCAATTTATGCCGTTCAGGTTAACATAATCCGTTAACTCAAATGGCAGGAGATCGTTACGGAGTCGGTTATTCTAGCCGTAGCGTCCGCCTTTGTCTTTAAGATTCAGGAGAGTGCATGGAGTTCAGTGTAAAAAGCGGTAGCCCGGAAAAACAGCGCAGTGCCTGTATTGTAGTCGGCGTTTTCGAACCGCGCCGCCTGTCCCCTATCGCAGAACAACTCGACAAAATCAGTGATGGTTATATCAGCGCATTGCTGCGCCGTGGCGAACTGGAAGGCAAGGTCGGGCAGACGCTGCTACTGCACCATGTGCCCAACATTCTCTCCGAGCGCATCCTGCTGATCGGCTGCGGCAAAGAGCGCGAGCTCGATGAGCGCCAATACAAGCAGGTGATCCAGAAAACCATCAATACCCTCAACGACACCGGCTCGATGGAAGCGGTCTGCTTCCTGACCGAGCTGCACGTGAAAGGCCGCAATACCTACTGGAAAGTGCGTCAGGCGGTGGAAACCGCCAAAGAGACGCTCTACACCTTCGATCAGCTGAAAAGCAACAAGGTGGAGCCGCGCCGTCCGCTGCGCAAAATGGTGTTCAACGTGCCGACCCGCCGTGAGCTCACCAGCGGCGAGCGCGCTATCCAGCACGGTCTGGCGGTGGCTTCCGGCATCAAGGCGGCCAAGGATCTCGGCAACATGCCGCCGAACATCTGTAACGCCGGCTACCTGGCCTCGCAGGCTCGCCAGCTGGCGGACGCCTTCAGCACCAATATCACCACCCGCGTCATCGGCGAACAGCAGATGAAAGAGTTGGGCATGAACGCCTACCTGGCGGTCGGCGCCGGTTCGCAGAACGAATCATTGATGTCGGTGATGGAATATAAGGGCAACCCAAATCCGGACGCTAAGCCGATCGTGCTGGTAGGTAAAGGGCTGACCTTCGACTCCGGCGGCATCTCGATCAAACCGGCCGACGGTATGGACGAGATGAAATACGACATGTGCGGCGCGGCGACCGTGTACGGCGTGATGCGCGTGGTGGCGGAGCTGAACCTGCCGCTGAACGTGATCGGCGTGCTGGCCGGCTGTGAAAACATGCCGGGCGGCCGGGCATACCGTCCGGGCGACGTGCTGACCACCATGTCTGGCCAGACCGTCGAGGTACTCAACACCGACGCCGAAGGCCGTCTGGTGCTGTGCGACACCCTGACCTACGTCGAGCGCTTCGAGCCGGAGCTGGTGATCGACATCGCCACCCTGACCGGCGCCTGCGTGATCGCCTTGGGCCATCACATCACCGGCCTGATGTCGAACCACAATCCGCTGGCGCACGAGCTGCTGGGCGCTTCCGAGCAGGCCGGCGACCGCGCCTGGCGCCTGCCGATGGCCGACGAGTACTACGAGCAGCTGGACTCCAACTTCGCCGACATGGCGAACATCGGTGGCCGCCCTGGCGGCGCCATCACCGCCGCCTGCTTCCTGTCGCGCTTCACCCGCAAGTACACTTGGGCGCACCTGGATATCGCCGGCACCGCCTGGCGTTCCGGTAAAGCCAAGGGCGCGACCGGCCGCCCGGTGGCGCTGCTGTCGCAGTTCCTGCTCAACCGTGCAGGTCTGAACGGCGACGATTAAATCTGAGCGGTAATTCAGGTATAATCCCAAGGGGCACAGCATGCTGTGCCCCTACATTTTTTTATCGGCAGCGGTGGATCCTTAATGAAACAGGCGACGTTTTATTTGCTCGACAACGCGGAACCGTCAGGTGCGCTCAGCGCCCATGAGGCCGTGGCCTGCGCCGTTGCCGCCAACGGCTTCCGCGCCGGCAAGCGGGTGCTGATCGCCTGCGAGAGCCAGGAGCAGGCCCAGCGGCTGGACGAAGCGCTGTGGCAGCGCGAGCCGCATGAATTCGTGCCGCACAACCTGGCCGGCGAAGGGCCGCACTACGGCGCGCCGGTGGAACTGTGCTGGCCCGGCAAGCGCGGCAATGCCCCGCGCGATCTGCTGATCGCCCTGCTGCCGCAGTTTGCCGATTTTGCTACCGCTTTCCATGAAGTGGTAGACTTCGTTCCTTACGAAGACACTCTGAAACAGTTGGCGCGCGACCGTTACAAGGCCTATCGCAGCGTCGGCTTCCATTTGACCACGGCTACGCCGCCAACTCACTGAATACGATAAAGAATGGAAAAGACAAACAGTCAGCTCGACACCGCATACGACCCAAAACAGATCGAACAGAAGCTGTACGATCATTGGGAGAATCAGGGTTACTTCAAGCCGAACGGCGACACCAGCCAGGAAAGCTTCTGCATCATGATCCCGCCGCCGAACGTCACCGGCAGCCTGCACATGGGCCACGCGTTCCAGCAGACCATCATGGACACCATGATTCGCTATCAGCGCATGCAGGGTAAAAACACCCTGTGGCAGGCGGGCACCGACCACGCCGGCATCGCCACCCAGATGGTGGTGGAGCGCAAGATCGCCGCGGAAGAAGGCAAAACCCGCCACGACTACGGCCGTGACGCGTTCATCGACAAAATCTGGCAGTGGAAGGCGGAATCCGGCGGCACCATCACCCGCCAGATGCGCCGTCTGGGCAACTCCGTGGACTGGGAGCGCGAGCGCTTCACCATGGACGAAGGCCTGTCGAACGCGGTGCGCGAAGTGTTTGTCCGTCTGCACAAAGAAGACCTGATCTACCGCGGCAAGCGCCTGGTGAACTGGGATCCGAAGCTGCGCACCGCCATCTCCGATCTGGAAGTGGAAAACCGCGAATCCAAAGGCTCCATGTGGCACCTGCGCTACCCGCTGGCTGACGGCGCGAAAACCGCCGAGGGCAAAGACTATCTGGTGGTCGCCACCACCCGTCCGGAAACCGTGCTGGGCGATACCGGCGTGGCGGTCAACCCGGAAGATCCGCGCTATAAAGATCTGATCGGCAAAGAGATCATTCTGCCGCTGGTCGGCCGCCGCATCCGCATCGTCGGCGACGAACACGCCGATATGGAAAAAGGCACCGGCTGCGTGAAGATCACCCCGGCGCACGATTTCAACGACTACGAAGTCGGCAAACGCCACGGCCTGCCGATGATCAACATTCTGACCTTCGACGGCGACATCCGCCAGGAAGCGGAAGTGTTCAACACCCTGGGCGAAGTCTGCACCGACTACTGCAACGAGATCCCGGCCGAGTTCCGTGGCCTGGAGCGCTTCGCGGCGCGTAAAGCGGTGGTTGCCGCCTTCGATAATCTGGGCCTGCTTGACGAGATCAAACCGCACGACCTGACGGTGCCTTACGGCGACCGCGGCGGCGTGGTGATCGAGCCGATGCTGACTGACCAATGGTACGTGCGCACCGCGCCGCTGGCCAAAGTGGCGGTGGAAGCGGTCGAACAGGGCCAAATCGAGTTCGTGCCGAAGCAGTACGAAAACATGTACTTCAGCTGGATGCGTGACATTCAGGACTGGTGCATCTCGCGTCAGCTGTGGTGGGGCCACCGCATCCCGGCCTGGTATGACGTGAACGGCAAAGTCTACGTGGGCCGCAGCGAAGAAGAAGTGCGCAGCGAGAACAACCTGGGCGCCGACGTGGTGCTGACCCAGGACGAAGACGTGCTGGACACCTGGTTCTCGTCCGGCCTGTGGACCTTCTCTACCCTGGGCTGGCCGGAGCAGACCGACGCGCTGAAAACCTTCCACCCGACCAGCGTGATGGTCAGCGGCTTCGACATCATCTTCTTCTGGATCGCGCGCATGATCATGCTGACCATGCACTTCATCAAGGATGAAAACGGCAAGCCGCAGGTGCCGTTCAAGACCGTCTACATGACCGGTCTGATCCGCGACGACGAAGGCCAGAAGATGTCCAAGTCGAAAGGCAACGTGATCGATCCGCTGGACATGGTCGACGGCATCTCGCTGGAAGATCTGCTGGAAAAACGCACCGGCAACATGATGCAGCCGCAGCTGGCGGAGAAAATCCGCAAGCGCACCGAGAAGCAGTTCCCGAACGGCATCGAGCCGCACGGCACCGACGCCCTGCGCTTCACCCTGGCGGCGCTGGCCTCGACCGGCCGCGACATCAACTGGGACATGAAGCGCCTGGAAGGCTACCGCAACTTCTGTAACAAGCTGTGGAACGCCAGCCGCTTCGTGCTGATGAACACCGAAGCGCACGACTGCGGCTTCAACGGCGGCGAGAAAGTGTTGTCGCTGGCGGATCGCTGGATCCTGGCCGAATTCAATCGCACGGTGAAAGCCTACCGCGAAGCGCTGGACACCTACCGCTTCGATCTGGCGGCCAACATCCTGTACGAATTCACCTGGAACCAGTTCTGCGACTGGTATCTGGAGCTGACCAAGCCGGTGGTGAGCAACGGCAGCGAAGCGGAACAGCGCGGCACCCGCCACACGCTGATCACCGTGCTGGAAGCGCTGCTGCGCCTGGCGCACCCGATCATTCCGTTCATCACCGAAACCATCTGGCAGCGCGTGAAGCCGCTGACCGGCACGACCGCAGACACCATCATGCTGCAGCCGTTCCCGGCCTACGACGCCGCGCTGGAAGACGAGCAGGCGCTGAACGATCTGGAGTGGATCAAACAAACCATCATCGCCGTGCGCAACATCCGCGCCGAGATGAACATCGCGCCAAGCAAAGCGCTCGACGTACTGCTGCGCAACTGCAGCGCCGACGCCCAGCGCCGCGTGCAGGAGAACCAAAGCTTTATCGCCCGTCTGGCGCGCCTGGAATCCATCGCGCTGCTGCCGGCCGGTGATAAAGGCCCGGTCTCCGTCACCAAGCTGGTGGACGGCGCCGAGCTGCTGATCCCGATGGCCGGTTTCATCGACAAGGACGCCGAGATCGCGCGCCTGGCGAAAGAGATGGGCAAGCTGGATGCGGAAATCGCTTCGATCGAAGGCAAGCTGGCAAACGAAGGCTTCGTGGCGCGCGCGCCGGAAGCGGTGGTCGCCAAAGAGCGCGATCGTCTGGCGGCCTGCAAAGAAGGCAAAGTGAAGCTGCAGGAACAGCAGGCGACCATCGCCGCGCTGTAATCCACCGGCTCACGCCAACGCCTGAAAAACAGCGGGGTCTTCCCCGCTGTTTTTTTTATCGCCGTTGCATCCGGGCCGGGTTAGATGTTATTACAAGATATTACTGCTGCAGGGACGCCGCCGGGAAATAACCCCCGGCGCGTTTCGTGCTGCGATAAAAACGAAAAACGAACGTGGTCTCTTTCAATGGCGAGTGTAAACATGACAACAGCAACCCCGGCGCGCCTGCTGGTGCGCCCCATCACGGCGGAAGACAATCCCGCCATTGCTCACGTCATTCGCGAAGTCTCTGCCGAGCACGGCCTGACGGCGGATAAAGGCTATACCGTCTCCGATCCCAATCTGGACGCCCTGTATCAGCTCTACAGCCTGCCGCGCAGCGCTTACTGGGTGATCGAGGTGGACGGTCAGGTCGCCGGCGGCGGCGGCATCGCGCCGCTGCAGGGCGGCGCAGACGATATTTGCGAATTGCAGAAGATGTATTTCCTGCCGGTGTTGCGCGGCAAGGGATTGGCGAAACGCCTGGCGCTGCAGGCGCTGGATTTCGCCCGCCAGCACGGCTTCCGCTGTTGTTACCTTGAGACCACAGCCAGCCTGACGCAGGCCGTTGCGCTGTACGAACACCTGGGCTTCGAACACATCGACCACGCGATGGGCGCCACCGGCCACGTCGATTGCGAAGTCACCATGCTGAAAACGCTGTAATCGCCCCCCGCCTCTCTATCATGGCGCAGCTTGCTGCGCCTTTTTATTAATATCGCAATCAATCAGTAAAACTCGCTATAACGCCGTTTTTCAAGCAGATAAACTGACGTTAAAAACCACGATGTAAATTTAATGTGAAGTTCGTTAATAAATTAACGATCGCAAATTGACCGCTTTTCCCCCCGCGTTACTCTGCCAGTATCCCAATCGCGCACGGAGAGCTGTCATGTCGGAAAATACCTTTGATTACATCATCGTCGGCGCCGGTTCCGCCGGCTGCGTGCTGGCGGCGCAGCTGATCCGCCGCACCCAGGCGCGGGTGCTGCTGCTGGAAGCCGGCGGCGACGACAATAACCTGTTCATCAAGATGCCGGCCGGGGTGGCCAAGATCATCGCCAAAAAGAGCTGGCCCTACGAGACGGAACCGGAACCGCACGCCAACAACCGCCGCATGCAGATCGCACAGGGCAAGGTGCTGGGCGGCAGCAGCTCGGTCAACGGCATGATCTACCTGCGCGGCCAGCCGCAGGACTACGACGACTGGGCCGAACGCTACGGCTGCACCGGCTGGAGCTACCGCGAGGTGCTGCCCTATTTCAAACGCGCCGAGGCCAACGAAAGCCTGTCGGACGACTACCACGGCGCCGACGGGCTGCTGCCGGTCAGCGAAAACCGCTACCGCCACCCGCTCAGCATGGCGTTTATCCGCGCCGGCCAGGAGCTGAACCTGCCCTACCGCAACGACTTCAACGGCGACAGCCAGCACGGCGTCGGTTTCTACCAAACCACCACCCACAACGGCGAACGCGCCAGCACTGCCCGCACCTACCTGAAGGCGGTGCGCGACGAACGGCGGCTGGTGGTGAAACTGAACGCCCTGGCGCACCGGCTGACCTTCGAGGGCAGCGTCGCCACCGGCGTGGTCTACAGCCAGAACGGCGGCACGGAAGTCACCGCGCGCGCCACCAAAGAGGTGATCGTCAGCGCCGGCGCGGTCGGTTCGCCGAAGCTGCTGATGCTCTCCGGCATCGGCCCGCGCGACCACCTGCAGCAGCTGGGCATCGAGGTGCGGGCGGATCTGCCGGTGGGTAAAAACTTCCACGACCATCTGCACATGTCGATCAACGTCAGCACCCGCGAGCCGATCAGCCTGTTCGGCGCCGATCGCGGCCTGCAGGCGCTGAGCCACGGCGCGCAATGGCTGGCGTTCCGCAGTGGGGTGCTCTCGTCCAACGTGCTGGAAGGCGCCGCCTTCACCGACAGCCAGGGCGACGGCCGGCCGGACGTGCAAATCCACTTTCTGCCGCTGCTGGACAGCTGGGACGACGTGCCCGGCGAGCCGCTGCCGAACATTCACGGCTTCACGCTCAAGGTCGGCTACCTGCAGCCGAAGGCGCGCGGCGAAGTGCTGCTGCGCAGCAGCAACCCGCGCGATCCGGTCAAGCTGCACGCCAACTACCTCGGCCACCCGGACGATCTGGCCGGCAGCGTGCGCGCGGTGAAGTTCGGCCTGGGCTTCCTGCAAACCGCGGCGCTGAAGCCGCTGATCAAAGATCTGCTGATGCCGCAGCCGGAGTGGACGCGCGACGAGGCGCAGCTGGAAGAGTTCGTGCGCAACTTCTGCAAGACGGTGTATCACCCGGTGGGCAGCTGCCGCATGGGGCCGTCGCCGCAGGACGCGGTGACCGATCCGCAGCTGCGGGTGCACGGTTTTGAACAGCTGCGGGTGATCGACTGCTCGGTGATGCCGCAGCTCACCAGCGGCAACACCAATGCGCCGACCATCATGCTGGCGGAAAAGGCGGTGGACCTGTTGCTGGGCGCGCCGAAGTAGGGGCGCGCCTCAACGTCAGGCGGCGGCGGGCACGCCGCTGTGGAAGCGCAGCTCGCTGTCCGGCGACAGGATCAGCTCAGCTTCGAGGCGGCCGAAATGCGCCACCCGTTCGCTGATGTCGCCGCCGGCGATCTGTTCCGCCAGCGTCAGGTAGTCCTGATAGTGCCGCGCTTCGGATCGCAGCAGCGAGACGTAAAAGCGGTTCAGCTCGTCGTCCAGGTGCGGCGCCAGTTTGGCGAAGCGTTCGCAGGATCGCGCTTCGATGTAGGCGCCGCAGATCAGTTTGTCGATCAGCGTCGCCGGATCGTGAGTGCGGATCTCGCGGATCATGCCCTTGGCGTAGCGGCTGGCGGTGATCTTGCGATACGGGATCCCGCGCGCCTGCATAATCTCCAGCACCTGCGAGAAGTGATGCAGCTCTTCCTTGATCAACAGCACCATACGATCCGCCAGATCCTGGCCGTAGGCCGAGCCGTTTTTCGGCAGGATCTTGCGGGTGAACTGGCCCTGGCGGAACAGCGTGTCCGGCGCGCCCTGCGCCTCGTGCAGAAACGCCTCGTAGGGCCGGAGCAGCGCCAACAGCGCGTCGCCGCTCTCTTTGTCCGCCACGTAGCGGCGGATCAGCCACATGCCGGTCTGCGCGGCTTTCAGCTCGCACACCAGGTGGTCAGTCAGCAACAGCTGCAGGTTTTCCGGACGGCGCGCGGCGTCGATCCAGGCGTCGGGAGTTTCACAGTGCAGGAAGCTTAAAATCGGGGCTAACAGGGATTGGTATGTCATGGCGTTTATCAGGGGCCGGCGAAAGCCAGCCCACAGGTATTGATCGGAAAGGAATTAGTGGCGTTTGCCGTCGTCGTCTTCGTCGATGTAGTCGCCGTCTTCGTCATCCTCACCGTCTTCACCGTTCGGATCTTCGAAGTAGGTGCCCCAGCCGTCGTAGTTGACGCCGCAGCGTTCCGCCAGCGCCACCAGCTGCTCGACCTGGGCGTCGATCAGCTCGGCGTTCAGGCCGACTTCGCTGATCACGTCGCAGCACATCACCATCGAACCGTCTTCCGCTTCCAGCTCTTCGGCGTCGGTCACTTCGTAGCCCAGCTTGAAGGCTTCAACGGCGGCCTGCTCCAGAACCTCAAATTTCTCGGCGGACAGATGGTGCTCGATGGTGTAGAGCGCGTCCGGATCGCTGCCGTCTTCCAGCAGTTCTTCGATGATCAGGCGGGTCTCTTCACGTTGTTCTTCCAGCAATTCGCGGTTTGCCATGCCTATATCCTCAAGTCAAATGGCCTTCATTCCTTCTATTTTCACACACCGCCGACATTGCTTCCACGATAAACGTGAAAGATTTCCTCGCCGGGGTTGAAATTGAATATTCATACATATAAAGTGAATTTTAATTCAATTGAGCAATCAGGGAATCGGACTATGAGCACCGGCAATGCGTTCTACCAACGTCACTTTCTGAGGTTAATGGATTTCACCCCCGCCGAGCTGCAGGCGCTGCTGCGGCTGTCGGCCGATCTGAAGCAGGCCAAGAAGCAAGGGCAGGAACAGCGCCGGCTGCAGGGCAAAAACATTGCGCTCATCTTCGAAAAAGACTCGACCCGCACGCGATGCTCTTTCGAAGTTGCCGCATTCGATCAGGGCGCACAGGTGACCTATCTCGGCCCGAGCGGCAGCCAGATCGGCCATAAGGAGTCGATGAAAGACACCGCCCGGGTGCTGGGCCGCCTGTACGACGGTATTCAGTATCGCGGCTACGGCCAGGCGCTGGTGGAAACCCTGGCGGAATACGCCGGCGTGCCGGTATGGAACGGCCTGACCGACGAGTTCCACCCCACCCAACTGCTGGCGGATCTGCTCACCGTGCAGGAGCACCTGCCGGGCAAGGCGCTGAGCGAAGTGAAACTGGCTTACATCGGCGACGCGCGCAACAACATGGGCAACACGCTGCTGGAAGCCGCCGCGCTGGCGGGTATGGATCTGCGGCTGGTGGCGCCGAAGGCCTGCTGGCCGCAGCCGGAGCTGGTGGCCGAATGCCAGGCGCTGGCGCAGCAAACCGGCGCGAAACTCACCCTGACCGAAGACATCGCCGAAGGGGTGCAAGACGCCGACTTCCTCTACACCGACGTCTGGGTATCGATGGGCGAACCGAAAGAGACCTGGCAGGAGCGTATCGCGCTGCTGCGGCCGTATCAGGTCAACATGGCGATGCTGAAGCTGACCGGCAACCCGAACGTGAAGTTCCTGCACTGCCTGCCGGCGTTCCACGACGATCAAACCACGCTCGGCAAGCAGATGGCGCAGCAGTACGATCTGCACGGCGGCATGGAAGTGACCGACGAGGTGTTCGAATCGGCGCACAGCGTGGTGTTCGATCAGGCGGAAAACCGGCTGCACACCATCAAGGCGGTGCTGGTCGCCACGCTGAGCAAAACCCTCTGACAGTCCTCCTCTCCGCCCTGGCGCCCCCGGCCAGGGCGGCTAATATATTCCTGGAATATCAAATAGCGGATTGACCTTTGCCCGCCGCGGGCAAAGGTTCTACCGTGACAGGCCGACGGTGCCCGCGCCGTGAAAACCAACGATAACAAACCGTTCTCAGCGTCGCCTTGCGGCGCCTTCAGGGGATACACATCGATGAAAGCCAAACTCTTGCCGCTGTTCCTGCTCGCCGCCCTGCCCGCCGCCGTGTTAGCCGCCACGCCACCGAATACGCTGGTAGTGGTGCAATCGCTGGATGACATCGTCAGCCTCGATCCGGCGGAAGCCAACGAACTCTCCAGCATCCAGACGGTGCCCAGCCTGTACCAGCGATTGGTGCAGGCGGATCGCGACGATCCGGCCAAGGTAGCGCCGGTGCTGGCGGAAAGCTGGCAGAGCGATGCGGCGGCCAAAACGCTGACGGTGAAACTGCGGCCGCAGGCGGCGTTCGCCTCCGGCAACCCGCTGACCGCCGACGACGTGATCTTTTCCTACAGCCGCGCGGTCAAAATGAACAAGTCGCCCGCGTTCATCCTCAACGTGCTCGGCTGGCAGCCGGACAACATTGACGCGCAGTTGAAGAAGATCGACGAACATACCGTGCAGCTGCGCTGGACGGCGGACGTCAGCCCGGCGGTGGCGCTGAATATCCTCTCGACGCCGATCGCTTCGATCGTCGACAGCAAGGCGGCGCTGGCCAACGTCAAAGACGGCGACTTCGGCAACGCCTGGCTGAAAATGCACTCCGCCGGCAGCGGCCCGTTCAAGATGCGCGTCTATCAGCCGCACCAGGCGATCGTGCTGGACGCCAACCCCACCACGCCGGGCGACAAACCGCAGCTGAAAAATATCATCATTAAAAACGTGCCGGATCCGGCCACCCGCCGCCTGCTGATCCAGCAGGGCGACGCCGATATCGCCCGCGAACTGGGCGCCGATCAGACCGACACGCTGAAGAACCAGCCGGGCGTCAAGGTGCTGGAGATCCCGTCCGCCGAGCAAAACTACCTGGTATTCAACACTGGCAACGGCGCCAATCCGCTGCTGAACAACCCGGCCTTCTGGGAAGCGGCACGCTACCTGGTGGATTATCAGGGCATCACGAAGGATCTGCTGAAGGGCCAATACTTCGTACACCAGAGCTTCCTGCCGGTCGGGCTGCCGGGCGCGCTGGAGACCAACCCGTTCAGCTACGATCCGGCCAAGGCGAAAGCCATCTTGGCCAAGGCGGGCATCACCCATGCCGCCTTTACGCTGGACGTAGAGAACAAGCCGCCGTTCATCACCATCGCGCAGGCGCTGCAGGGCAGCTTCGCCGCCGCCGGCGTGAAGGTAGAGCTGCTGCCGGCCGCGGGCAGCCAGGTCTACTCCCGCGTGCGCGCCAGGCAGCATCAGGCGGCGATCCGCCTGTGGATCCCGGATTATTTCGACGCCCACTCCAACGCCAGCGCCTTCGCCTACAACGACGGCAAAAGCAGCACGGTGGCCGGGCTGAACGGCTGGCAGATCCCGCAGTTGAACCAGCAGACGCTGGCGGCGCTGGCCGAAGCCGATCCGGCCAAGCGCCGCGCGCTGTACACCGCCATGCAGCAGGAGCTGCAGCGCAGTTCGCCGTACGTGTTTATCGATCAGGCCAAAACCGAAGTGGTGCTGCGCGACAACGTCAAAGGCTACCAACAGGGGCTGAACGCCGACATGGTCTACTACGATCGCGTCAGCAAATAGCCGGCGGGCGACCATCGCCGGCCAATCGATTGCGGGGCGGCAAAAAACGGCGTTTTAGCGCTTGCAGTGGCGAAAAGCGCGAGTATAATGCGCCACAATTTGCCAGGAGAAAGCATGAAAAACGACGTATGTTTTGTTAGCCACAATCGACAAAACCGACTGCCTATCGGCGGCCAGCTGCCGTTGTTTCTCCTGTTGCTAAACCGATCGTTTCAAGCCCCTCGTTGAGGGGCTTTTTTTTGCCTTGAGAATATCCCAAAGTCCCGCGCCACGGGCACGCGTCGAGGAGGAGTGAAAAATGGCCAACCCGCTGTATCACAAACACATCATCTCTATTAACGATCTCAGCCGCGAGGATCTGGAGCTGGTGCTGCGCACCGCCGCCGGTCTGAAAGCCAACCCGCAGCCGGAACTGTTGAAACACAAGGTGATCGCCAGCTGCTTCTTCGAAGCCTCGACCCGTACCCGCCTGTCGTTCGAAACCTCGATGCACCGCCTCGGCGCCTCGGTAGTCGGTTTCGCCGACGGCAGCAACACCTCACTCGGCAAGAAAGGCGAAACCCTGGCCGACACCATCTCGGTGATCAGCACCTACGTAGACGCCATCGTGATGCGTCATCCACAGGAAGGCGCGGCGCGCATGGCCTCAGAGTTCTCCGGCAACGTGCCGGTGCTCAACGCCGGCGACGGCGCCAACCAGCACCCGACCCAGACCCTGCTGGATCTGTTCACCATCCAGGAAACCCAGGGCCGCCTGAGCAACCTCAGCATCGCCATGGTCGGCGACCTGAAGTACGGCCGCACCGTGCACTCGCTCACCCAGGCGCTGGCCAAGTTCGAAGGCAACCGCTTCTACTTCATCGCCCCGGACGCGCTGGCGATGCCGGCCTACATCCTGAAAATGCTGGAAGAGAAAGGCATCGAGTACAGCCTGCACAGCAGCATTGAAGAAGTGGTGCCGGAGCTGGATATTCTCTACATGACCCGGGTACAGAAAGAGCGCCTCGATCCTTCCGAGTACGCCAACGTGAAGGCGCAGTTCGTCCTGCGCGCTGCGGATCTGGCCGGCGCGCGCGCCAACCTCAAGGTGCTGCACCCGCTGCCGCGCATCGACGAAATCGCCACCGACGTAGATAAAACGCCGTACGCTTACTATTTCCAGCAGGCGGGCAACGGCATCTTCGCCCGTCAGGCGCTGCTGGCGCTGGTGCTCAACGCAGATTTGGCTCTTTAAGGGGGAACCGCCATGACTCACGACAACAAACTGCAGGTCGAAGCGATCAAATGCGGTACGGTGATCGACCACATTCCGGCGCAGATCGGTTTCAAACTGCTGACGCTATTCAAGCTGACCGCCACCGACCAGCGCATCACCATCGGCCTGAACCTGCCTTCCAATGAGCTGGGCCGCAAGGATCTGATCAAGATCGAGAACACCTTCCTGACCGAGCAGCAGGCCAACCAGCTGGCGATGTACGCGCCGAAGGCCACGGTAAACCGCATCGATAATTATGAAGTGGTGCGCAAACTGACCCTCAGCCTGCCTGACCACATCGACGGCGTGCTGACCTGCCCGAACGGCAACTGCATCAGCCGCAGCGAGCCGGTGGCGTCGAGCTTCAGCGTGAAACCTCGCGACGGCGAAGTGCACCTGAAGTGCCGCTACTGCGAGAAAGAGTTCGAGCATCAGGTGGTGTTGCAGGCCGACTGAATTCTGCCCTTTTAGCGGGAGCGGCGCTGTTAATCTGCGCGTCACTCCCTATAATGGATGCCTGAAAATAACTCTACCCACGTTGCTACCCATCGAATTTCAAGCTGCGGCCGACCGCGCGGCGGCGTGAAAGACAACGGGTCTATCAGGAGAAAACATGTCACGTAATATCAGCACTGAACTCGCCCCGGCAGCCATTGGTCCTTACGTGCAGGGCGTTGATCTGGGCAGCATGATCATCACTTCCGGCCAGATCCCGGTCGATCCGAAAACCGGCGCCGTTGCCGACGACGTGGCCGCTCAGGCGCGCCAGTCGCTGGAAAACGTCAAAGCGATCGTCGAAGCCGCCGGCCTGATCGTTGCCGACATCGTGAAAACCACCGTGTTCGTGAAAGACCTGAACGACTTCGCCACCGTCAACGCCGCGTACGAAGCCTTCTTCACCGAGCACAGCGCGCCGTTCCCGGCCCGCTCCTGCGTGGAAGTGGCGCGTCTGCCAAAAGACGTGAAGATCGAAATCGAAGCCATCGCCGTGCGCCGTTAATCGACGCTCACGCGAATCACGGCCAGTGCAGACTGGCCGTTTTTACATTACTTGAATGCTGGGCGCCGACGGACACAACCCAAAGTTTCAGCAGCCGGAGAGGATGAAGCGTTAACCTGTTTAACCGCCTGTTTTAAAACGGCGATAACCTCTTCTCGCGAAGCCGTAATCGGTTTGCCGCGAGGCGTTATGCGGTCAATCTGTTCAGATGTATAGGTGTTCACTGCATCTACACCTTCCATGCCGAATTTATACACCTTCAGCTCATAAGAGGCAGGTTTTGTTACCTGACGTTTTGTTGACTTTATCACCATGCGAACCTCCTGTGACCCTACCGGCATTTCGCCATTATTGCGCAAATTTCACCCACCTTCAATTATGAGGCCGGCGGCGAAAAACCTTCCTGGAACCACAGGAAAAGCGCCTCAGCGTCTCGATAAAGTATCTGTTTGAGCCCCCCGGTGAGGTCGACAAAATGATGATGATTTATATAATAATCGGCCAACTCCATATTAATCGGCGATATTAAACGCAAACCTGCGCATGCCGTCTCCACCATAAAGAGCACGGCGACATAGAGCGCAAAACGTAGCGTATTGCCATCAAGGCTCGAGTCTCTAATACGAAAATTCTGCAGCATCTCAATATTTAACATCGCCAGATGCTCGCCTGCAGCCGGGCAAAACCGGCAGAGACAGGCGCCTGCCGGCCGGTCATCGATGCCCTGTATCTTAAAGCTAAACATAAAGCCGTCAGGATCGCCCAACGCGGCGCCATTCAACTCCCAGGGAATACGGCGCTCTTCGGGTTGTTGGCGAGCTAACGCAACGCACCACTCAAAATCTTCAGCATTCATCATTTGCACCCGGACACCATACCCGGCCTCAGCAAAGAGGTCATTGGTTGCAGCCAGTGCGCCTTCTCCAATCAATCGGACATTAAAAACATGCGGCATTATCAATCCCTTGAATGCGTAAACCGTATTGAATGAACAAATCGGGCTGGATTTTACAACCAGCCCGTCGTTTCTGCTCTTTCAACCACATCGCAATGTCGAGATATGGAATACGCCCCGCAGTTTCTTCGCCCCCCTCCTTACGGCGCCGTTTGCATCCCCCGCAGCAGCGCCTCCAGCGGGTACACCGCCGCAATCACCACTTCGTCGCGCGTCTGCGCCGCCGCATCCAGCTGGCGCTGCGCTTGCTCGGCCTCGGCCCGGCTCAGCGGTTTGCCCTGCTGATGGCGATCCAGCAGCGTTAAGCCCAGCGTGGCCAAGGCGCCAACGTCCTGCGCCATCGGCGCCAGATCGCGCAGCGTGCGGTTGCCCGCGATCGCCGTCTGCAATGCAGCGCCGTTCGCCTGCCAGCGCTGCAGCCGTTCGCGCAGCGCCTGCGCCGCCGCCTTATCGCGCTTATCCTTCAACAAGGCCGCAACCTGGGCATGCATGTCGCGCACTGCGCCGCTCTCCGGCGGTAGCGCATCGGCAAAGCGGTTCAGCGGCTCGAACTGGTGATAGTTGCCGGCCTGGAACTTCAGGTGCTGGCGGGTGTAATACTGCGCCGGCTCCACCGCCTCGGCCAGGATCTGCAGCGGCAGGATCTGCACGCTGTTGCTCAGCCGGGTGAATTCGCGCGCCGTTTCCGCGTGCTGCTGCAGGCCGGCCGACACCACCGACCAGGCGTCGATCGCCGCCAGCCGCCGGTACATGTTGCTTTCGTCGGTGACGTACTGCGCCGACCACAGCCGCTCCGCCACCGCGAAGGCCCGCGGCCACAGCTTAAGATCGAGAAGCGGCGCACGCACGTTTTCCGCCCACAGCGCCGCTTCGCCGCCGAGAATGTTGGCCTGCCCTTTCTCGTCTGGCACCACCGGCATCTTGCCCGCCGGCACCACCGCCAGCTTGTCGCCGCGGGTGGGGTAACGCACGTTGCCGACCAGCGTATAGCCGCTGAGCTTGTCCTGCTGCTGCGTGAACACCGGCCGCGTGTCGCCCATCCAGGTATCGACGCGGAACGTCACCTGCTGCGGCGTGCGCCAGACGATGTCGTGCACCGCGCGGCGCGACTTGCCGTTGAAATCGATAAAGCCGCGCCAGCCCTGCTTGCCCTCGATCAGCGTGAAGCTACCCTCCACCGCGCTCCCCTTCAGACGCGGCATGCTGAAGCGCCAGCTTTGCGCCTGCTCGCCGGGCTGCACCGCCGTCTCGATCCCCAGCGGCTGCGGCAGAATTTCATTGCGGTAGTGATAGGCGGTGCTTTGCGGCTGATCGAGATAGAAACCGGTGGAGAGAATGCCCTGATAGCCGTCCTGGGCGCTGGCACCCAGCGAGTCTTGCCCCTGCCAGGATTGAATGACGATCGAACGCGGCAGCGACGGGTGGTAGATCTCGTCCCAGCCGACCATCTGCCGCTGGTGCTTCTCGAGGATCTTTTCCAGCTTCTGGTTGAAGTAGGCCTGCAGCGCATGGGTATCCGCCAGCCCGTTCTTCTGCATAAACGCCTGAATAGACGGCGATGCCCGCCACTGGCTGGCGTCAACTTCGTCGCCGCCGATGTGCAGATAGGGATCGGGGAGGATCGCCGCCAGCTCGCCGACGATCGTGTCGACAAACTGGTACACCTCGTCGCGGGTCGGATCGAGCGTCGGCTTATGCACGCCCCACTCGCGCTCCATGCGATACGGCCCCGGCGCGCTCATCAGGTCGGGATAGGCCACCGCGATGCTAGAGGCGTGCCCCGGCATGTCGATCTCCGGCACCACGCGAATGCCGCGCGCCGTGGCGTAAGCCACTACCTGCCGCATCTGCTCGCGGGTGTAGAACTGGCCGTCGCTGGCCTGCTGTTGCAGTTTGGGGTAGTGCTCGGAGGCGAAGCGCCAGCCCTGATCGTCGGTCAGGTGCCAGTGGAACACGTTAAGCTTGGCCGCCGCCATGCCATCGAGCTGGCGCAGAATGTCCGGCAGCGGCAGGAAATGGCGCGCCGAATCCAACAAGACGCCGCGCCACGGGAAGCGCGGCACATCGCGGATATCCACCAGCGGCAGGAAGGTGTTTTGCCCGTCGGTCTGCAGCAGCCGCAGCAGGGTTTCCATGCCGCGCAGCGCGCCGAAGCGGGTGTTGGCGGTCAGCGTGGCGCCCTGCGGCGTGACCGCCAGCCGGTAACTTTCGTCGCTGCCCGGCAGCGGCTGCGCCGCCACCCGGTCCTTGATCACCACCTTGATCGCCGCGCCGTTCGCTTTTTCCATCGGCGCCAGCGTCCAGCCGGTCTGCAGTTCGATGCGCTGGCGCCAGCGCGGCAGCGCATCGCCCAAGTCGTCACCCTGGACGCTTAACGACAACTGGCGATCCAAAATCAGCTTGCCCGCCGGTTGCGTCACTTCCACCTGCTGCGGCCAGGGCATCAGCGGCAGATCGCCGGCCGGCTGCGCCAGCGCGCCGCCAGAAAACCATAACGATGAAGCCAGTAGCGTATAACGGAAAGGTCTGTGCATCGGAAATTCCTCAGAGGAAAAAAACAAAATATCCCCAATGAATTTCAAACCACCGCTAGGCGGCAAGCGCCCGCATCCCCAGGCGCTTAGGTCTGCTAAGTAACTGGGGGGCGGGCGTACAGCCAACAACGCGGTGGCTTGAAAGGCGCAGGGGAAAACAGCCAACGCTGTAGATAAAGACGCAGCACAGAACAGATGTCCAACCGTTGCGGTGAAAAAGCGGACGGGATCACAGTTGCCCCCTCCCGGCCGGAGGGGGCGAACGGGTTATTGCCAGCCGTAGCGGCGCACGAACCAGCCTTTCACACACTGGGTCAGCACCATGTAACCGGCGAGGATCAGTACCAGCCACGGGAAGTAGCCGAGCGGCAGCGCCTGCAGCTGCAGGAAGCCGGCCAGCGGCGAGAACACCAGGCCGATGCCGGTGGCGATCACCGCCAGCGTCATGATGCACAGCGGCCAGGATGGGCGGCTCTGGATAAACGGAATTTTGCGCGTGCGGATCATGTGCACGATCAGCGTTTGCGACAACAGCCCTTCCACGAACCAGCCG
This sequence comes from Serratia sp. CY44782, assembly GCF_052168715.1. Taxonomy (NCBI): domain Bacteria; kingdom Pseudomonadati; phylum Pseudomonadota; class Gammaproteobacteria; order Enterobacterales; family Yersiniaceae; genus Serratia; species Serratia sp. CY44782. Next base: position 371,138 of record NZ_JBJNME010000002.1, read on the forward strand.
GACTGGAACAGCGTCTGCATTTCCGGCGTATTGGCCTTGAACACCCACCACATCAGGCAGAAGGTCAGCACGTCGAAGATCGAGCTGATCGGCCCGAAGAACACCATAAACCGCCCCAGATCGGCGGAGTTCCAGCGCTGCGGCTGGGTGATCTGATCGTCGTCGACGTTATCGAACGGGATGGCGATCTGCGAGATGTCGTACATCAGGTTCTGAATCAACAGGTGCAGCGGCAACATCGGCAGGAACGGCAGGAAGGCGCTGGCGATCAGCACGCTGAACACGTTACCGAAGTTGGAGCTGGCGGTCATCTTGATGTATTTCAGCATGTTGGCGAAGGTCCGGCGCCCTTCGATCACCCCCTGCTCCAGCACCATCAGGCTTTTTTCCAGCAGGATGATGTCCGCCGCTTCCTTGGCGATGTCCACCGCCGAATCGACGGAGATGCCGATATCGGCCGCGCGCAGCGCCGGCGCGTCGTTGATGCCGTCGCCCATAAAGCCCACCACGTGCCCCTGGCGGCGCAGCAGTTTGACGATGCGCTCTTTGTGCAGCGGCGTCAGCTTGGCGAACACCGTGGTGCGCGCCGCCGCCTGCGCCAGCTGCTCGTCGTCCATCTGCTCGATCTCGCTGCCGCGCAGCAGGTGCTCGGCCGCCAGCCCGACGTCCCGGCACACTTTGGCGGCCACCAGCTCGTTGTCGCCGGTGAGGATCTTCACTGTGACGCCATTCTGTTTCAGCGCCGCCAGCGCCGGCGCGGTGCTCTCCTTCGGCGGATCGAGGAAGGCGACGTAGCCTTCGAGGATCAAATCCGACTCGTCCGCCACGCCGTATTCATGGGTTTGCGCCGGCAGGATCTTGTTGGCCACTGCCACCACCCGCAGCCCCTGCTGGTTGAGATCGTCGGTGATGCGGCGAATGCGCGCCAGCAGCGCCTCGCTGAGCGGGATCACCTCGTCTTCGTGGCGCACGTGGCTGCAAATCGCCAGCATCTCTTCCAGCGCGCCCTTGCACACCAGCTCGTGATACTCGTTGTCCTTGGCCACCACCACCGACATGCGGCGGCGCACAAAGTCGAACGGGATCTCATCCACCTTACGGTAGTGCTGCAGCGCTTCCGGCTGCTGATTTTGCTCCGCGCAGCTCAGCACCGCCACGTCGAGCAGATTTTTCAGCCCGGTCTGGTAGAAGCTGTTCAGCCAAGCGTAGCGCAGCACCCGCTCGCTGCTGGCGCCGAACACGTCGGTGTGGCGCTCCAGCACGATCTTGTCCTGGGTCAGGGTGCCGGTCTTGTCGGTGCACAGAATATCCATGGCGCCGAAGTTTTGGATGGCGTCCAGGCGTTTGACGATCACCTTCTGGCGCGACAGTTTCACCGCCCCTTTGGCCAGCGTCGAGGTGACGATCATCGGCAGCATTTCTGGGGTCAGCCCGACCGCCACCGACAGCGCGAACAGCGCCGCTTCCCACCAGTCGCCCTTGGTGTAGCCGTTGATCAGCAGCACGATCGGCGTCATCACCAGCATAAAGCGGATCAGCAGCCAGCTGACCTTGCTGATGCCGCTCTGGAAGGCGTTCGGCTGCTCATCCTGGCTGGTGACGCGCTGCGCCAGCTGGCCGAAATAGGTGTTGCCGCCGGTGCCGATCACCATCGCCAGCGCGGTGCCGCTGACCACGTTGGTGCCCATGAAGCACAGGTTCTGGCAGTCGAGCGGATCGGCCGCCAACGCCTGCGGCGCCGCGGATTTCTCCACCGGCAGCGATTCACCGGTCAGCGCCGCCTGGCTGATGAACAGATCCTTGGCCGACAGCACGCGCAGATCCGCCGGGATCATGTCGCCGGCCGCCAGCTTGATGATATCGCCCGGCACCAGCTGCGCGATCGGCAGCTCCACGTGCTCGCTCCTGCCGGTGAGCGCATCGCTGCGGATCACCGTGGCGGTGTTGCTCACCATGGCCTTCAGCGCGTCGGCCGCCCGGTTGGAGCGCGCCTCCTGGATGAAGTTCAGCAGCGTGGAGATCAGCACCATCAGCGCGATCACCAAGGCGCCGGTGAGATCCTCGGTGGCATAAGAAATCATGCCGAGCGCGGTCAGCAGCAGGTTGAACGGGTTGCGGTAACAGTGCCAGAGGTGCTGCCACCAGGCCTCTTTTTGCTGATCGTCGATGACGTTCTCGCCGCAGCGCTGGCGCACCTGTTCCGCCTCATGGGCGGTGATGCCTTCCGGGTGGCTGTGGAAACGCTCAAACAGCTGCATCGTCTCTGCGGCGGCGCATTCCAGCCGCTGCTGCGCCAGGCCAGCCGGCATATCGCGCGCAGCGCCGCCGACGCTGTCCAGCAGGCTGTCGCGGCGCACCAAACGGCGCGGAATGCCGCGGGCGAACAGGCCCAGCAGCTGACGGGGGAGTTTTTTCAGTTTCATGGTTCGCACCTCGTCGCCCGGTGCCTCACGGCAGCGGGTAAACGGGGATCGTCATCGACCGGGCGGATGGCGGGCACGCCAAAAAGCCTCTGCCAATGCAGATCCTTATTCTTTTTTTCAGCAGCAGGAGCGAACGACGAAGCGCGCGCCACCGGTTACCGTGATGTACTTCACCGGTAAAACAGCAGCGCCAGGCGGAGAGGTTTTACCGGAGAACCGAGTGAGTGTCTAAAGCAGTCGGGTCGGGGTCCATATGGGGTATAACCTCCGGTAAAGGGAAAAACAGAGCGGCAGGAGCGGCCGTTCATCGCAATGTCACAATCCCGTTTTGCATCAAGATCCGCGTCGGAAAATGAGCTATGCTGACGGGCATTCATTATTGGCCGTCAATTTACGCCTTACAACCTAAACGACAAGTAAACCATGCAAAACCGGCTGACCATCAAGGACATCGCACGCCTGAGCGGCGTAGGCAAATCCACCGTCTCACGCGTGCTGAACAATGAAGGCAGCGTGAGCCCGCAAACCCGCGAACGGGTGGAAGCGGTGATCCGTCAGCAAGGGTTTACCCCCTCCAAGTCGGCGCGCGCCATGCGCGGCCAGAGCGACAAGGTGGTGGGCATCATCGTTTCCCGTCTCGATTCGCCGTCGGAAAACCAGGCGGTGCGCACCATGCTGCCGCTGCTGTATCAGCAAGGCTTCGACCCGATCGTGATGGAGAGCCAGTTCGAAACCCGCCTGGTGCAGGAGCACCTGCACGTGCTGCGCCAGCGCAACGTCGACGGGGTGATCCTGTTCGGCTTCACCGGCCTGACCGCGGCGATGCTCAAACCGTGGCAGGAAAAAATGGTGGTGATGGTGCGTGAATACGACGGCTTCTCGTCCGTCTGCTACGACGACGCCGGCGCGGTGAACCTGCTGATGGATCGCCTGCACCGGCAGGGGCACCGGCATATCGGCTATCTGGGGGTGCAGCTCAGCGACGCCACCACCGGCCAGCGCCGCTATCAGGCCTACCTCGACGCCTGTGAACGCCTCAAGCTCACGCCGCGCGCCACGCTGGGCGAGCTGAGCTACCAGAGCGGTTTCCAACACGCCGCCGAGGTGATCGACTCGCACACCAGCGCGCTGATCTGCGCCTCCGACAGCATCGCCCTGGGGGCGATCAAATATCTGCAGCAGCAGCCGGCACACGCCATTCAGGTGTGCGCCATCGGCAACACCCCGCTGCTCAGCTTCCTGTTCCCCGATACCCTGTCGGTCGAGTTCGGCTACGGCAGCGCCGGCCTGCTGGCGGCGCAGCAGCTGCTGGCGCAGCTCAGCGGCGAACAGGGGATCCGCCGCCTGGTGGTGCCCAGCAAACTTTCCTGACGATCTGCTTAGAAGTTGACCATTTTTTGTCATTTTGTGATCCTCGCCCCAAACCGGGAACGTTCCCATTTCATTCAAAAAGCCGAGTGGCTAAGCTTTGATCATTACTCAGTCAACACCTCTGCAGGTATCCCATAATGAGCAAAGTAAAACAGCAGGATATTGATCGCCTGATTGTTTTGGTCGGCGGCCGCGAGAACATCGCCACCGTCAGCCATTGCATTACCCGGCTGCGTTTCGTCCTCAATGACCCCAGCAAGGCCAGCCCCAAAGAAATCGAAGAGCTGCCGATGGTCAAAGGTTGCTTCACCAACGCCGGGCAGTTCCAGGTGGTGATCGGCACCGACGTCGGCGACTACTATCAGGCGCTGATCGCCAGCACCGGCGTCAACGAGGCCGACAAGGAACAGGCCAAGGTCGCCGCGCGCCAGAACATGACCTGGACCGAGCGCACCATCTCTCACTTCGCCGAGATCTTCTTCCCGCTGCTGCCGGCGCTGATCAGCGGCGGTCTGATCCTCGGCTTCCGCAACGTGATCGGCGACATCCCGATGTCCGACGGCCAAACGCTGGCGCAGATGCACCCGGCGTGGAAAACCGTTTACGACTTCCTGTGGCTGCTCGGTGAAGCGATCTTCATGTTCCTGCCGGTGGCCATCTGCTGGTCGACGGTGAAAAAGATGGGCGGCACGCCGGTACTCGGCATCGTGCTGGGCGTCACCCTGGTGTCGCCGCAGCTGATGAACTCCTACCTGCTCGGCCAGCAAACGCCGGAAGTGTGGAACTTCGGCTGGTTCGTGATCCAGAAAGTCGGCTATCAGGCGCAGGTGATCCCGTCGATCCTGGCAGGCATGGCGCTGGGCTGGATCGAAACCCGGCTGAAAAAGATCATCCCCGACTATCTCTATCTGGTGGTAGTGCCGGTGGTTTCGCTGCTGCTGGCGGTGTTCCTGGCGCACGCACTGATCGGGCCGTTCGGCCGCATGATCGGCGACGGCGTCGCCTGGGCGGTGAAAGCGGTGATGACCGGCAGCTTCGCCCCGGTGGGCGCCGCGCTGTTCGGCTTCCTGTATGCACCGCTGGTGATCACCGGCGTGCACCAGACCACGCTGGCCATCGACATGCAGATGATCCAGAGCATGGGCGGCACCCCGGTATGGCCGCTGATTGCGCTGTCCAACATCGCGCAGGCCTCGGCGGTGCTCGGCATCATCATCATCAGCCGCAAGGCCAACGAGCGTGAAATCTCGGTGCCGGCGGCGATCTCCGCCTACCTCGGCGTGACCGAACCGGCGATGTACGGCATCAACCTCAAATACCGCTTCCCGATGCTGTGCGCGATGATCGGCTCCGCGATCGCCGGCCTTATCTGCGGCCTGGACGGCGTGATGGCCAACGGCATCGGCGTCGGCGGCCTGCCGGGCATCCTGTCTATCAAGCCGCAGTTCTGGCTGATTTACTCGCTGGCGATTCTGGTGGCGATCGTCATCCCGCTGGTGCTGACCATCATGGTCTACAAACGCAAGGCCGCCCGCGGCGAGCTGCCGGTTTAATTGACGCAAAATACGCAACATGAATGTAGGGGCTGGAAATACCCTATAGCTTTCGAGCTGCAGCTAGGCGGCAAGGGTGCAAATCCCCAGGAGCTTACTCAAGTAAGTGACTGGGGTGCAGCGCCAGCAGCCAACAACGCTGCAGTTTGAAAGATGAAGGGTACGGGCCCGTTGTCACAATTCAAAGGTATACAGCTATGAGCAACCCAACCCCCTGGTGGCAGAACGGCGTCATCTACCAAATTTATCCGAAGAGTTTTCAAGACAGCACCGGCAACGGCTACGGCGATTTGGCCGGCGTGACCCGGCGGCTGGACTATCTGCAGGAGCTGGGCGTCGACGCCATCTGGCTGACGCCGGTCTACGTCTCGCCGCAGGTGGACAACGGCTATGACGTGGCGGACTACTGCGCCATCGATCCGGCTTACGGCACCATGGCGGACTTCGAGCAGCTGGTCGCCGCTGCCCACCGGCGCGGCATCCGCATCGTGATGGACATGGTGTTCAACCACACCTCGACCGAGCACCCGTGGTTCAAGGCCGCGCAGGATCGCCACAGCCCGTATCGTCAGTTCTACGTCTGGCGCGACGGCGAAGACGATACGCCGCCGAACAACTGGCGCTCCAAGTTCGGCGGCAACGCCTGGCAGTGGCACGCCGACAGCGGCCAGTATTATCTGCACCTGTTCGCCACCGAGCAGGCGGATCTCAACTGGGAACACCCGCCGGTACGCGAAGAGCTGAAGAAAGTGTGCCAGTTCTGGGCGGACAAAGGCGTCGATGGCCTGCGTCTCGACGTGATCAATCTGGTGTCCAAGCAGCAGGACTTCCCGTCCGACAGCCAGGGCGACGGCCGCCGCTTCTACACCGACGGCCCGCGCATTCACGAGTTCCTGCAGGAGATGAGCCGCGACGTGTTTCAGCCGCGCGGCCTGATGACGGTGGGCGAGATGTCTTCCACCACGCTTGAGCATTGCCAACAGTACGCGGCGCAGAGCGGCGAAGAGCTGTCGATGACCTTCAACTTCCACCACCTGAAGGTAGACTACGCCGGCGGCGAAAAATGGACGCGGGCGGCGCCGGATTACGTGGAGTTAAAGCAGATCTTCCGCCACTGGCAGCAAGGGATGCATAACCGCGCCTGGAACGCGCTGTTCTGGTGTAACCACGATCAGCCGCGCATCGTGTCGCGCTTCGGCGATGAAGGCGCACTGCGGGTGCCGGCCGCCAAAATGCTGGCAATGGTGCTGCACGGCATGCAGGGCACCCCTTATATCTACCAGGGTGAAGAGATCGGCATGACCAACCCCGGCTTCCGCACCATCGAGCAGTACCGCGACGTGGAAAGCCTGAACATGTACGCCGAGCTGAGCGCCCAGGGCCGCGGCGACGCCGAACTGCTGGCGATCCTGGCGGACAAATCGCGCGACAACGGCCGCACGCCGATGCAGTGGAGCGCCGCGCCGCACGCCGGTTTCACCACCGGCACGCCGTGGATCGGCTGCGCCGAGAACTACCCGCAGATCAACGCCGACGCGGCGCTGGCCGATCTCGACTCGGTGTTTTACGCCTACCGCCAGCTGATCACCCTGCGCAAGCAGTATCCGCTGCTAACCCACGGCGACTATCAGGATCTGGCGCCGGATCACCCGGCGCTGTGGTGCTATCAGCGCAGCTGGAACGGCCAGCGCCTGCTGGTGGTGGCCAACCTGAGCCGCGAGCCGCTGGCCTGGGCGGCCGAAGGCGTGGAAGCCTCCGCCCAATGGCGCCCGCTGATGAGCAACTACAGCGACTCGGCGGATCAGCCGCAGGCGCTGACGCTGCGGCCGTTCGAAGCGGTGTGGTGGCTGCTCGAAGACTGACCCCGCAGGGCGCGGCGAGCACTGCGCCCTACAATGTCCCCATCAGCGCCACCACCCCGGCGGCCGCTTGCGCCAACTGCTCATCGCTCATGTCGCTCACGCCCTGCACCAGATGCGGCGGCAGATAATCCATGCCGGTCAGGTTAGCCAGCGCGTGGAACGGCAGCAGCAGATCCTGCACCGGATAGCGGTTGTAGCCTGCCGGCGTGTAGGCCTGCGCGTTGCCGCCGGTGCTCACCACCAGCTGCAGCGGCTTGCCGTGCAGTTTGGTGCCCTCGCTGCCGTAGGCAAAACCATAGGTTAATACCGCGTCCTGCCATTCGCGCAGGATCGCCGGCGAGCTGTACCAGAAAAACGGGAACATCATCACCACCGCATCGTGGCTTTCCAGCAGCTCCTGTTCGCGCGCCACGTCGATGCGGTAATCCGGGTAAGCGCGGATCAGCTCGTGCACGGTCACGTTAGGCAGCGGGCGCACGGCCTCGATCAGCGCCTGGTTGATGCGCGACTCGTCGGGGGTGCGGTGGGCGGTTAACACTAAAATGCGTGACATAAAGGATTCCTTGAACGTAAAGAAGATGAGGCATTTTTCCATTTCTGCCGCTTCGGGTGTAGGCTGTTCAAGGTCACTTCAATTTCAACCGAAAGTATCAACCACTATGTCGCTGCCCTTTGACGTGCACCGCCTGCTGCCGGCCTTCCTCGCCGCCGCGCAGGCGCAAAATTTCTCCGCCGCCGCCCGCCAGCTGGGCGTCACGCCGGCGGCGGTCAGCAAAAATATCCGCGCGCTGGAAGAGAAGCTGGCGCTGCGGCTGTTTCAGCGCAACACCCACAACGTGCTGCTGACCGACGAAGGCAAAGCGCTGCTGGCGCAGGTGGCGCCGCTGTGGCAGGCGTTGGCGGCGACGCTGGAAAGCGCCGGCGGCGAGCGGCAGGCGCCGGCCGGGGTGGTGCGCGTCACGATGATCCCCGGCTTCGGCCGCCAGATGCTGATGCCGTTGATCCCGCAATTTCTGGCGCGCTACCCGCAGATCGATCTCGATCTGTCGTTGGACGCCCGGGTGGTGAATCTGGTGGGCGAAGGTTTCGACGTCGGCATCGGCAGCCGGGTCGATCCCGACAGCCGGCTGGTGGCGCGCCCGCTCTACCCGATGCACATGGTGCTGGCGGCGTCGCCCGACTATCTGGCGCGGCACGGTGAACCGCAAACGCCGCACGACCTGCTGCGGCACGACTGCCTGCTGCACCGCAACCCCAGCAACGGCCGCCACGTCAAATGGCAGCTGCGCCATCAGGGCGAAACGCTGGCGCTGGATCTGAACGGCCGATTGGTGGTGAGTCGCCCGGAAATGTTGTTGGATGCGGCGTTGGCCGGGCTGGGCATCGTCAACCTGGCGCGCTGGTATCTCGAAAAGCATTTCGAACAGGGCACGCTGCGGCCGGTGCTGGCGGAGTGCTGGCCGCGCCCGGTGCAGCTGTGGCTCTATTACGCTTCGGCGGATCTGCCGCCGCGGGTGCGCGTCTGGGTCGATTTTCTGCTGGCGCATTTTCGCGATCGGCCGGCGGGCGATTGACGTCTGTTCAGCTTGCGCACGCTCTTCCGATTTCCTTGTTCTACATCAAAAGAATCTCGCCAATATCTATATATAGTGCATTAAGAATTGCGAACACCTATATATAGTAGTTATCCACAAAATCATCCACACGCCGCCACAGCCCTTGCGTGCTGCGGCTTTGCCCTGTGGATAAGCGAAATTTGACGGTTGCTCGCCACGCCAGGCGGGTATGAACGCTCCCTCGGGGAACAAGGAGTACAACGTGAAACCAGTAGTGATTAAGCGGGACGGTTGCCAGGTACCTTTTGACGAAGCGCGCATCGCGCAGGCCATCGAGCGCGCCGCGCTGGCGGTGGGCGTGGTCGACGCCGACTACTGCGCCACCGTCGCCCGCGTGGTCGCTCAGCGCATGGAGCAGCAGCCGCGCGTCGATATCCACGAGATCCAGCAGGCGGTGGAAAACCAGCTGATGGCCGGCGAGTACAAACAGCTGGCGCGCGCCTATATCGAATACCGCCACGATCGCGACGTGGCGCGCGAGCTGCGCGGCCGCCTGAACCAGGAGATTCGCGGCCTGGTCGAACAGAGCAACCGCGCGCTGCTGAACGAGAACGCCAACAAGGACAGCAAGGTGATCCCCACTCAGCGCGACCTGCTGGCGGGCATCGTCGCCAAACACTACGCCAAGCAGCACATCCTGCCGCGCGACGTGGTGCTGGCCCATGAACGCGGCGAAATTCACTACCACGATCTCGACTACTCGCCGTTCTTCCCGATGTTCAACTGCATGCTGATCGATCTGAAAGGCATGCTGACCAACGGCTTCAAGATGGGCAACGCCGAGATTGAGCCGCCGAAGTCGATCTCCACCGCCACCGCCGTGACCGCGCAGATCATCGCCCAGGTCGCCAGCCATATCTATGGCGGCACCACCATCAACCGCATCGATGAAATCCTGGCGCCGTTCGTCGACGAGAGCTTCCGCAAACACCTGCAGGTGGCGGAAGAGTGGCAGATCCCGGACGCCAAAGGCTATGCCATGGCGCGCACCGAGAAAGAGTGTTACGACGCCTTCCAGTCGCTGGAGTACGAGGTCAACACCCTGCACACCGCCAACGGCCAGACGCCGTTTGTCACCTTCGGCTTCGGCCTCGGCACCAGCTGGGAGTCGCGCCTGATCCAGCGCTCGATCCTGAAAAACCGCATCGCCGGGCTGGGCAAAAACCGCAAGACCGCCGTGTTCCCCAAACTGGTGTTCGCCATCCGCGACGGCCTCAACCACCAGTACGGCGATCCGAACTACGACATCAAACAGCTGGCGCTGGAGTGCGCCAGCAAGCGCATGTACCCGGACATCCTCAACTACGATCAGGTGGTGAAGGTGACCGGCTCGTTCAAAACGCCGATGGGCTGCCGCAGCTTCCTCGGCACCTACGAGCAGGACGGCGAACTGGTGCACGACGGCCGCAACAACATCGGCGTCATCAGCCTCAACCTGCCGCGCATCGCGCTGGAGGCGATGGGCGATGAGTCGCGCTTCTGGGCGCTGCTGGATCAGCGCCTGCAGCTGGCGAAAAAGGCCCTGATGACGCGCATCGCCCGGCTGGAAGGCATCAAGGCGCGGGTGGCGCCAATCTTGTACATGGAAGGCGCCTGCGGCGTGCGGCTCAAGGCCGACGACAACATCGCCGATATCTTCAAGAACGGCCGCGCCTCGATTTCGCTAGGCTACATCGGCCTGCACGAGACCATCAACGCGCTGTTCGGCGGCGAAAACCACGTGTATGACGACGAAGCGCTGCGCGCCAAAGCGGTGGCGATCGTCGCACGGCTGCGCGCCGCCGTCGACGCCTGGAAAGACGAGACCGGCTACGGCTTCAGCCTCTACAGCACGCCGAGCGAGAACCTGTGCGATCGCTTCTGCCGGCTGGACACCGCCGATTTCGGCGTGGTGCCGGGCGTAACCGACAAGGGCTATTACACCAACAGCTTCCACCTCGACGTGGAGAAGAAGGTCAATCCGTACGACAAGCTGGACTTCGAAGCGCCCTACCCGCCGTTGGCCAGCGGCGGCTTCATCTGCTACGGCGAATACCCGAACCTGCAGCACAACCTGAAGGCGCTGGAAGACGTGTGGGATTACAGCTACAGCCGGGTGCCTTACTACGGCACCAACACGCCGATCGACGAGTGCTACGAATGCGGCTTCACCGGTGAATTCTCCTGCACCAGCAAGGGCTTCACCTGCCCGAAATGCGGCAACCACGACTCGGCCAAGGTCTCGGTCACCCGCCGGGTGTGCGGCTATCTCGGCAGCCCCGATGCCCGGCCGTTCAACGCCGGCAAGCAGGAAGAGGTGAAACGCCGGGTGAAACACCTCGGCAACGGGCAGCTCGGCTGAAAAGCGCCGTGCAACCTATGCAGAAGCCTGTTCATCAGGCGTGATTGTCGCAGCCAGTTTGCCTTCGGCCAGCGCGCACAAACCGCAGCGTATACGCAGTACGTGAGGATTGGGAGCCCTGCCCGGAGGCAAAATGGCCAGTAAAATAGCCTGATGGGCAGACCTCACATGAATTATCACCAGTACTACCCGATCGACGTCGTCAACGGCCCCGGCACCCGCTGCACGCTGTTTGTCGCCGGTTGCGTGCACCAGTGCCCCGGTTGCTACAACAAAAGCACCTGGCGGCTCAACTCCGGCCAACCGTTTACCCCGGCGCTGGAAGACCGCATCATCGCCGATCTGAACGATACGCGCGTGCCGCGCCAAGGGCTGTCGCTCTCCGGCGGCGATCCGCTGCACCCGGCCAACGTGCCGAGCATCTTAACGCTGGTGAAACGGGTGCGCGCCGAGTGCCCCGGCAAGGATATCTGGCTGTGGACCGGCTACCGGCTGGCAGAGCTGGACGCGCAGCAAATGCAGGTAGTGGACAGGATCAACGTGTTGATCGACGGCAAGTTCGTGCAGGATTTGAAAGACCCGGCGCTGATCTGGCGCGGCAGCAGCAACCAGGTGGTGCATAAACTGCGTTGAGCTAGCTGCACAGACTCGATCTGGCAGAGCTACGGTATGGAGTTAATCTGACGGGCGGGTTTGTGCCAAAAGCGGATGTTACTTATCCTGACTATGCAAAAGACAAACGGCAGCATCTATGCGTCCAGTAGTGCTTCAATATCAGCGGACATGATTGCCGTGAGTTTTAGGGTAATCTTTTCTACAGGCCAATCCCACCATGCCAGCCTCTCCAGTGCCAGAATGTTTTCATCTGTGAAGCGTTTTTTAATGACCCTGGCCGGATTACCACCGATAACTGAATAAGCGGGAACATCAGAGGTAACCACTGAACGTGATGAAATGATTGACACGTTGCCGATCTTAATACCTGGCATAATCAGCGCCTAGTACCCAATCCATACATCATTACCCATTATGTTAGCCATAGCGTTCAGCTAACGCAGGAAACAAAACGTGAGATCCTTTCCCAAAACGTTCAAGGTGCTACGTTGTGCCATTGGGAGAAAAAATCCCGTTAAGTCACGTTATCACAGTGACGTCTCGGCATACTCCACAGAAGCTATTTTCCCTTTGTACAAAAGGCTTTTCGCTGTTTTGTGGTTGCATATTACGACTCTATTATGTAGATTTAATAGACAGTTCACGATGGCGTCAACTGACTTGATAGGTTCCACATGGGTGGAGCAATCGCCATGAGACACATGGGTGTCCAGGCTAAGGTGGGTATATGTTACACGCACAAGCTAAAACGAAGAACCAGCGCTCGATTCAGACCATTCGTGACAATACGAGTGTAATCGCGAGCTTTGAACCTCGTTCTATGTTTCCTGACACTGTTGAAGTGCGTAGGATGCTGAACCGTACCCAGAAGGATTCGCAGCACTTTATCGTTACCCTGAAAAGCGACCTCAAGCGAGCGCTGGACACGACTGTTGTTAAGCCATTTGCGGAGATCGCCATTCGTGGTGAGAACCTGCGCTTTACCGTGAAGCCTGAAAAGCAATATCCAAACCTGTCTTTAAACGACGAAGTTATTGGAATGATTGAAACATCAGTTGCTGATTTCATGGAAAAGCACTTTTCTGCTCACGTCAATCACCGTGAAGCTAAAAATCAGGATTGCAAAAAGGAATGGCACCTTCTCTAATCGGCGACAATTACGCCAAAGATCTTTCCCAACTCCCGTCTTTCCCAGGCGGGAGTTTTGTTTCACACACGTCATGCTTCATCCTGCCTGACGACGTCGTAATTCTCCGCCTAACGGAAACAACCTACGATAGCGCCGATTATCATCACATAGCGGTAGTGGAAGAAGTTGCCTTCACCGATCCTGAGTTCATTGCCAGCCACATCGACGATTTGCGTGACAACGACGGGTTGGAAGACAGTGAGATCGTTGATCGCATCATGGTTCTTGAGATGGAGGACGAGGGCAAATCTGAAGTGATTGCTCGATTTGCTTATGACAATTTCTCTTTCATAGACCCAAACGGAAACCCAGCTGAAGGTAAGCAAATACGAGGCGCTTATGTTACGCCTGAACGAGCTGGTGCTGGTTTGGCGGGGCAGATTTACCGTCATCTGACGGAAGTCCACAAACATCTAATCTGCGATAACACCCAAACAGTTTATGGGGCAGCCCTATGGGCAAATACAGTTCGCAACGTTGTCGGCCGCGTTGATATTTACAACGTAGCTAAACATGAGTATGTCGAAGAGTTAGGTGATGGAGCCAAAGGGGTAAAAGGCTTCATACCTTGGGACATCGGGAAACTAAACCCCTCATCGTTGGGCAAGTGGCAGCAATATCCCTTCAACCCGAATATCCAGCAATGTTATTACCTGGTGTTGATCATTTCAGCTTAAAAAAAAACCGCTTCGGCGGGTTTTTATTCCCCCAAAAATCAGATCATTGCCTACAAGCTGGCCTTTACACCGTGGCCGCTCCGCATTGAGCTAATAGGCACATGACCTGCCCCCAGTTGATTGGCTCAAGGCATTGCTAGCAACACCCATGGCGATTCAATTACGAACGTCTGCTTTTCGCTCAAAACTGACGGCCAGTGACTTACTCCCCGTAGGCACTGCCAGCTCAGCCGTGAGCTAATCCCCCTCACCGATAACGCCCCGGATTTTCGCTTTAAATAAAGCCATTCGTTTTTCTACCTCCGAATGGCTGAGATAAACCGCGGTGCCGTTTCTTAAACGTTCAAAGGCGGCATCTACCCTCTCACGCAACGCTTGCTCCAGCAGCATCGCCTCTACATCCATTTCAGGTTTATTCCGCTGTTCCATTTCCATCTCCTCCCTTGAGACAGCATCAGGCCACACATCAGCAACGGCAAGTTACACCAACCCCATCCCCACCACGCAGGTCAGTACGCCGCACAGCGCCACCAGCGCCGCCGTCAGGCACAGCGCCCGGGCGGAGAAGGCCTTGTTGAGCATCAGCAGCGAAGGCAGGCTGACCGCCGGCAGGGTCATCAGCAGCGCCAGCGCCGGGCCTGCGCCCATGCCCGCCAGCATCATGGTCTGCACGATCGGGATTTCCGCCGCGGTGGGGATAACGAACAGGCAGCCGACGATCGCCAGGCCGATGATCCACAGCAGGCTATTGTCGACGGCGCCGTCGGCGTGCGGGAACAGCCAGACTCGCGCCGCCCCCAGCGCCAGCACCGCCAGCACGTAGATCGGAATGGTTGACCAAAACAGCGCCCACAGCGCTTTGCCCCAGCGAGCGAGGAACGGCCGCTCGTCGCTCTGCGCCGTCATCAGCGGCGGCTGCGGCGCGGCGGGCTGCGGGTCGTTGGCGGTCATGCGCTGCACCAGCCAGGCGATGCCCAGCACCATCACCACACCCGCCACCAGGCGAATGGCGGCGAACGGCCAGCCGAGCACAAACCCCATGAACACCAGCGTCGCCGGGTTCAATACCGGGTTGGCGAGCCAAAAGGCCAGCGCAGCGCCGCTGGACACCGACTGGCGGCGCATGCCGGCGGCAACCGGCGCGGCGCAGCAGGTGCACATCATGCCCGGCAGCGCGATCAGCGCCCCCAGCACGGTGCCGGAAAAACGCCGGTGGCCAAGCGTGCGCACCAGCCAGTCGCGCGGGATCAGCACCTGCACCAGCGAGCCTAACAACACTCCGAGCAGCGCCGCCTTCCACACCGCGGTGAAGTAGACCAGCGCGTACTGCCAGGCCGCCAGCCAGGGGCTCGCGGCGCCGTCGGCCAGGATCGATTTGCCGATCGAGTGGCTGTCCGCCGCCACGAACGCCTTGCCGTAGTAAGGCTGCCATTTGACGTAGTAGAGGCCGATGGCCACCACCAGCAGAAACAGGATCGGTTTCCACAGCTGCCAGGCGCGTGGGGCGGGTTCAGGGGCGTTCAGAGGTTGCGGCATGGTAGCGGCCAGAGTCAGTCAACAAAGGCGCCAGCATAGCGCGCCGCCGCCGCCCGTGCACGCCCAGGCTGTCCTAAATAGTTCATCTGTTCGCCACCGACGCGTAACGCGATTGTCATCTGCGCCCGGCACCATGATGCCAACTTGAAAACCACAGGGTAGACGCACGATGAAACGCACCGCTTACGCCTTCATCGCACAGCCATCGGTATGACGAGGTTTTTATTATGATGGAGTTATCTAGACATCCGACCACTTACCCCACCCGCTATCAGCAGATCGCCGCACAGCTGGAACAGGAGCTGCGCACGCAGTACCGCTGCGGCGACTACCTGCCTTCGGAACAGCAGCTGGCCGAGCGTTACCAGGTCAATCGCCACACCCTGCGCCGCGCGGTAGATCAGCTGGTAGAGCGCGGCTGGCTGCAGCGCCGCCACGGCGTCGGCATTCTGGTGCTGATGCGGCCTTACGACTACCCGCTGCACGCCAATACCCGCTTCAGCCAGAACCTGTTCGAGCAGGGCAGCCATCCCACCAGTGAGCGCTTACTCGCTGTCTTGCGCCCGTGCAATGGGCATGTCGCCAGCGCACTCTCGCGTGAAGAAGGCGAAATGGTGATCCACCTGCGCACCCTGCGCCGGGTCAACGGCGTGCCGATGAGCGTGATCGATCATTATCTGCCCGATCTGGACTGGTGGCCGGCGCTGCAGCAGTTCCACAGCGGTTCGCTGCACCAGTTTATCGAACAGCACCTGCAGCAGCCGCTGACCCGCCGCCAGACGCGCATCAGCGCGCGCCGCGCGCAGGCCAAAGAGAGCCGGCTGCTGGAGATCGCCACCCACGCGCCGCTGCTGTGCGTGCGCACCCTTAACGTCCGCAGCGGCGGCGAAGACGTGGCGGAATACTCCGTCAGCCTGGCTCGCGCCGACATGATTGAACTGACGATGGAGCACTGAATGCACGCCTTAGAGTCGAGACAACGCTGGATGTCGGTGCTGGCGCACAGCCGGCCCGAGCAGCTGCGCAGCCACTGGCAGGCGCTGAACCTCAGCCCGGGTTACCGCAGCATCCGCGCGCCGGAGATCGGCCTGGCCCAGCTGCAGGGGCGCATGGGCGCCACCGGCCGCCGCTTCGTGCTGGGGGACATGACGGTCACCCGCGCGGTGGTGCAGCTGGACAACGGCGGCTACGGCTACAGCTATATCGCCGGGCGCGACAAGGCACACGCCGAGCTGTGCGCGCTGGCCGATGCGCTGCTGCAACAGCCGGAACACGGCGAACGCCTGCAACAACAGCTGATCGCGCCGCTGGCCGCGCTGCAGCATGAACAGCGCCAGCTGCGCGCCCGGGCGATCGCCGCCAGCCGGGTGGACTTCTTTACGCTGGTGCGAGGGGATTAAGCCATGAGTTTATTGACCGGTTTTGAGCAACCGATAGACCAATCGCAGCACGCTTTCCGTTTGATTCTTAAAGCCTTAAGCGAACCGGGCCACCGGGTGACGCTGCCGAACGGCCCAGCCTGGGCGCCGCTGAACGCCGCCAGCACCGCCGCGCTGCTGACGCTGGCCGATCAGGAAACGCCGCTGCAGCTGTGCCCAGCGCTAAATAGTAAGCAAGTGCTAACCAACATTCGTTTTCACAGCGGCGCGCCGCTGGCCGCCACGGCGCAGGAGGTCTGTTTTGCCCTGTTCGATGAGCACGTGCAGGCCGCCGATCTGCAGGCGTTGCCGCACGGCACGGAAATCTCGCCGGAGTTCGGCGCCACGGTCATCGTGCAGCTCGGCGAGCTGGAGAACGACACCGCGCTGTGCCTGACCGGCCCCGGCATCGAGAGCCAACGCCTGATTGCGCCGCGCCTGCCGCCGGCGCTGCTGGATTATTTGGTCAACCGCCCGCAGCGCTTCCCGCTGGGGCTGGATATTTTGCTGACCTGCGGCGATCGCCTGCTGGCGATCCCGCGGACCACCCGCGTGGAGGTGTGCTGATGTACGTAGCGGTAAAAGGGGGCGAAAAAGCCATTGAGGCCGCCCATCAGCTGCAGGAACAGCTGCGGCGCGGCGACGAGGCGCTACCGGCGATCGGCGCGGAACAAATCGAACAGCAGCTGGGGCTGGCGGTGGATCGGGTGATGACCGAAGGCGGCATCTACGATCGCGAGCTGGCGGCGCTGGCCATCAAACAGGCCAGCGGCGATCTGGTGGAGGCGATCTTCCTGCTGCGCGCCTATCGCACCACCCTGCCGCGCCTGGCGGTCAGCGAGCCGCTGGCCAGCGAAAACATGCGGCTGGAGCGGCGCATCTCGGCGGTTTACAAGGACTTGCCCGGCGGGCAGGTGCTGGGGCCGACCTACGACTACACCCACCGGCTGCTGGACTTCGCGCTGCTGGCGGAAGGCGAGGCACCGCGTGCGCCGCAGGCCGACGAACCGCTGCCGGATAACTGCAGCCACGTGTTCGATCTATTGTGCCGCCAACAGCTGGCGCGGGAGGAACAGGACGACGGCAGTACGCCGGACGACATCACCCGCAACCCGCCGGTTTACCCCTGCTCGCGTTCGGCGCGCCTTCAGCAGCTGGTGCGCGGCGACGAAGGTTTTCTGCTGGCGCTCGGCTACGCCACCCAGCGCGGCTACGGCCGCAACCACCCGTTCGCCGGCGAGATCCGCACCGGCCACGTTTCGGTGGAGATCGTGCCTGAAGAGCTCGGTTTCGCCATCGATATCGGCGAAATCCTGCTGACCGAGTGCGAAATGGTCAACGGCTTCGTCGATCCCAAGGACCATCCGCCGCACTTCACCCGCGGTTACGGGCTGGTGTTCGGCCGCGCCGAACGCAAGGCGATGGCGATGGCGCTGGTGGACCGCGCATTGCAAAGCCCCGACTACGGCGAAGGCGTCGCCGGCCCGGCGCAGGACGAAGAGTTCGTGCTGGCCCACGCCGACAACGTCGAGGCCGCCGGCTTCGTCTCCCATCTCAAGCTGCCGCACTACGTTGACTTCCAGGCCGAACTGGAGCTGCTCAAGCGGCTGCGACAGGAATACAGCGAGCATCAGGAGGCCCGCGATGAGTGAAGTATTGACCGGCTATAACCTCGGCTATCTGGACGAGCAGACCAAGCGTATGATCCGCCGCGCCATCCTGAAGGCGGTGGCAATCCCCGGCTATCAGGTGCCGTTCGGCGGCCGCGAGATGCCGATGCCCTACGGCTGGGGCACCGGCGGCATTCAGCTCACCGCCAGCGTCATCGGCCGCGCCGACGTGCTGAAGGTGATCGACCAGGGCGCCGACGACACCACCAACGCGGTGTCGATCCGCCGCTTCTTCCAGCGTGTCGCCGGGGTGGAAACCACCGAACGCACGCCGGAGGCCACGCTGATCCAGACCCGTCACCGCATTCCGGAAACGGCGCTGCGCGAAGACCAGATCCTGATCTATCAGGTGCCAATCCCGGAGCCGCTGCGCTTTATCGAACCGCGCGAAACCGAGACCCGCAAGATGCACGCGCTGGAGGAGTACGGCGTGATGCAGGTGAAGCTGTATGAAGACATCGCGCGCTACGGCCATATCGCCACCACCTACGCCTACCCGGTGAAGGTCAACGATCGCTACGTGATGGATCCGTCGCCGATCCCGAAATTCGACAACCCGAAAATGCACATGATGCCGGCGCTGCAGCTGTTCGGCGCCGGGCGCGAGAAACGCATCTACGCCCTGCCGCCGTTCACCAAGGTGGAGAGTCTGGACTTCGACGACCACCCGTTCAGCGTGCAGCAGTGGGACGAACCCTGCGCGCTGTGCGGCTCGCGCCACAGCTATCTGGACGAGGTGGTGCTCGACGATCGGGGCAACCGCATGTTCGTCTGTTCGGACACCGACTACTGCCGGCAGCAGCTGGCGCAATCTTCGCAAGAGGCGCAGCACTGATGACTTCCACCCCTTTGAGCACCACCCCGCTGCTGTCGGTGAACCGGCTCACCCATCTGTACGCCCCCGGCAAGGGCTTCAGCGACGTGTCGTTCGACATCTACCCCGGTGAAGTGCTGGGCATCGTCGGCGAATCCGGCTCCGGCAAAACCACGCTGCTGAAATCGATCTCGGCGCGGCTGGCGCCGCAGCGTGGGCAGATCCTTTACCGCCCGCAGGCGGGCCAGGAACAGGATCTGTACGCCATGGCGGAGAGCGATCGCCGCCGCCTGCTGCGCACCGACTGGGGCGTGGTGCACCAGCACCCGCTCGACGGGCTGCGGCCACAGGTCTCCGCCGGCGGCAACATCGGCGAGCGGCTGATGGCCATCGGCCAGCGCCACTATGGCGACATTCGCCGCCAGGCCGGCCAGTGGCTGGAAGACGTCGAAATCCCGCTGTCGCGCCTCGACGATCTGCCGACCACCTTCTCCGGCGGCATGCAGCAGCGGCTGCAGATCGCCCGCAATCTGGTGACCCACCCCAAGCTGGTGTTTATGGATGAGCCGACCGGCGGGCTGGACGTGTCGGTGCAGGCGCGCCTGCTCGATCTGCTGCGCAACCTGGTGGTGGAGATGCAGCTGGCGGCGGTGATCGTCACCCACGATCTCGGCGTGGCCCGGCTGCTGGCCCACCGCCTGCTGGTGATGAAACAGGGCGAAGTGGTGGAGAGCGGCCTGACCGATCGGGTCCTGGACGATCCGCACCATCCCTACACCCAGCTGCTGGTTTCTTCGGTGCTGTCGTAACCCAAGGCGATAACAGATGACTATGCAAATCCGAGTTGAACATCTCAGTAAAACCTTTGTGCTGCACCAGCAGTACGGCACCCGCCTGCCGGTGCTGCACGACGCCAACCTGACGGTCCACGGCGGCGAATGCGTGGTGCTGCATGGCCACTCCGGCAGCGGCAAATCCACCCTGCTGCGCTCGCTGTACGCCAACTACCTGCCGGACAGCGGCCATATCTGGATCAACCACCAGGGCGACTGGCTGGACATGGTCAGCGCCGATGCGCGCCAAATTCTGGCGGTGCGCCGCCATACGCTGGGCTGGGTCAGCCAGTTCCTGCGGGTGATCCCGCGCATCAGCGCGCTGGAGGTGGTGATGCAGCCGCTGCTGGAACAGGGCGTCGAGCGCGCCGAGTGCCGTGAACGCGCCGAAGCGCTGCTCGCTGCGCTCAACGTGCCGCAGCGCCTGTGGCCGCTGGCGCCGTCCACCTTCTCCGGCGGCGAGCAGCAGCGGGTGAACATCGCGCGCGGCTTTATCGTCGATTACCCCATTCTGCTGCTGGACGAACCGACCGCCTCGCTCGACAGCCGCAACAGCGCGGCGGTGGTGCAGCTTATCGAACGCGCCAAGGCGCGCGGCGCGGCGATCGTCGGCATTTTTCACGATGAAGGCGTCCGCCAACAGGTCGCCGACCGGCTTTATGACATGCAGGCGCCGCAGGCGCTGGAGGCCCTCTGATGATCGTCAATAACGTTAAGCTGGTGCTGGATGACCAGGTGGTACAAGGCTCGTTGGAGATGCAGGACGGCGTGATCCGCAGCTTCGCCGACGGCCCGAGCCGGCTGCCGCAGGCGCTGGACGGCGACGGCGGCTGGCTGCTGCCGGGGCTGATCGAGCTGCATACCGACAATCTGGACAAGTTCTTCACCCCGCGCCCGAACGTCGATTGGCCGGCCCATTCGGCGATGAGCAGCCACGACGCGCTGATGGTGGCCAACGGCATCACCACGGTACTGGACGCGGTGGCGATCGGCGACGTGCGCGACGGCGGCCACCGGCTGGAAAACCTGCAGAAGATGATCGACGCGGTGATCCACAGCCAGCGCGCCGGGGTGAACCGCGCCGAGCACCGGCTGCACCTGCGCTGCGAGCTGCCGCACGAGAGCACGCTGCCGCTGTTCGAACAGCTGATGGACAAGCCGGGCGTGTCGCTGGTGTCGCTGATGGACCATTCGCCGGGCCAGCGCCAGTTCGCCTCGCGCGAAAAATACCGCGAATACTATCAGGGCAAATACCACCTCAACGACCAGCAGATGAGCGAGTACGAGGAACAGCAGGTCGCCCTGTCCGCCCGCTGGGCCGCGCCGAACCGCGAGGCGATCGCCGCCCACTGTCGCGCGCGCCGCATCTCGCTGGCCAGCCATGACGACGCCACCGCCGCACACGTGGCCGAGTCCTGCGCGCTGGGCAGCGCCATTGCCGAGTTCCCCACCACCGAGGCGGCCGCCCGCGCCTCGCACCAACAGGGCCTGCAGGTGCTGATGGGTGCGCCGAACATCGTGCGCGGCGGTTCCCACTCCGGCAACGTGGCGGCGCACCACCTGGCGGCGCTGGGGGTGCTGGACATTCTCTCTTCCGATTATTACCCGGCCAGCCTGCTGGACGCGGCGTTTCGCCTCGCGGCGGACGAACGCAACGCCTACGATCTGCCCCAGGCGGTGCGCATGATCACCCGCAACCCGGCGCGGGCGCTGGATCTGCAGGATCGCGGCACCCTTGCCGAAGGACTGCGGGCGGATCTGGTGCTGGCGCGGCCGCACGGCGAGCACGTTTATGTGCAGAACGTGTGGCGCCAGGGCAGGCAGGTGTTCTGATGGCGCGGCTCATCTACCTGATGGGGCCTTCCGGCGCAGGCAAGGACAGCCTGCTGGCCGCGCTGCGGGCCGACGCCGACAGCGCGCCGCTGGTGGCGCACCGTTACATCACCCGGCCGGCGGACGCCGGCTGTGAGAATCATATCGCGCTGAGCGAACCGGAATTTCTGCGCCGCCGCGCCAAGGGGCTGTTCGCGCTCGACTGGCAGGCGCACCAGCAGCGCTATGCGTTTGGGATCGAGGTGGATCTTTGGCTGCTGCAGGGGATCGACGTGGCGGTCAACGGTTCGCGCGCCCACCTGCCGCAGGCGCAGCAGCGCTATGGTGCGCAGCTGCTGCCGGTGTGCCTGCAGGTCAGCACCGGGATCCTGCGCCGGCGCCTGCAGGATCGCGGACGGGAAAGCGCCGAACAGATCGAGCAGCGGCTGGCGCGGGCGGCAGAATATCAGCAGAGTCTGCCCGCCGGCTGCCGGGTGCTGCACAACGATGGCCCACTCGACGACACCCTGGCAGCTCTGCTGGCACTGCTGCCTACCGCCACCCGACAAGCTCAGGACGCGACGCCATGAACGACTTTGCCCAGCCGAAAATCGGCGACAACGTGACCCTTAACCGCACCCGGCTCGGCCAATATGTGCATCTGGCCGACGATGCGATCCTGGAAGAGGTGGAGATGGGGGACTACTCCTACACCGCCGGGCACAACCAGATCTTTTACGCCACCATCGGCAAGTTCGTCTCCATCGCCTCCTATGCGCGCATCAATCCCGGCAACCACCCGACCTACCAGCGCATCGCGCAGCACCACTTTACCTACCGCGCCTCTGAATACGGGCTGGGGGAAGACGACGCGGCGTTCTTCGACTGGC
The DNA here is from genome assembly GCF_052168715.1 of Serratia sp. CY44782. Classification (NCBI taxonomy): domain Bacteria; kingdom Pseudomonadati; phylum Pseudomonadota; class Gammaproteobacteria; order Enterobacterales; family Yersiniaceae; genus Serratia; species Serratia sp. CY44782. Next base: position 393,758 of record NZ_JBJNME010000002.1, read on the forward strand.
GGCGCGAGCACCACGTCACCGTTGGCCACGACGTGTGGATCGGCCATAACGCCATCCTGATGCCGGGCGTCAGCGTCGGCAACGGCGCGGTGATCGGCAGCGCGGCGGTGGTCACCAAGGACGTGGAGCCTTACAGCATCGTCGCCGGCGTGGCGGCCAAGAAGATCGGCATGCGCTTTGACGACGCGCTGATAGAACGCATCGAACGCAGCCAGTGGTGGCACTGGGATCACGCCACGCTGCAGGCGCGGCTGGCGGATTTTCGCGACATCAACCGCTTCGCGGAGAAATACCTTTAACGGAGGGGGAGCGATGCAACTGACCTTTCTCGGCACCGGCGGCGCGCAGCAGGTGCCGGTGTTCGGCTGCGACTGCCTGATCTGCCAACGGGCGCGGCGCGAGCTGGCATTTCGACGGCGAGCGTGCAGCGCCATGCTTAACTATCAGGGGGAAACGACCTTATTGGATGCGGGATTACCGGCTTTGGAGCGGCGATTTTCGGCGGGGCAAATTCAACGTTTTTTACTGACACATTACCACATGGATCACGTTCAGGGGTTATTTCCTTTGCGTTGGGGGTGCGGAAATTCCATTCCGGTGTATGGCCCGCCGGATGAACAGGGCTGCGACGATCTGTTCAAACACCCCGGCATTCTGGCGTTTCAGCCGCCGCTGGCGCCCTTTGCCACCGTCGAGCTGGGCGGCATGCGCATCACCCCGCTGCCGCTGCAACACTCCAAGCTGACCCACGGTTATCTGATCCAGGCGGCGGGCGCTGCGCTGGCCTACCTGACCGACACCGTCGGCCTGCCGCCGGCTACCGCCGACTATCTGCAAAACGTGGCGCTGGATCTGCTGGTGCTCGATTGCAGCCTGCCGCCGCAGCCGCAGGCGCCGCGCAACCACAACGATCTGACCCGCGCGCAGGAGACGCAGCGGTTGCTGCAGCCCAAACGCACGCTGCTGACGCACATCAGCCATCATCTCGATCTGTGGCTGTTGGACAATGAACTGCCCGCCGAGCTGGAGCTGGCGTTCGACCACCTCAGCGTCAGCCTCGGTAGCAGTGCAGCCGATCCGACTCCAGCACCCTGACCCCTTCGCCCGGCGTAAACGCCTGCTGCAGCAGCGTTTGCGCCACGTCTTTGGCGGAGACGGCGCGCCATTTGCCGGGCAGCAGCCTGAACAGCGGCAGCGTGAGGCGCTCCATCAGGCGCGGCGCAGGGCGATCCCCCACCAGCATGGAAGGCCGCACCAGCGTCAAGCGCGGCCAGTGCTGTTCGCGCAGCGCCTGCTCCATCTCGCCTTTGGTGCGGTTATACAGGAAGGTGGAATCCGCGTTGGCACCCAACGCGCTTACCACCAGACAGTGCTGCGCCCCCAAGCGGCGGCCAGTCAGCGCGCTCTCCACCACCAGTTGATAATCGACGTAGCGGAAGGCATCGGCGCTGCCCGCCGCCCGGCGGGTGGTGCCCAGGCAGCAGAACACCAGATCAACCGGCTGCTGCAGGCTACTCAGCAGCTCGAACAGCGCATCGCCGACCGGGTTGGTCAGCTTGCCGTGCGGCGGCAGCGGCGTGCGCGTCGGCGCCACGATGGCCGTTATCTGCGGATCGCTTTGCAACAGCTGCAACAACTCGCGCCCCACCAGCCCGGTTGCGCCGACTAACAGTGCTCGCGCCATGCAATCTCCCGTTGTAATCAATACGTCAACTTAAAGTATAGACCGCGCCCAGTGCAGCTTCTTGCCGAAGCCGAGGGTGTTGTCGGTCATCTTCACCTCGTGCAGATCCAGCCGCCAAACCGCGGCCTTCATCGCCCTGGCGATCGGGAAGCGCTTGCAGTAACGCGCGCGCGCCGCCTCGGCTTCTTCGCCGCTCAGCAGCACCGCCTCGGCGCGGTACTGCACGCCGCGGATCAGCGCGATGCTTTTCGGCTTCGGCGCGATGGTGCCGACCACCCGGCCGTTGTTCAGCATCAGCCCGCCGTGGCGGGTGTGCGGTTCGGTCATCAGCCACAGCGCCATCGTCGCGGCGTCGAACACGTAAAAACAGTTGGCGCACCACATGTCGAGACCGTCGCCGGCGCACAGCGTCAAGACGTGTTGTTTGCCGATGAAATCCGCAATCTGCTGCCGTTGTTCTGGGGTATTCAAGGTTGCTCGCCTCCCTGTTCACTCACTTCATCTTACCCTGCATTGTTGAGGCGAGTCACAAATAACGATAATCATCAAAAACCAAAAGTGAATATAAAAACACAATAAATGCATTTTTATTAATTTAAACCCGAAGCGGATTTATAACATAAAAAATACAAGACGGATTTATTTGATCGTTATGCAACCGGTTAATCGCGCGATTTTATTTTTCCCATCCTGACGGCATGCAAAATTAGCGCACCGCCCCGGTACCGATTAGCAATTCGTTTACATGCCCGTTAGCCCGCCTGAACGCTGTTTATGCAACCTACTGCATAACAGGTGAATAGTTATTTATAAACACCGGCATTTATGTGACTTCCATCACGATTTTTAGCCCCCCTTGCGTTAAAATAGCGCCATCTTTTCACTCAGCAAGGTGGATTAGAAAATGGAAAACAATAACCGAAAAATGGCGCATATCAGGCGCACAACCCATATTATGATGATGGCTCATCGCAGCTGCTTTAGCTTCGCATTCTTCAACTACAGATAACCCTCCCCCTCGCTCTTACGCCGTTGATAAGAGTGTCATTGCGTTTTTATTTATTCTCCGCACGCCGGTGATAATATCGCTTTCTCGCTAACCGGGAAGGACACGCAATTCATTCTTAATTTCGGCCAAGCGCATCCAAGCTAAATAAAACAGCGAACACAGTTAATGCCTTTCGGCATCGCTGGGTTCTCGCACACCTTTATTTTCGTGAAGGCGTTAACGGCAAATGGAATTATTTGCCGGCGGACTGCCTTTGCCTGAAGAATGAGAAAAATGAAAAAATTAAAAATTGCCGCCAACACCCAAACCCTCGGCTGCTTTGAAACTGAACGCGACATCGTCGATGTGCATCACAGCGATTTTAATGACGTCGCCGCCATCGTGCTGTCGGTAGACGACGTCACGCAAGGTATGTTGGCGCGCATCGAAGAGCACGGCCTGAACATTCCGCTGTTCGTCGCCGTGTGCTGCGAAGAAGAGCTGGATAACGCCGTATTGCCGGCGCTGCACGGCGTGTTTGAGCTGTGCGGCAAGAATACCCAGTTCTACGGCAAACAGCTGGAGGCCGCCGCCGCCAAATATGAGAGCGAGCTGCTGCCGCCGTTCTTCAACACGCTGACGCAATACGTAGAAATGGGCAACGCCACCTTTGCCTGCCCCGGCCACCAGGGCGGCGAGTTCTTCCGCAAACACCCGGCGGGCCGCCAGTTCTTCGACTTCTACGGCGAAACGCTTTTCCGCTCCGACATGTGCAACGCCGACGTCAAACTGGGCGATCTGTTGATCCACGAAGGCGCGCCTTGCGCCGCGCAGCAGCACGCCGCCAAGGTGTTCAACGCCGACAAGACCTACTTCGTGCTCAACGGCACCTCGGCCTCGAACAAGGTGGCGACCAACGCCCTGCTGACGCGCGGCGATCTGGTGCTGTTCGACCGCAACAACCATAAATCCAACCACCACGGCGCGTTGATCCAGGCCGGTGCCACGCCGGTGTATCTGGAGACCGCCCGCAACCCGTTCGGCTTTATCGGCGGCATCGACGCGCACTGCTTCGACGAACGCTACCTGCGCCAACAGATCCGCGAAGTGGCGCCGGAACGCGCCAACGAAGCCCGCCCGTTCCGCCTGGCGATCATCCAGCTCGGCACCTACGACGGCACCATCTACAACGCCCGCCAGGTGGTCGACAAGATTGGCCACCTGTGCGATTACATCCTGTTCGACTCCGCCTGGGTAGGCTATGAGCAGTTCATTCCGATGATGAAAGACTGCTCGCCGCTGCTGCTGGAACTGAACGAAAACGATCCCGGCATCATCGTCACCCAGTCGGTGCACAAACAGCAGGCCGGTTTCTCGCAGACCTCGCAGATCCACAAAAAAGATAAGCACATCAAGGGCCAGAGCCGCTACTGCAACCACAAGCGCTTCAACAACGCCTTTATGCTGCACGCCTCCACCAGCCCGTTCTATCCGCTGTTCGCCGCGCTGGACGTCAACGCCAAGATGCACGAGGGCAAAAGCGGCCAGCGCCTGTGGCAGGAGTGCGTGCGCGTGGGGATCGAAGCGCGCAAAATGCTGCTGGACACCTGCACAATGATCAAACCGTTCGTGCCGGATCAGATCGACGGCAAACCGTGGCAGGCCTATGACACCGCGGCGATGGCCAACGATTTGCGCTTCTTCAACTTCGTGCCCGGCGAGAAATGGCACGCCTTTGAGGGCTATGCCGAATCGCAGTACTTCGTCGATCCGTGCAAACTGCTGCTCACCACGCCGGGCATCGATACCGCCACCGGCAGCTACAGCGAATTCGGCATCCCGGCGACCATTCTGGCCAACTACCTGCGCGAAAACGGCATCGTGCCGGAAAAATGCGATCTCAACTCGATCCTGTTTCTGCTGACGCCGGCGGAAGACATCGCCAAGATGCAGCATCTGGTGGCCCTGATCGCCCGCTTCGAGAAGCACATCGAGCAGAACTCTCTGCTCAGCGAGGTGCTGCCTGCGGTCTATAAAAACCACCAGCAGCGCTACAAAAACTACACCATCCGCCAGCTGTGCCAGGAAATGCACGACCTTTACGTCAGCTACGACGTTAAAGAGCTGCAAAAAGAGATGTTCCGCAAAAGTTATTTCCCGCGCGTGGTGATGAATCCGCAGGACGCCAATACCGAGTTCGTACGCGGCAATGTGGAATTGGTCTCGCTGGCTAAAGCCGAGGGCCGTATCGCCGCCGAAGGCGCCCTGCCTTACCCGCCTGGCGTGCTGTGCGTGGTGCCCGGTGAAATTTGGGGCGGCGCCGCGCAGCGTTATTTCCTGGCATTGGAAGAAGGCATCAACTTATTGCCGGGATTCGCGCCGGAATTGCAGGGCGTTTATATCCAACAGGATGAGGACGGCTGGAACCGCGCTTACGGCTACGTCATGAAAAATTAATCACCTTACGGGGCGGCGATTATTCTCGCCGCCCGGATCGCATCCTAAAAGAGAAAATGATCATGAGTAAGTCCAATAATAAAATGGGGGTCGTGCAATTAACGATCCTGACCGCCGTGAATATGATGGGTTCCGGCATAATTATGCTGCCGACCAAGCTGGCCGAAGTGGGCACGATTTCGATCGTTTCCTGGCTGGTGACCGCCGTCGGCTCGATGGCGCTGGCCTACGCGTTCGCCAAATGCGGCATGTTCAGCCGTAAATCCGGCGGCATGGGCGGCTACGCCGAATACGCCTTCGGCAAATCAGGCAACTTCATGGCGAACTACACCTACGGCGTTTCGCTGCTGATCGCCAACATTGCCATCGCCATTTCCGCCGTCGGCTACGGCACCGAGCTGTTTGGCGCTACGCTCAGCCCGCTCGGGATCTGTATCGCCACCATCGGCGTGCTGTGGCTTGCGACCGTCGCCAACTTCGGCGGTGCGCGCATCACCGGCAAAATCAGCGGCATCACCGTCTGGGGCGTGATCATTCCGGTGGTGGGCATCTCGGTCATCGGCTGGTACTGGTTCAGCGGCAGCGCCTACGTCGCCGCCTGGAACCCGCATCAGGTGCCGACCTTCGAAGCCATCGGCGCCTCGATCTCGATGACCCTGTGGGCGTTCCTGGGGCTGGAATCCGCCTGCGCCAACACCGACGTGGTGGAAAACCCGGAGCGCAACGTGCCGATCGCCGTACTGGGCGGCACCCTCAGCGCCGCGGTGATCTACATCGTTTCGACCAACGTGATCGCCGGCATCGTGCCGAACATGGATCTGGCCAACTCCACCGCCCCGTTCGGGCTGGCGTTCTCGCACATGTTCAACCCGACGGTCGGCAAGATCATCATGGCGTTGATGGTCATGTCCTGCGTCGGCTCGCTGCTCGGCTGGCAGTTCACCATCGCTCAGGTGTTCAAATCCTCCGCCGACAGCGGCTTCTTCCCGAAAATCTTCTCCAAGCTGAGCAAGGCCGACGCGCCGGTTAAAGGCATGTTGACCATCGTCGTCATCCAGAGCGGCCTGTCGCTGATGACCATCAGCCCGTCGCTGAACAAGCAGTTCAACGTGCTGGTGAACCTGGCGGTGGTGACCAACATCATCCCTTACATCCTGTCGATGGCGGCGCTGGTCATTATTCAGAAAGTGGCGAAGGTGCCGGACAACAAGGCGCGCATCGCCAATATCATCGCCGGCATCGGCGCGCTGTACAGCTTCTATGCGCTCTACAGCTCCGGTGAGGAAGCGATGATGTGGGGCGCCATCGCCACCTTCCTCGGCTGGACGCTGTACGGCATCGTCTCGCCGCGCTTCGAGCTGGCAGGAAAAAAGGGGTAAAGCGGTAGGGCTCCGGCGGCCGGGGATGGGATTGTGATGGCGAACATGCCATCATACGCCGACCCTGGCCACCGAAACGGCGTACGATGACCGACACTTCCCCCACTCTCTGGCACCTCTACATGCTGCGTTTACCGAGCGGCATGCTGTATACCGGCATCACCACCGACGTGGCGCGCCGCCTGGCGCAGCATCAGGCCGGCAAAGGCGCCAAGGCGCTGCGCGGCAAAGGGGAATTGACGCTGGCGTTTCACTGCCAGGTGGGGGATCGCTCAACGGCGCTGAAGCTGGAATACCGCGTCAAACAGCTGAGCAAAATACAAAAAGAGCGGCTGGTGAGTCACCCGCCGCTGTCGTTGGAGCATCTATTGCCGGTCGTTAAAAGCGATTAAATGGCGCCGAAAAAGCCACTTCGCCGCTGACGCCATTCAGGGCGTCTTCCGCCAGCGGGTAGACCTGGAACGCGCTTTCCGTGTCCGGCCAGCGGCAGTGCAGGCCATAGGCGGCGGCCGGTTTAAAGCCGAAGCGGCCGTAGTAGGCCGGCTCGCCCAGCACCACCACCGCGGCGTAGCTGAATTCGTTCAGCGAATCCAAGCCTTCGTACACCAGCTTTTCAGCCAGCCCCTGGCGGCGCAGGCTTTCATCTACCGCCAGCGGCGCCAGCGCCACCCATTGGCGGTCTTCGCCAGCCACGTCTACCGGGCTGAACGCGGCGTAACCCACTACCCCGCCTTCGTCGTCAGTGGCGACCACGCCCAGCGTCAGCAGGCCGTCTTCGCGCAGCTGCTGCACCAGATCGGCTTCGTCGTCGCGGCCAAAGGCGCGGCGCAGCAAGGCATCGATGCCCGCCGCGTCTACCGGGATCTCTACGCGGATCAGCATGATACCGCCACACGGGAAGCCGACGCCGTGCCCTCCTGCAACCCTGCTTCGACAAAATCCGCCAACTGCAACAGCCCCATGCGCAGCGGCGCGGGCATGCTTTCCAGCTCGATGGCGTCCATCAAATTTTTCACATACAGGCCCAATTCGGTATCCCCTTCAATCTGCAGCCGACGCTGAAAGAACAGCGTATCCGGATCTTGCTTGCGCGCCGCGATCAGGATCAGATCGTTGGCGTCGCCGCTGAAGCTGACGTCCGCTTCGGCGTGCTGGCTGACCACCAGTTTGTCGTTTTCTACCGTCATAAACCATTGTAGCGCCAGATCGCGAACTTCGATCTTCAACCAGCGCGATTCGAGAAATTCCAGATCGCCATCCGCCAACGCCTGGCGGAACTGCCAGCTCAGCACCTGTTGCAGCAGCTGACGCTGCAGGGCGAACGGCGTGAATTTCAGCGGGATGCGCAGCAGCGAAGGCCCCTGGCGCACAAGGCGTGCTCGTAGTTGTTCCAACACGGTCATCCACTCCTTTCAATACGGACTACCGCTATTTTGCCACACTGGCGCGCGGCTTCAGCGGTCTATATCAACAAATAGTGCATTTCACCGCCATGTTTATCAATACGCCATAAGCTGCCCCAAATCAAAACCTGTGTGCGCCCCTTTGCCTAAAATGACCTCCCCGATTCGCGTTTGCCGGCGGAACACCGCCGTCGGCAACCTTTAAAGACAGCGTGCGCCCGGCCGGGCGCACGGCTAAGCCAGGATAAATCTATGGAGCTGCTTTGCCCCGCCGGCAACCTGCCGGCCCTGAAGGCCGCGGTGGATAACGGTGCCGACGCCGTTTACATCGGTCTGAAAGACGATACCAACGCGCGCCACTTCGCCGGCCTCAACTTCACCGAGAAAAAGCTGCAGGAAGCGGTCGATTACGTGCATCGCCACGGCCGCAAGCTGCATATCGCCATCAACACCTTCGCCCATCCCGACGGCTACGCCCGCTGGCAGCGCGCGGTGGATATGGCGGCCCAGCTGGGCGCCGACGCGCTGATTCTGGCGGATCTGGCGATGCTGGAATATGCCGCCCAGCGCTACCCGCAGCTGGAGCGCCACGTTTCGGTGCAGGCCTCCGCCACCAACGAAGAGGCGATCCGTTTCTACCAGCGCAACTTCGACGTGGGCCGGGTGGTGCTGCCGCGCGTGCTGTCGATGCATCAGGTGAAACAGCTGGCGCGCACCAGCCCGGTGCCGCTGGAAGTGTTCGCCTTCGGCAGCCTGTGCATCATGGCCGAGGGGCGCTGCTACCTCTCTTCCTACCTGACCAGCGAGTCGCCGAACACCGTCGGCGCCTGTTCGCCGGCGCGTTTCGTGCGCTGGCAGCAAACCCCGCAGGGCATGGAGTCGCGCCTGAACGACGTGCTGATCGACCGCTATCAGGATCATGAAAACGCCGGTTACCCGACGCTGTGCAAGGGCCGCTATCTGGTGGACGACGTGCGCTACCACGCGCTGGAAGAGCCCACCAGCCTCAATACGCTGGAGCTGCTGCCGGAGCTGCTGGCCGCCAACATCGCCTCGGTGAAGATCGAAGGCCGCCAGCGCAGCCCGGCTTACGTCAGCCAGGTGGCGCGCGTCTGGCGCCAGGCGATCGACCGTTGCCAGGCCGATCCGGCCACCTACCGCGCCGACGCCGCCTGGATGGAGACGCTGGGCGCGATGTCCGAGGGCACCCAGACCACGCTGGGCGCCTATCACCGCAAATGGCAGTAGCCGGAGGAAACATGAAATACGCACTGGGGCCGGTACTCTACTACTGGCCGAAAAACGACATCGCGGCGTTCTATCAACAGGCGGCGGAGAGCAGCGCCGACATCATTTACCTCGGCGAGAGCGTCTGCACCAAGCGGCGCGAGATGAAGGTCGGCGATTGGCTGGCGCTGGCGCGCGAAATCGCCCGCAGCGGCAAGCAGGTGGTGATCTCCACGCTGGCGCTGCTTCAGGCGCCGTCCGAGCTGAATGAGCTGAAACGCTATGTGGAAAACGGCGAGTTCCTGTTTGAAGCCAACGATCTGGGCGCGGTGAACATGGCGGCGGAGCGCGGTCTGCCGTTCGTCGCCGGCCATGCGCTGAACTGCTACAACGCCTATACCCTGCGCCTGCTGCGCCGCCAGGGCATGATGCGCTGGTGCATGCCGGTCGAGCTTTCGCGCGACTGGCTGGCCAACCTGCTGGCCCAGTGCGACGAGCTGGGCTTCCGCCATGATTTCGAGGTGGAGGTGCTGAGCTACGGCCACCTGCCGCTGGCCTACTCGGCGCGCTGCTTCACCGCCCGCTCGGAGAACCGCGGCAAGGACGAGTGCGAAACCTGCTGCATCAAGTATCCACAGGGCCGCATGATGCGTTCGCAGGAGCAACAGCAGGTGTTCGTGCTCAACGGCATCCAGACCATGAGCGGCTACTGCTACAACCTCGGCAACGAGTTGCCAAGCATGCAGGGGCTGGTGGACATCGTGCGGCTATCGCCGCAGGGCGCCGAAACGCTGGCGCAAATCGACGCCTTCCGCGCCAACGAACGCGGCGAGCAGCCGCTGGCCTTGACCGACCACGCCGACTGCAACGGCTACTGGCGCCGCGTGGCCGGGTTGGAGTTGGTGGGGTGATCCTCGCTCCCCTCCTCACGGAGGGGAGTTTTCAATCAACTCGCCCGCCGTTTCCTGAACATCCCGCGCAGCGCCACGCTGTTGCGCAAGAAGCCGACGCCGAAGCCCAGCAGGGTGTAGACCACGCCGAGCACCAGCATCATCATCACGTCGCCCCACACTTCGTTCAGCGACAGCCCCATCTGGTTGACGCCGGCGATCGCCTTGGTGCCCCAGGTGGAGGGAATGCTGTACGAGATGGCGCGCACCCAGGCCGGCATCGACTGCAGCGGCCAGATGGTGCCGGACAGGTAGAAGATCGGCGTGGTGATGAACGCCAGCGTCAGGTAGATCATCTCGACGCTGCGCAGGCACTCGGTCACCAGCTTGCCCAGCCCCAGTACCGCCAGCAGGAACGGGAAGGTCAGCAGCAGCAGTTCGGCGATGTTCGCCGTCTGCCTGTAGCCCAATACCCACGGCCACAGCACGAACAGCACGATCGACAGGAACAGCCAGATCGGCAGCAGCGCCGTCAGCCCGCCGAGGTGCGCCGCCAGCGGCGCCTTGCCGCCGGGCATGCTCTTCATGGCGATGTTGACGCGGATACAGGCGATCAATAGCGAGTGCTGCAACAGCATCACCAGCAGGCCTGGGAAGATGATCGCCGCGAAGCTGATGCCGGGGTTAAACACGTCCAGCGTTTGCCCCAGTATCGGCGTCAGCAGTATCTGCGCCTGCCGTTCGCTGAAGCCGCTGCGCAGCAGCAGCCCGTTGTTGTACTCCGTCAGCAGCTGCTGGTAGGCCGCCACCACGTCCTGTTGGATCTGGCCGTTGGCCAGGCGGTTGGTGGCATCGCCGTACACCGGCACCACGATGTTCTGCCCGCTGAGGATCTTCTTCTCCAGATCCACCGGCATGATGATCACCGCAAACAGCTTGCGCCAGCCGAGATCGCGCTGCGCCTGTTCCAGGCTGTCGTAGGTTTCGATCGCTATCTTGGACGTGGCGTCCAGCTGACGGATCAGCTTCCGGCTGGCAGTGCTGTGGTCCTGATCGACCACCCCCACCGGCAGATCCCACACCGTGCGGTTGGCGTACACCATGCTCATGATGCACAGCGACAGGATCAGCATCAGCCATACCGGCCGCTCGAGCATGCCGAGCAGCACCTTAACGAAGGTTTGCCAATAGAGCTTCATCCGGCGTTCCCCTCTTTTTCCAGCCGCGCCGGCAGGCGATTACGCACCAGCAGCGCGGCCACCAGCGGGTAGACCGCCAGCAGCGCACACACGCTGAAAATGGCGCTGGCGTGCACCTGCCGCAGGAACACGTCGAACATCGCGTACAGTGCGTGGGTCAGCGGTTCGATGTTGGAAATGATGCGCGCCGGCAGCGGCATCGACAGCTCAGGCACCGCCATGCCGGAGAAGGTCATCGCGATACTGACCAAAATACCGATCAGGCTGTAGGCGGTGATGGTGCTGCCGGTAAAGGTATACAGCAGCAGGCCGATGCTCTGCGCCGCCATCACGTAAAACAGGCCGATCATCAGCATAAACAGCGGGTTGCCGCTGACGCGGGCGTCAAAGATGCCCACCAGCGCCGCGATCTCCACCATCAGCAGGGTGGTGAAACACAGCGTGTAAGGCGCCAGCTTGCCGAGCAGCGCCAGGCTGAACGGCTTGGCTTGCAGCAGCGATTTGCTGCGCGCCAGCACGTAGATCATGCAGGTCACCACGAACAGCTGCAGCAGGTGAATGGTAGCGGCGAACTGTTGATAATAGATATAGCTGCCGCTGGCGTTGAACAGGCTGCCGTAAGAGAGCGTCACATCCGCCAGCGGCGGCAGCGATTTGCCCATCTCGGTGGCGATGATGCTGCGGGTGCTGGCGTTGATTTCGTTCATCAGGCCGCCGAAGTCCTGGGTGGAGTACAGCCCGGCGCCGTAGAACAGCGCGTTGTAATACATCACCACGCTCGGCTGCTTGCCCGACAGCGCGTTGGCCTCAAAGTCCGGCGGGATGTACAGCAACGCGTAATCCTGCGCGCTGCGCAGGCGGTTCAGCGACTCAGGCAGCCCGCCGTCGTAGGCCTCGACGTGGGCGTGCGACCCGGCGTCCAGCCGCCGCGTCAGCGATTTGGACAGCGGGCTGTGATCACTGTCCACCACCGAGACCGGCAGATCGAGCAGCGTGCCTTCGGAGAAGTTGCTGCTGATCAGCCCAAACAGGATCAGCGGAAAGATCCAGCTTAGCCAGTGCACCACCGGGCTGCGAAAGGCGACGCGACACTCTTTGTCGAACGCGTGACTGAAGCAGCGCCAGCCGGCCCTTACTCTTTCCATTGCCATAAGGTGCTCATCCCCGGACGCAGGCCGTCCACCGGCTGTGACGGATACAGGCGCACTTCGAAGGTTTTCAGGTCGAAGTCGCCGGTGGCGCGGGTGGCGCGTTTGGTGGCGTAATCCCCCAGCGGCGCGATGTAGCGCACCTCGGTGTCGATCATTTTGTCCTTCAGTGCCGGCACCCGCAGCTTGACCTTGTCGCCTTTGCGCACGTGGGCCAGGATGTCTTCGCGCAGGTTAAACACGAAATAGGCGTCCGGCACCCGGATCAGCGTCACCAGCGGGCTGCCGGCGTTCAGCAGCTCGCCCACTTCGGCCGGAATTGGCCCCACTTCGCCGTCTACCGGCGCTTTCACCTGCAGATCGTCGCTCTGCGCCTGGATCTGCAGCAGGTTCTCTTCCGCCGCCCGCAGCGCCGCCGCGTATTGTTGCCGCAGCTCGACGCGGTCGCCGTTGATACCTTCGTCCAGGTTGGCCTTGGCCGCCTGCACCTGCTGGAAGGCGGTATCGCGCGCCCGGCGCGAAGCGTCCAGCTCGGACTTCGAGATATAACCCTTGCCGGACACGCTCAGGTTGCGGTTGTAGTCGTTTTGCGCGTTGCGGTACTGCGCCTCGGCCTGCGCCAGATTAGCGCGCAGGTTGCGGATGCTCTCTTCACGGGTGCCGTGCAGCGACTGATCGAGCTGCGCCTTGGCTTCGTCGCGCGTCGCCTGCGCGGAACGCAGCTGCGCCATCAGTTCGGGGCTGTCGAGCTGAATAATCAGCTGGCCACTTTTCACGTCGTCGCCGCGTTCGATCAGGCGTTCAACCACCCGGCCTTTCGCTTTGGAAGCGACGATCACTTCGGGGGCGTCTACTTCACCCTGCAATAACAGATCCTGATTGTGCGCGCGGAACAGGATCGCCAATGCGATCGCCACCATCATCAGCAACAGAGTAAACAACGTCTTTTTTTTCATTATATCGGCTCCCGGAACGGTAAGCGGCGGGCGGGGATCATCATTTCCATATCTCAAATTGCTCCAAAAAACACCATTGCTCTCATGAGGATATCACAAGCACATATCTCCTCTTTTATAACTATAAATTGGATTATGCTTTTAACACTAAAAAGCATCATTTTCGGCTTTTTGGTATGCAGACTCCTGCAATCGCCCTTTAAGCGATCCACTCTCTGATGGACGATGTCATGACTGAAAACACTGCCGTACCGCTGTCGGTACTGGATTTATCGCCAATCCCGCAAGGGGCCAAAGCGCGCGACGCTTTCCACTGTTCGCTGGATCTGGCGCAGCACGCCGAACGCTGGGGCTACCGGCGCTACTGGCTGGCCGAGCACCACAACATGACCGGCATCGGCAGCGCCGCCACCTCGGTGCTGCTGGGCTATCTGGCCGCCGGCACCCAGAGCATTCGCCTCGGATCCGGCGGCGTGATGCTGCCGAACCATGCGCCGCTGGTGATCGCCGAGCAGTTCGGCACGCTGGAGTCGCTCTACCCCGGCCGCATCGATCTGGGGCTGGGCCGCGCGCCCGGCACCGATCAGCGCACCATGATGGCGCTGCGCCGCCACCTGTCCGGCGATGTGGATACCTTCCCGCGCGACGTGCAGGAGCTGCAAAACTATTTCTGCGATGCGCAGCCCGGCCAGCCGGTGCAGGCGGTGCCGGGCCAGGGGCTGCACGTGCCGCTCTGGCTGCTCGGCTCCAGCCTCTACAGCGCGCAGCTGGCGGCGCAGCTCGGCTTGCCGTTCGCCTTCGCCTCGCACTTCGCCCCGGATATGCTGTTCCATGCGCTGCAGCTGTACCGCGAGAACTTCAAACCGTCCAAACAGCTGGTGCAGCCGCACGCCATGGTATGCGTCAACGTGATTGCCGCCGACAGCGATAGCGATGCGCGCTTCCTGTTCAGCTCGATGCAGCAGCAGTTCATCAACCTGCGCCGCGGATCACCCGGCCCGCTGCCGCCGCCGGTGGATAACATCCACGCGCTGTGGACCGCCGGTGAGCAATACGGCGTCGAGCAGGCGCTGCGGATGTCGATCGTCGGCGATGAAAAAACCGTGCGCCACGGGCTGCAAACGCTGCTGCGTGAAACCGATGCCGACGAGATCATGGTCAACGGCCAGATCTTCGATCATCAGGCGCGGCTGCGTTCGTTCGAGATTGTCGCCGGAGTGAAAGGCGACGTCGTGAAGGGATAAAGCGCGAAAAGGCGGTGGGGAACCCACCGCCTCGGCGTTAACGCTGGATCAAATAGCGGATGGTCGGCCCGTCCTGCTGGATATCCAGCACCTTGTAACCGTGGTTGCGCGCATCGAGCGGGATGTTGTTGATCGACTGCGGGCAATCGCTGATCACCTCCAGGATTTCCCCTGGCTTCAGCTGCGGCATCGCCTCCAGCGTCGCCACCGCCGGGTACGGGCAAGGCTCGCCCAGCATGTCCAGCCGGTAGTCCGGCACTATCGTCGTCTCTTTCATGGCATGCTCCTCAAATTCACCACCTGCGCCTCAGGCCGGGCGCGGAAAAAGCGTTTCTCCCACCACAGCATGGCGGCGAAGGCCAGCGCCAGCAGCAGGTAAGTCACCAGCAGGCCGCCGATCGGGCCGAAGGTATCGAGCAGGTTGATCTTGTCGTAGTCGGTCGCCAGCGCCGGCGCCAGATCGTCCCAGTAATAGGCCAGCAGCGTAGCGCCGATGATGTTGCCCAGCCCCACCCACCAGTAGTGCACCTGCCCTTCCACCGCACGGTACATCCAGCCGGTCTCGCAACCGCCGGCCAGCACGATGCCGAAGCCGAACAGCAAGCCGCCCAGCACCGCATTCGGGCCGGCCCACATGATTTTCGGCGCCACGCCGAGCTGCACGTAGCTGAAGATGCCGATGGCGCTCACCGCCATGCCGATGATGATGGCTTTCGCCATGTGGGTGCGGCCGGTGATCCACAGATCGCGGAACGCCGAGGTAAAGCAGATCTGCGCGCGTTCGATCAGCAGACCGAAGCCGATGCCGAACAGCATGGCGATACCGAGCTTCGGCGCATCGAACAGCGTCCATAGCGACCAGGCCACCGCCAGGCCGAAGACCGCCATGCCCAGCCGGAAGCGGCGACGCGCCTGCTCAGGCTTCTGCGTCAGCGGCGCGGCGGCCTTCACCTTTTGCAATTTGACCGGGATGCGGAACATCGGCAGCAGCGTGAATTTGGCGCCGAAGTAGGAGCCGGCGGCGGTCGCCAGCGCGAAAAACCAGGCGTGCAGCGAGAACTGCGGAATACCGGTGAAGAACGCCGCCAGGTTACAGCCCATTGCCAGGCGCGCGCCGAAGCCTGCGATGATGCCGCCCAGCAGCGCCTGCACGATGCGAATGCGGTGCTGCGGCTGGCGCAGCTTGATGTTGTTAGCCCACAGCGCGGCAGCGATGCAGCCAGCGAACATGCCGATGATCATGCGCCCGTCGATGCGCTCCAGCGGCGTGCCCTGCAGGCCGATAACCTTGAAATAGCCCCACTGCTCAGGGTGCAGGCCGAACCACTGCAGCACATGGCCGCCCCAGCGAGTGAATTCGCCGGTCACCGCCCAGAAGGTGCCGGTCATGCCGAAGTAGTAGGTAGAAAGGATCCCGGCGGCGATCACCGCCGGCAGCGGCGCCCAAAAGCGCACCAGGTATTGAGATTTGAACTGCTGCCAACTCATGGCATCTCCCGTGCATATCATCCGTAAGAAAAAACCTTATGAATGATACGCCATTCGGGGACGTTTGACGGCAACTTTCAGGCATAAAAAAACCAGCCCGCAGGCTGGTTTTTCAGAGCGCTTCACCGCGAACGGTGAATCAGCGATTACGCGTCGCCGAAACGACGACGTGGTGCTGCCGGTGCGCCGTCATCACGGCGTGGCGCCGGCTTGCCGTCGCGGTTGAAGTTACCGCCACGACGCTCGCCGCCGTTACCGCCTTCACGACGTTCGCCGAAGGAACGACGTGGGCCGCCTTCGCGACGTTCGCCGTTGAACGGACGACCGTTGCCGTTGCCACGACGCTCGCCGCCGTTGCCACCGTCACGACGCTCGCGACGTTCGAACGGCTGTGCATCGCCCAGCAGCTGCATGTTCATCGGCTTGTTCAGGATGCGAGTGCGAGTGAAGTGATTCAGGATCTCGCCCGGCATGCCTTTTGGCAGCTCGATGGTGGAGTGGGAAGCGAACAGCTTGATGTTACCGATGTAACGGCTGCTGATGTCGCCTTCGTTAGCGATAGCGCCAACGATGTGACGGACTTCTACGCCATCGTCACGGCCCACTTCGATGCGGTACAGCTGCATTTCGCCAACGTCACGACGTTCGCGACGCGGACGGTCGCCGTCACGGCTATCACGGCTGTCGCGACGGTCGCCACGACGATCGTCACGGTCGTTGAACTCGCGACGCTGACGCGGCTTGAAGACCGGATCCGGCGGCAGGATCAGCGGACGTTCGCCCTGTGCCATTTTCAGCAGCGCTGCGGCCAGGGTTTCCATATCCAGCTCTTCTTCCGGCTGCAGTTTGGTCAGCAGTGCGCGGTACAGATCCAGATCGCTGCTTTCCAGCTGCTGCTGAACTTTTGCGGCAAACTTGGCCAGACGACGCTCGCCCAGCAGTTCTGCGTTCGGCAGTTCAACTTCCGGGATGGTCAGCTTCATGGTGCGTTCAATGTTGCGCAGCAGGCGGCGTTCGCGGTTTTCCACGAACAGCAGCGCGCGGCCGGCGCGGCCCGCACGACCGGTACGGCCGATACGGTGAACGTAAGACTCGGAGTCCATCGGGATGTCGTAGTTGACAACCAGGCTGATGCGCTCAACGTCCAGGCCACGGGCCGCAACGTCGGTGGCGATCAGGATATCCAGACGACCGTCTTTCAGGCGCTCCAGGGTCTGCTCACGCAGCGCCTGGTTCATGTCGCCGTTCAGCGCGGCGCTGCTGTAACCGCTGCGCTCCAGCGCTTCGGCCACTTCCAGGGTCGCGTTCTTGGTACGAACGAAGATGATCGCCGCGTCAAAGTCTTCAGCTTCCAGGAAACGCACCAGCGCTTCGTTTTTACGCATGCCGTAGACCGACCAGTAGCTCTGGCTGATATCCGGACGGGTGGTCACGCTGGACTGGATGCGCACTTCCTGCGGCTCTTTCATGAAGCGGCGGGTGATGCGACGGATCGCTTCCGGCATGGTGGCGGAGAACAGCGCGGTCTGATGTTCAGCCGGGATCTCAGCCATGATGGTTTCTACGTCTTCGATAAAGCCCATGCGCAGCATTTCGTCGGCTTCATCCAGCACCAGACCGCTCAGGTTAGAGAGGTTCAGGGTGCCGCGCTTCAGGTGGTCCAGCAGGCGGCCTGGGGTCCCCACAACGATTTGCGGGCCCTGGCGCAGAGCGCGCAGCTGCACGTCGTAACGCTGTCCGCCGTACAGGGCTACCACGTTGACGCCGTTCATGTGTTTGGAGAAATCGGTCATCGCTTCGGCAACCTGAACCGCCAGTTCGCGGGTCGGTGCCAGCACCAGGATCTGAGGTGCTTTCAGGTCTGCCTGCAGGTTGTGCAGCAGCGGCAGCGAGAACGCTGCAGTTTTACCACTACCGGTCTGTGCCATGCCCAGCACGTCGCGGCCGTTCAACAGGTGAGGAATACACTCAGCCTGGATCGGAGATGGTTTTTCATAGCCCAGATCGTTCAGGGCGGAAATGATTGGAGCAGACAGCCCCAGATCAGCAAAAGAGGTTTCAAACTCAGTCGTCATGTACACGTGCCTCATTAATAATGGCAGCCAGTCTACATAACTCGTCGAGAAAATTTTCAGTCATTTTCATTGAAAAGTGTGAACCGGCTCAAATTAGATTATAAAACGAACAAAAGAGCCCTCGCCCGTGAAGGCGATAACTTTGGTTAAAAACCAATGTCCATCAGGCTGATAGGTGTTCGTCAGCTATTGCTGGTCCGATTCCGATAGGTCGTCTTGCTCTTGGCCCAAAAGCGCCAATTCCAACAATGCATAGCGGTGCTCAACGAAGTTGTGAACGTTGTTAGACACCGTCAGTTTGAACAGCGCCGAAGCGGTGTCCTTGTCCCCCAGACTCAGGTAGTGTTTACCCAAATAGAAGTCAGTTTCACTGAGATGCTCAGCGAGCGAAGTGTTATCCGTTGCATCTGCCTTGAGGCGTTCCATCAGCGTTTTTTCGCTGATCTTGCCCAGGTAGAATTCGACAATATTCCATCCCCATTGCCCTCTGTCCGCTTTGTCATAGCGCTGCTGAAGCGCTACCTCGGCCTTCTTGGGATCGATTTCTCGCTCCACCAGATACAGCCATAACGAACGGAAGGGATCGTTTGGGTCGTCTTGATAAAACGCCTGCAGATCATCCTGCGCCAACGGGAAGCGGCCGCCATAATACAGTGCGATGCCCCGGTTTAAACGCGCGTAATTGTAAGTTGGATCAAGCTCTAGTACAGAATCAAACGCTTCATAGGCAGCATCAAAATTGCCTGCCTGCGTTAAGTAAATGCCCAGGTAGTTGAAAACTTCCGGCATGTCGGGACGTATCGCCAGCGCCTGCGAGAAATCATTGCGCGCTAATGCACGTAACCCGAGGCTATCATACAGCACACCGCGCTCATATAAAAGCTGTGCGCGTTCGTCGTCCGTCAGTGCCCGGCTGGCAAGAATTTGTTCCATGCGCGCCAGGATCACTTCCTGCTGCAACGTTGGCTGCAACGGGATTGCCAAAACTTCGTCTTTACGCCAATCATGGTTGCTGCATCCTGCCAGCATGAGTGCTGTCGCAACGTAACACCAGCGCAAGAAAGGCTTCATTTCCCACTCCCGAAGACAAACATTGGATGAACGTCCTGTCCTCCGTTTGCTAATACGCGGGCATCCTACCCGCGCGATACGAACAGCTCCCAACCCCATGGCGGGGAGCTGTAAAACTATCTATACAGTTATTCTGCTTCAGGCGCAGGTGAACCCGCTTCCGGCGCCATCGCTTCTTTGATGCTCAGACGCACGCGGCCCTGACGGTCAACTTCCAGTACCTTAACCGGCACTTCCTGACCCATCTGCAGATAGTCGGTCACTTTCTCGACGCGCTTGTCGGCGATCTGAGAAATGTGTACCAGACCTTCTTTACCACCGCCGATAGCGACGAACGCGCCGAAATCAACGATACGGGTCACTTTACCCTGATAGATACGGCCCACTTCGATCTCTGCCGTGATCTCTTCGATACGACGGATAGCGAATTTCGCTTTCTCACCGTCGGTCGCAGCGATTTTAACTGTACCATCATCTTCAATTTCGATGGTAGTGCCAGTCTCTTCGGTCAGTGCGCGGATAACGGAACCGCCCTTACCGATCACGTCTTTGATTTTATCCGGGTTGATGCGGATAGTATGAATACGCGGTGCGAATTCGGAGATATCGCCGCGCGGGGTGCTGATAGCCTGTTCCATCACGCCCAGGATGTGCAGACGCGCGCCCTTGGCCTGGTTCAGAGCCACCTGCATGATTTCGCGGGTGATGCCTTCGATTTTGATGTCCATCTGCAGCGCGGTGATACCGTCGCGGCTACCGGCCACTTTGAAGTCCATGTCGCCCAGGTGATCTTCGTCACCCAGAATGTCGGACAGAACCACAAAGTTATCGGCTTCTTTCACCAGGCCCATCGCGATACCCGCAACGGCAGCCTTGATTGGCACACCGGCGTCCATCAGCGCCAGAGACGCGCCGCACACGGAAGCCATGGAAGAAGAACCGTTGGATTCGGTGATTTCAGACACCACGCGAACGGTGTACGGGAAATCTTCTGGTTTAGGCATCATAGCCAATACGCCGCGTTTCGCCAGGCGACCGTGACCGATTTCACGACGCTTAGGTGAACCGACCATGCCGGTTTCGCCCACGGAGTACGGAGGGAAGTTGT
Organism: Serratia sp. CY44782; assembly: GCF_052168715.1. NCBI lineage: Bacteria > Pseudomonadati > Pseudomonadota > Gammaproteobacteria > Enterobacterales > Yersiniaceae > Serratia > Serratia sp. CY44782. Next base: position 414,075 of record NZ_JBJNME010000002.1, read on the forward strand.
AGTGGAACAGGAAGCTGTCGGTCTTTTCGCCCATCAGCTCGTCCAGGTTCTGTGCGTCGCGCGCGGTGCCCAGGGTCGCGGTAACCAGCGCCTGAGTTTCGCCACGGGTGAACAGCGCGGAACCGTGGGTGCGCGGCAGTACGCCGGTGCGCACGTCCAGGCCACGGATCATGTCTTTTTCACGGCCGTCGATACGCGGCTCGCCACGCAGTACGCGGCTACGCACCACGTTTTTCTCGACGTTGCCCAGGATGTCTTGAATTTCAGAGGCATCCAGAGTCTCGTCCTGCGCCAGCAGAGTTTCAACGACGCTGTCTTTGATCGCGTCAACCTGAGCGTAGCGCTCTTGTTTTTCGGTGATGTGGTAAGCGTCGCCCAGGCGAGCTTCGGCCAGTTCAGCCACGCGCGCGTGCAGCGCTTCGTTGACCGCAGGCGCCTGCCAATCCCACTTCGGCTTGCCGGCTTCGGCAACCAGCGCGTTGATGTTTTCGATAACCACTTGCTGCTGGTCGTGGCCGAACACCACGGCGCCCAGCATCTGGTCTTCGCTCAGCACGTCCGCTTCGGATTCAACCATCAGCACCGCACCCGCAGTACCGGCAACCACCAGATCCAGACGGCTTTCTTTCAGTTCGTCAGTCGTTGGGTTCAGTACGTACTGGTCGTTGATGTAACCCACGCGCGCTGCGCCGATTGGGCCGTTGAACGGAATACCGGACAGGCTCAGGGCTGCGGAAGCACCGATCATCGCAACGATGTCCGGGTTCACCTGCGGGTTAACGGAAACCACGGTCGCGATCACCTGAACTTCGTTCAGGAAGCTGTCCGGGAACAGTGGGCGGATCGGACGGTCAATCAGACGGGAAGTCAGCGTCTCGCCTTCGCTCGGACGGCCTTCGCGACGGAAGAAGCTGCCCGGGATACGGCCGGCGGCGTAGGTACGCTCTTGGTAGTTAACGGTCAGCGGGAAGAAGCTCTGGCCCGGCTTGGCTTTTTTCTGGCCAACGACGGTAACGAAGACGGCGGTGTCATCCATGCTCACCATAACGGCGGCGGTGGCCTGACGAGCCATCATACCGGTTTCGATGGTGACGGTATGCTGGCCATACTGGAATTTGCGAATGATCGGTGTCAGCAAAATTATATCCTTGATTAGCGGCGCGCAATCGCATTGACGACTCGACACGCCTGTGACTCGATTTGCCTTCTCACTACATCCTCGCGACTAATGACAATCCTTATCTCAGACGGGAGATAAAGCCTCTCATTAGCCGCGCGAACCTCTGTAACGGAAGAACCTGTTTGGAAACATCAGTAATACATTAACCTGATTTGCTTATGCTTCCTAGAAGAAAGGGGCCAAAATAGGCCCCTTTCCACTGAAACTTGCTAGATTAGCGACGCAGACCCAGACGCTCGATCAGGCTGGTGTAACGTGCTACATCTTTACGCTTCAGGTAGTCCAGCAGCTTACGACGCTGAGAAACCATACGCAGCAGACCACGACGGCTGTGGTGATCTTTTTTGTGCTCGGAGAAGTGGCCTTGCAGATGGTTGATCTGCGCAGTCAGCAGGGCAACCTGAACTTCGGTAGAACCGCTGTCGTTAGTACCACGACCGAAATCAGCTACGATTTGAGCTTTAGCTTCAACACTTAGAGACATTGTAATACTCCAGATTATAGATAATAAAAACAGGCGCCGATCTCTAATTCAGCAACCCAATGCATAAGCTGCGCCATTCTACTCTTAGCGCAGTGCGATCGCAAGGCGACGCAGTGCCCCGCCGTCAGTCGAAATGCTCGACCACCAGGCGGCGCGGCGCCACGCGACCGTCTTCGGCGATGTCACCAACGCCGATGAATTTTCGCTCTTCACCCTCGGTGATACGCACCAGGCCGGAAGCCGGCGCGCCGGCCACTTGCACCGGTTGCCCCTGCTTGACGTAGCCCGCCACCACCGGCAGCAAATTCACTTCCGGATAGTTCTCAACCGGGCTGTCCATCGGCATCAGCAGCGGATCGAGCAGTTCGCCGGGCGCGATGTCTTGTTCCTGCGCCTGAGCCAGCAAAGCGTTCAGCTGTTCCAGCGTCACCATGCGCGCGATCGGATAAGTCGCCACCTGCAGGCGGCGCAGATAGATCACGTGCGCGCCGCAGCCCAGCAGCTCGCCGAGATCGTCGGTGATGGTACGGATGTAGGTGCCTTTCGAGCAGTGGATCTCCAGCTCCAGCTCATCCCCTTCCCAGCGGATAAACTGCAGCTCGTACACCGTGATGCTGCGCGCTTCGCGCGGCACTTCAATCCCCTGGCGCGCATACTCGTAGAGTTTCTTGCCTTGGTATTTCAGCGCCGAATACATCGACGGCACCTGCTGGATATCGCCGCGGAAGGTGTCCAGCGCCGCGTCGAGCTGCGCCTGGGTAAAATTCACCGGGCGCTCCTGCACGATCTGGCCGTCGGCGTCGGAGGTATCGGTGCGCTGCCCCAGCTTGGCGATCACCCGATAACGCTTGTCGGAATCGAGCAGGTATTGCGAAAACTTGGTCGCTTCGCCCAGGCAGATAGGCAGCATGCCGGTCGCCAACGGATCGAGCGCGCCGGTATGGCCCGCCCGGTTCGCGTTGTACAGGCGTTTTACTTTTTGCAGCGCATCGTTGGATGACAAGCCCTGCGGCTTGTCCAGCAACAGCACGCCGTGGATATCACGGCCGCGGCGACGAGGGCGACTCATTAATCCTCCTTGTCATCGCCTGAGGCGGAACGGCGCTCGGCGTCGTTCTTCACCACGTTGGTCACCAGGTTGGACATGCGCATGCCTTCCACCAGGGAGTTGTCGTAAGCGAAGGTCAGCTCCGGCACCACGCGCAGGCGCATCGCTTTGCCCAGCAGGGTACGGATGTAGCCGGAAGCGTCCTGCAACGCTTTAATGCCGTTGGTGACCAGATCCGGATCGTGGTTCTCGGTCAGCACGTTCAGGAAGGTGACGTAAACCTTGGCATACGCCAGGTCGCGGGACACTTCCACGCCGGAAACGGTCGCCATGCCGACGCGCGGATCTTTCACTTCACGCTGCAGAATGATCGCAATCTCTTTCTGCATCTCTTGCGCCACGCGTTGACCGCGGCTGAATTCTTTTGCCATTTTGGATTCTCCAGACAAATCGGGGGGCACAAAGGCCCCCCGTAAACAGATATAAGCAGATGTGCAATCGTTAAGCGATGGTGCGTTGGATCTCAATGATTTCGAACACTTCGATCATGTCGCCGACGCGCACGTCGTTATAGTTCTTAACGCCGATACCACATTCCATGCCGTTACGGACTTCGTTAACGTCATCTTTGAAGCGGCGCAGGGATTCCAGCTCGCCTTCATAGATAACCACGTTGTCGCGCAGTACGCGGATTGGGTTGTGACGCTTGATGGTCCCTTCGGTAACCATACAGCCGGCGATAGCGCCGAACTTAGGCGATTTGAACACGTCGCGCACTTCGGCCAGGCCGATGATCTGCTGCTTGTATTCCGGCGCCAACATACCGCTCATCGCCTGCTTCACTTCGTCGATCAGGTTATAGATCACGGAGTAGTAACGCAGATCCAGGCTTTCCGCTTCGATTACGCGGCGCGCAGAAGCGTCGGCACGCACGTTGAAGCCCAGGATGATGGCGTTGGAAGCCGCAGCCAGCGTCGCGTCGGTTTCGGTGATACCACCTACGCCGGAGCCGACAATCTTCACCTTCACTTCGTCGGTGGAGAGTTTCAGCAGCGAGTCGCTGATCGCTTCGCAAGAACCCTGTACGTCGGACTTCAGTACGATGTTCAGCTCGGACACTTCGCCGTCGGTCATGTTGGCGAACATGTTTTCCAGCTTGGACTTCTGCTGACGCGCCAGTTTGACTTCGCGGAACTTGCCCTGACGGTACAGCGCCACTTCACGCGCTTTCTTCTCGTCACGCACCACGGTCGCTTCGTCACCCGCTGCAGGCACGCTGGACAGACCCAGGATTTCCACAGGGATAGACGGACCGGCGGAGGTCACTTCACGGCCCAGCTCGTCGCGCATCGCACGCACACGGCCGTATTCGAAGCCGCACAGGACGATATCGCCCTTGTTCAGCGTACCTTCCTGAACCAGCACGGTAGCCACAGGGCCACGGCCTTTATCCAGGAAGGACTCGATCACCACGCCGCTCGCCATGCCGCTGCGAACCGCTTTCAGCTCCAGCACTTCGGCCTGCAGCAGGATAGCCTGCAGCAGCTCGTCGATACCAGTACCGGCTTTCGCGGACACGTGGACGAACTGCGCTTCGCCGCCCCACTCTTCCGGCATAACGCCGTACTGAGACAGTTCCTGCTTAACGCGGTCCGGATCGGCTTCCGGCTTGTCGATTTTGTTCACCGCAACCACCAACGGCACCTGCGCCGCTTTCGCGTGCTGGATAGCTTCGATGGTCTGTGGCATCACGCCGTCGTCGGCCGCCACCACCAGAACCACGATGTCAGTCGCCTGAGCACCGCGAGCACGCATCGAGGTAAACGCGGCGTGGCCCGGGGTATCCAGGAAGGTGATCATGCCGTTCTCGGTTTCTACGTGGTAGGCACCGATGTGCTGGGTGATGCCGCCGGCTTCGCCCGCCGCCACTTTGGTGGAGCGGATGTAGTCCAGCAGAGAGGTTTTACCGTGGTCAACGTGGCCCATGATGGTCACGACCGGCGCGCGCGGCTCAGCCGCAGCGCCCGTATCACGGTCGCTCATCAGCGCTTCTTCCAGCTCGTTTTCACGACGCAGGATAACTTTGTGGCCCATCTCTTCGGCAACCAGCTGTGCGGTTTCCTGGTCGATAACCTGGTTGATGGTGGCCATGGCGCCCAGCTTCATCATCACTTTGATGACCTGAGAACCTTTTACCGCCATCTTGTTGGCCAGCTCGGCCACGGTGATGGTTTCGCCGATCACCACGTCACGGTTAACCACCTGCGCCGGCTTGTTGAAGCCCTGCTGCAGAGCGCTAGGCTTGCGTTTGCCTTTACCGCCACGGGTAACGGCACGCGCTTCTTCGCGGTCCGCTTTGGACTCGGACAGCTTGTTGCCTTTCTTCTGCTTGGTGGCTTTGCCGCCGCGGGTGCGGCTGCGACGATCGCCTTCAACTTTGGCGTCGTTCTCGTCTTCTGCGGCACGGGCGTGCTGAGAGGTGGTCACGTGATAGTCGGCGCTTTCAACCGCGGCGCTTGCCGCGTCTGCCTGGGCCCACTTCTCGCCGTTCTCTTCGGCCATGCGACGGGCTTCTTCCGCCACGCGCTTGGCTTCCTCTTCAACCTTGCGGCGCACTTCCTCTTCCGCTTTGCGTTTCAGTTCAGCGGCTTCGGCTTCACGGCGTGCTTTTTCCGCCTGAGCTGGCTTGGTCATTTCGTCGGTATGTTGATTGGTCACTTTTTCTTTTTCCGCTGAATTACGCTTAGCAATCTCCGCGGCCTCACGTTTGGCTTGCTCTTCGGCAGCGCGCTTCGCTTCCGCTTCGCGTTTTGCGAGCTCTTCCGCTTCGCGCCGTGCCTGCTCTTCCGCTTCACGCTGTGCCTGCTCTGCCGCTTCAGCCAACTGGGCTTCCTGCGTATCGCGATTTACATAAGTGCGTTTCTTGCGGACCTCAATTTGCACCGATTTACTTTTACCGCCGGTGCTCGGGATATTCAAGGTGCTGCGCGTTTTGCGCTGCAAAGTGAGTTTACCCGGCGCGCTGCCGTGTTCACGGTTCAGGTGCGCCAGCAATGTTTCTTTTTCTTGCTGGGTAACAGAGTCCGACTCGGACTTGTTGATCCCTGCATCAGCAAACTGCTGTACCAGGCGATCAACCGGAGTCTGAATCTCTGCTGCCAGCGATTTTACGGTTACATCTGTCGTCATGCTGTTCCTTCCTGCTACAGTTATTACGCGTTGTCGCCAAACCAACAGATATTGCGTGCAGCCATGATCAGCTCACCGGCTTGCTCGTCGCTAAGCCCTTCAATATCAGCCAGATCGTCAACACCCTGCTCGGCAAGATCTTCCAGCGTACAAACCCCACGCGCGGCCAGTTTAAAGGCCATGCTGCGCTCAAGACCCGGCAGGTTGAGCAAATCGTCGGCCGGTTTGTTGTCGCCCAGGCTTTCTTCTTGTGCCAGGGCCAGCGTGGTCAATGCAGCTTTGGCGCGTTCGCGCAATGCTTCAACCGTATCTTCATCCAGACCGTCGATTTCCAACAGCTCTTTGATCGGCACGTAGGCCAGCTCTTCCAGCGTGGAGAAGCCTTCTTCAACCAGTACGGTGGCGAAATCTTCGTCGATATCAAGATACTTGGTGAAGGTATCAATAGCGGCATGAGCCTCGGCCTGGTGCTTGGCCTGCAGGTCGTCCGCCGTCATCACGTTCAGTTCCCAACGATCGTCGCCGCGGTGTTGTTTCAGCAGCTGGGAAGCCAAACGCACGTTTTGGCCGTTACGGCCGATCGCCTGCGCCAGGTTGCTGGCTTCAACGGCGATATCCATGGTGCAGTTATCTTCATCTACCACGATCGACGCGACGTCGGCCGGCGCCATGGCGTTGATGACGAATTGCGCTGGGTTATCATCCCACAGGATGATGTCGATGCGTTCGCCGCCGAGCTCGCTCGACACGGCCTGAACGCGCGCACCGCGCATACCTACGCAGGCGCCGACCGGGTCGATGCGCTTGTCGTTGGTTTTCACTGCAATTTTCGCGCGGGAGCCAGGATCGCGGGCTGCCGCTTTAATTTCAATCACTTCTTCGCCGATTTCCGGCACTTCGATGCGGAACAGTTCTTTCAGCATTTCCGAACTGGAACGGCTGACGAACAGCTGCGCGCCGCGAGCTTCAGGACGCACGGCGTACAGAACGCCGCGAATGCGGTCGCCCGGACGGAAGTTTTCGCGCGGCAGCATGTCTTCACGGCCAATCACCGCTTCGGCGTTGTTGCCCAGATCCAGTGCGATGCTGTCACGGTTCACTTTCTTCACCACGCCGGTGACGATCTCACCTTCGTGTTCACGGAAAGCGTCAACCACCATTGCACGCTCGGCTTCGCGCACTTTCTGCACGATAACCTGCTTGGCGGTTTGGGTGGTGATACGGTCAAAGGTCACGGATTCGATCTGATCTTCGACGTAGCCGCCGAGCTCGATGCTCGGGTCTTCAAACTGAGCAGCTTCCAGCGTGATTTCACGCGTTGGCTGAGTCACTTCATCTACGGCGACCCAACGGCGGAAGGTATCGAAATCGCCGGTTCTGCGGTCAATGCTGACGCGCACGTCGATTTCCTGCTCGTATTTTTTCTTGGTTGCGGTGGCTAATGCAGTTTCCAGCGCTTCGAAAATCTTCTCGCGCGGAAGGGATTTTTCATTGGAAACTGCTTCAACAACAGCCAGAATCTCTTTGTTCATCCTAGTTGCCTCTTCCAAACTTTAAAAGTGGGGTACCAGGTTCGCTTTCTGGATGTTGCTCAGCGCGAACACTTCATCTTTCCCTTCCACAGTAACCGTGATCATCTCGCCTTCGACAGACTTGATAATACCCTGCCACTTGCGACGGTTTTGTACCGCCATGCGCAGGACCAGGCTGACTTCTTCACCGAGGAAACGCGTATAGTGCTCAGCGGTGAACATCGGGCGATCAAGGCCAGGAGAGGAGACTTCCAAGTTGTAAGCGACCGTGATTGGATCTTCGACGTCCAATACAGCGCTGACCTGGTGGCTGACATCAGCGCAATCATCAACATTGATGCCGTTATCACTATCAATATAGATGCGGAGCGTCGATTGGCGCGCACGAATGAATTCGATGCCTACAAGCTCAAAGCCCAACGCTTCTACCGGTGCCGAAAGCATCTCTGTTAACTGTTGCTCTAATGTGGACAAGCCCACCCCCAAGACATAAAAAAAGGGCTAAATAGCCCAGTGATTCTGTTGCCAAATAACAAAAAACCCCGAAAAATCGGGGCTTTATGCAACTGGACCCTGTTTGCCGCTAGGCGGCCTCGGTACAACTTTCGAGCAAGTGTCATTTTCAAATGTTGATCGAGAAAAGCGGGTTTCAATCGAAAAGTGTATTTGAAAATAAACACTTAAAGGAAAGTGGTTGCGGGGGCCGGATTTGAACCGACGACCTTCGGGTTATGAGCCCGACGAGCTACCAGGCTGCTCCACCCCGCGTCCGAAAACGTGGCAAATACTACGCCGATAATCGCAAAATTGCAAGTTATCTCTGGGATTTGGTACCGAGGATGGGACTCGAACCCACAAGCCCGTTAGGGCACTACCACCTCAAGGTAGCGTGTCTACCAATTCCACCACCTCGGTACTGATTCTTACTGCTAACGGCCGTTGTTCTTTCGAGTTCACAACCACCGTTTTCAAACTTTGTTGCGGCTTACTGCGGGATATCGCTGCTCGGCTTGGCAGGTGCTGCCGGCGCGGTTGTCTGCTCAGTTTTCACTGGCTGACCCAGGTTTTCCCACTCGCTGCCTTTCTTGCTTTGGTTGCTGCTGAGGTTGCCCAGAATCAGGCTGATGACGAAGAACAGCGTCGCCAGCACAGCAGTCATGCGGGTCATAAAGTTACCGGAACCACTCGAACCGAACAACGTGCCTGATGCACCTGCTCCGAAAGAGGCTCCCATATCAGCGCCTTTACCTTGCTGCAGCATAATCAGAGCGACCAGCCCGATTGAGATCAGCAGGAAAATTACCAGAAGAGCTTCGTACATAGTAGTACCCGTATCCTTGCGGCCTCACCGCATGCCAAATGCTTCACACTCATCAAGCAGGCGTTTTTATAAACTGCCTACTGAAGCGGGTCTGAATACTAACCAAAGCCGCCAACCCGCGCAAGGGCAATTTGCAGCCGTCGGCGCGTTTGCGGAAAAAAACGCCAACAATCGCCTCTCCGGGCTCAGCTTTGCCGAGCCCGGCGGCTAACTGTCTGTTTTAACCTGCGGATTTCACCGCGTCGGCGATGCGATGCGCCAGCGCGGTCACCTGTTGTTCGTCCTCGCCTTCCACCATCACGCGGATCAGCGGTTCGGTGCCCGATTTGCGCAGCAGCACCCGGCCGCGGCCTGCCAGCTCGGCTTCCACCTGCTCGGTGACTTTACGCACCGCGTCGGACTCCAGCGGATTGTGATCGCCGGCGAAGCGCACGTTGACCAGGATCTGCGGCAGCAGCTTCATACCGCTGCACAGGTCATGCAGGCTCATGTGGTTGCGCACCATGGCGGTCAGCACCTGCAGCCCGGCCACGATGCCGTCGCCGGTGGTGGTTTTGTCCAGCAGGATCACATGGCCGGAGTTTTCCGCACCGATACGCCAGCCCAGCTCCTGCAGCTTCTCCAGCACGTAGCGGTCGCCCACTTTGGCGCGAGCGAACGGAATGCCCAGCTGTTTCAACGCCAGTTCCAGGCCCATATTGCTCATCAGGGTGCCGACCGCGCCGCCGCGCAGCTGGCCCTGACGCAGGCCTTCACGGGCGATAATGTACAGGATCTGATCGCCGTCCACCTTGTTGCCCAGGTGGTCCACCATCATCACGCGATCGCCGTCGCCGTCGAACGCCAGGCCAACGTGCGCTTTTTCCTTCAGTACGCGCTCTTGCAGCTGACGCACGTCAGTGGCGCCGCATTTTTCATTGATGTTCATGCCGTCCGGCTCAACACCGATGGCGATCACCGTAGCGCCCAGCTCGCGCAGCACGCTCGGCGCGATGTGGTAAGTCGCCCCGTTGGCGCAGTCAACCACGATTTTCAGCCCCTTCAGGCTCAGCTCGCTCGGGAAGGTGCCTTTGCAGAATTCGATGTAGCGGCCGGCGGCGTCGATGATGCGGCTGGCTTTACCCAGCTCGGCGGACTCCACGCAGGTCAGCGGCTTTTCCATCTCGGCTTCGATCGCTTCTTCGACGTTGTCCGGCAGCTTGGCGCCGTCGATCGAGAAGAACTTGATGCCGTTGTCATAGAACGGGTTATGCGACGCGGAGATAACGATACCCGCTTCGGCGCGGAAGGTGCGCGTCAGATAAGCCACCGCCGGGGTAGGCATCGGCCCGGTGAAGGAGGCGGACAACCCTGCGGCCGCCAGGCCGGCCTCCAGAGCGGATTCCAGCATATAGCCGGAGATGCGCGTGTCCTTACCGATGATGATCTTGCGCGAACCGTGACGCGCCAGCACTTTACCCGCCGCCCAGCCCAGCTTCAGCACGAAGTCCGGCGTGATGGGGCTGTCCCCGACCTTGCCACGGATGCCGTCGGTGCCAAAATATTTGCGCTCGCTCATGTCTCTACTGTCCCTTAGCTGAAAGTGTTGCCTCGACGACACGCATCGCCTCGACGGTTTCTTTAACGTCATGCACTCTGACAATCTGCGCGCCCTGCATTGCTGCGATCACCGCGCAGGCCACGCTGCCGATAACCCGTTGATCCGGTGGCACGTTCAGCAGTTGTCCTATCATCGATTTGCGCGACATGCCGACCAGCAGCGGCAAACCGAAACGATGAAACTCCGACAACCGGGCCAGAAGCTGATAGTTGTGCGCCAAATTTTTACCGAAACCGAAGCCTGGGTCGAGCAGCAATTTCTGATTTGTTATCCCCGCCTCGTTACAGCGCTGGATATGGTGTTCGAAAAACGCCTGAACGTCAGCGATCAGATCGTCGTAGTGCGGCGCCTGCTGCATGGTGCGCGGCTGTCCTTGCATGTGCATCAGGCAAACCGGCAGGCCGCTTTCCGCCGCCGCCGCGAGAGCACCTGGCTCCTGCAGCGAGCGAATGTCGTTGATCAGGTGTGCGCCGGCGTGTGCCGATTCGCGGATCACGCCCGCTTTCGAGGTATCGACCGAGATGAAGACTTCGAAGCGTTGCGCCAGCGCTTCCACCACCGGCACGACCCGTTCCAACTCTTCCTCTTCACTCACCTCCGCCGCCCCCGGCCGGGTCGATTCACCACCGATATCGATCATCGTGGCACCGGCCGAAATCAGCGCATGCGCGTGCAGCAGCGCCTGGTTCAGCGTGTTGTGGCGGCCGCCGTCGGAAAACGAATCCGGCGTCACGTTGAGGATACCCATCACCTGCGGATAGGAGAGGTTGAGCGTCATGTCGCGCACGGTTAACTGCATGGTTGGTCCACCTTACTGTTGCCTGGTTCACTGCCCGCCGGGCAAAAAAAACCCCGGCGTACCGGGGTTTGATGTTATTACACAGCCGCTGTTACTTGTCGAGCTGTTCGGACATGGTGTTGCCCGGCGTTGGGGTGCGCGGCTCATCTACCGGCGTCGGCGCTTTCGGAGTGCCGCCGTTGTCGGAGCTGTTGCCTTTATTCGCATCGTCCCAGCCCGCCGGCGGACGCACGTCTTTGCGGTTCATCAGATCGTCGATCTGCGGCGCATCGATGGTTTCATACTTCATCAGCGCATCCTTCATCGAGTGCAGGATGTCCATGTTCTCCATCAGCAGCGTACGTGCACGGACGTAGTTACGTTCGATCAGCGACTTCACTTCCTGGTCGATGATGCGCGCGGTTTCATCCGACATGTGCTTCGCCTTGGCCACGGAACGGCCCAGGAACACTTCGCCCTCTTCTTCCGCATACAGCAGCGGCCCCAGCTTCTCGGAGAAGCCCCACTGGGTCACCATGTTGCGGGCGATGGAGGTCGCCACTTTGATGTCGTTCGACGCACCGGTAGAGACTTTTTCCGGCCCGTAGATGATCTCTTCCGCCAGACGACCGCCGTACAGGGTGGAGATTTGGCTCTCCAGCTTCTGACGGCTGGCGCTGATCGCATCCCCTTCCGGCAGGAAGAAGGTCACGCCGAGCGCACGGCCACGAGGAATGATCGTCACCTTGTGTACCGGATCGTGTTCAGGAACCAGGCGGCCAATGATGGCGTGGCCCGCTTCGTGATACGCGGTCGACTCTTTCTGCGCTTCGGTCATCACCATGGAGCGACGTTCCGCACCCATCATGATCTTGTCTTTGGCTTTCTCGAACTCCACCATCGACACCACGCGCTTGTTGCCGCGGGCAGCGAACAGCGCCGCTTCGTTGACCAGGTTAGCCAAGTCGGCACCGGAGAAGCCCGGCGTACCGCGCGCAATGACGGAGGCGTCGATATCGGCAGCCAACGGCACGCGGCGCATGTGCACCTTCAGGATCTGCTCACGGCCACGCACATCCGGCAGCCCGACCACGACCTGACGGTCGAAGCGGCCCGGACGCAGCAGCGCAGGGTCAAGCACGTCAGGACGGTTGGTGGCCGCGATGACGATGATGCCTTCGTTGCCTTCGAAACCGTCCATCTCAACCAGCATCTGGTTCAGAGTCTGCTCGCGCTCATCGTGACCGCCACCCAGGCCGGCGCCACGCTGGCGGCCGACGGCGTCGATTTCATCGATGAAGATGATGCACGGCGCGGCTTTCTTCGCTTGTTCGAACATGTCGCGCACGCGGGATGCACCCACACCGACGAACATTTCGACGAAGTCGGAACCGGAAATGGTGAAGAACGGCACCTTCGCTTCGCCGGCGATCGCTTTCGCCAGCAGCGTTTTACCGGTCCCCGGCGGGCCAACCATCAGCACGCCTTTCGGGATCTTGCCGCCCAATTTCTGGAAACGACTCGGCTCGCGCAGGTATTCCACCAGTTCGCTCACCTCTTCTTTCGCTTCGTCACAACCGGCGACATCGGCGAAAGTGGTCTTGATCTGGTCTTCCGTCAGCATGCGGGCCTTGCTCTTGCCGAAGGACATAGCGCCCTTGCCGCCGCCGCCCTGCATTTGCCGCATAAAGAAGATCCAGACCCCGATCAGCAACAGCATCGGGAACCAGGAGATAAAGATAGAAGCCAGCAGGCTCGGCTCTTCAGGCGGCTCGCCGACCACTTTCACATTCTTCGTTAACAACGTATCCAGCAACTTAGGATCGTTGACAGGGATGTAGGTCGTGTATTTGTTACTGTCTTTCTTGGTAACGTTAATTTCACGTCCGTTGATTCGCGCTTCGCGAACCTGGTCCTGGGTCAGTTCGGACATGAAGGTAGAGTAATCCACCCTACGGCCATTCGACTCGCTGGGCCCAAAGCTCTGGAATACAGACATCAACACTACCGCGATGACTAACCAGAGAATTAGGTTTTTCGCCATGTCACTCAAGGGATTAACCTCATCTTACAACTGTGTTAACAAACAGCGTTAGGGTACTACAGTTTCCGCCCTGTCGCTACAATGTACACTTCGCGCGAACGGGCGCGGGAAGCGTCTGGCTTACGAATCTTAACCTTCGTAAACAGGGAGCGAATTTCCCGTAGGTACTCGTCAAAGCCATCTCCCTGGAACACCTTCACCAGGAAACTTCCGCCTGGTGCGAGGACATCACGACACATATCCAGCGCCAACTCCACCAGATACATCGACCTTGGAATATCGACCGCCGGGGTGCCACTCATATTCGGGGCCATATCGGACATGACCACCTGAACCTTACTCTCGCCTACTCGTTCCAACAGCGCCTTCAGCACCAGTTCATCACGAAAATCGCCCTGAAGGAAATCGACGCCAACGATAGGATCCATTGGCAAAATATCACAGGCGATGATGCGCCCGGTACCGCCGATTTGGGTGACCACATACTGCGACCAGCCGCCCGGTGCGGCACCCAGGTCAACCACGGTCATGCCCGGTTTGAACAGTTTGTCGCTCTGCTGTATTTCATCAAGTTTAAACCAGGCACGGGAACGCAGTCCCTTTTTCTGTGCCTGCTGTACATATTTATCGCTAAAGTGTTCTTGTAACCAGCGACTGGAGCTAGCCGAACGCTTTTTATTAGCCATCTCGTTTTCCAACTATCATAAAAAGAGTCTTATGTCAGGGTCGCTGCTCACGTAGACTCACACCGGTGAAGACCGATTTGGTGATATACATGAGATGGCGGTAGAATGTACCGTTTTCAATCCCAACTTAAGCAAAAAAGACAATGAATCTGAATAATAAACAAAAACAGCACCTGAAAGGCCTAGCGCATCCGTTAAAACCGGTGGTGATGCTGGGCAATAACGGTCTTACCGAAGGGGTGCTGGCTGAAATTGAACAGGCTCTGGAGCATCATGAGCTGATCAAGGTGAAAATCGCCGCTGAAGATCGCGAAACCAAAACCCTGATCGCCGACGCTATTGTGCGTGAAACGGGCGCCTGCAATGTGCAAGTTATCGGCAGCACGCTTATTCTTTACCGCCCGTCGAAAGAGCGCAAGATCAGTCTACCGCGTTAATAACCATCAGGTTAACGAAAAGGTGCCATGCGCCTGACCAAGATAAAAGGCCGCTTGCGGCCTTTTTCCTATCTTTACAAAACGTTGGCGCATTAATGACCAACGGCCTCGATCAGAGATACTCAACCTTCAGGATCTCATACTCGACGTCGCCGCCAGGGGTTTTGATCACCACCACATCGTCTTGCTCTTTGCCGATCAGGCCGCGCGCCATCGGCGAGTTTACCGAAATCAGATTTTTCTTGAAATCGGCCTCATCGTCGCCAACGATGCGGTAAGTCACTTCTTCTTCGCTGTCCAGATTCATCACCGATACGGTGGCGCCGAAGATCACCCGACCGGTGTTCGGCATCTTGGTGATATCGATCACCTGAGCATTGGACAGCTTGGCTTCGATTTCCTGAATGCGACCTTCGCAGAAACCCTGCTGTTCGCGGGCGGCGTGGTACTCGGCATTCTCTTTCAAATCGCCGTGTTCGCGCGCTTCCGCGATGTCCGCAATGATTTTCGGACGGCGCACGCTTTTCAGATATTCGAGCTCTTCGCGCAGTTTTTCAGCGCCAAACAAGGTCATCGGAATTTGGTTCATCGTATAAATACCTCTAAATCTTTCCTGTTCAAATAACCGTCATCCTGACGTATTCGTATGAAAACACGGTTGGCATACCGCCACCCGCCTCCAGGCGACAAACAAAAGAAACCTGACTCGGAACGGGGCCCAAGCCAAGATCGGTTTTGCATTTTGATACGCATTTTAGCCTAGAGTTCCTTGAGGGTCATCGTTTACTTTTTCCCTGATTGCACCGTAGTATGACGGCACGTTATCCAGCTGTTATCCCGAGATTATGCGTTTTTCACGAATTGTCAGTGCATTGGCTTGCGCATTTGTTCTGAATGCGAATGCGGCCCCGGTTGAAGAGTACACACAATATCTGCCTGATGGGGCCAACCTTGCCCTGGTCGTTCAGAAGATCGGCGCCAGCGCGCCGACGATCGATTACCACTCTCAGCAGATGGCGCTGCCGGCCAGTACCCAAAAAGTGCTGACGGCGCTGGCTGCGCTATTGCAACTCGGGCCCGATTACCGTTTCACCACCACGCTGGAGAGCCAGGGCGATATTCGCGACGGCGTGCTGCGCGGCAACCTGATTGCCCGCTTCAGCGGCGATCCGACTTTCAAACGCCAGAGCCTGCGCAATATGGTGGCCGTCCTGAAGAAGCAGGGCGTGCGCCAAATCAGCGGCGACGTGCTGGTCGACACCTCGGTCTTCGCCAGCCATGACAAGGCGCCCGGCTGGCCGTGGAACGATCTGACGCAGTGCTTCAGCGCGCCGCCGGCCGCCGCCATCGTCGATCGCAACTGTTTCTCGGTCTCGCTCTACAGCGCGCCGAACCCGGGCGACATGGCGTTTATCCGCGTCGCCTCCTATTATCCGGTCAATATGTTTAGCCAGGTGCGCACCCTGGCACGCGGCTCCGCTGACGCGCAGTACTGCGAACTGGACGTGGTGCCGGGCGAGCTGAACCGCTTTACCCTGACCGGCTGCCTGACGCAGCGCAGCGAACCGCTGCCGTTGGCCTTCGCCATCCAGGACGGTGCCAGCTACGCGGGCGCCATCCTGAAAGACGAGCTGACGCAGGCCGGCATCCAAATCGACGGGCATTTGAAACGCCAGACGCGCCCCGGCATCACCGGCACAGTGATCGCGCAAACCCAGTCGGCGCCGCTGCACGATCTGTTGAAGATCATGCTGAAGAAATCGGACAACATGATCGCCGATACCGTCTTCCGCACCATCGGCCACGAACGTTTCGGCGTGCCGGGCACCTGGCGCGCGGGTTCCGATGCGGTACGGCAGGTGCTGCGCCAGAAAGCCGGCATCGATCTGGGCAATACCATCATCGCCGACGGTTCCGGCCTGTCGCGCCACAACCTGCTGGCGCCGGCGACCATGATGCAGGCGCTGCAGTACATCGCGCAGCACGACAACGAGCTGAACTTCATCTCGATGCTGCCGCTGTCCGGCTATGACGGCACCCTACGCTACCGCGGCGGCCTGCACGAAGCCGGCGTCGACGGCAAAGTGTCGGCCAAGACCGGCGCGCTGCAGGGCGTGTACAACCTGGCGGGCTTCATCACCACCGCCAGCGGCCAGCGCATGGCCTTCGTGCAGTACCTCTCCGGCTACGCCGTACCGCCGGAAGATCAGAAGCAGCGCCGCGCACCGCTGGTACGCTTCGAAAGCCGCCTGTATCGGGATATTTACCAAAACAACTGAGGATCGTCATGAAGCTGTTGGTCGTTGAGGATGATGAACTGCTGCAACAGGGGCTGGCGCTGGCGCTGACCGGCGAAGGCTACGTCTGCGACTGCGCCGCCACGGCGGCGGAGGCCAACAGCTTGCTCATCACCAGCCAATACAGCATGGTGATCCTGGATCTCGGCCTGCCGGACATGGACGGCGCCGCGCTGCTGCGGCAGTGGCGCCGCCAGCAGATCGATCTGCCGGTGCTGATCCTGACCGCCCGCGACGCCCTGGAAGATCGTGTCGACGGGCTGGACGCCGGCGCCGACGACTACCTGGTCAAACCCTTCGCGCTGGTCGAACTGCAGGCACGCGTGCGCGCCCTCCTGCGGCGCTACCAGGGCCACAGCGACAATCTGATGCAGGTGGATGACCTGCAGCTGAACCTCTCCAGCCAGCAGGTCTACCTGCAGCAGCAGCCGGTGGAGGTTACGCCGAAAGAGTTCGCCATTCTGGCGCGTCTTATCATGCGTGCCGGCCAAACGGTTAACCGTGAACTCCTGCAGCAGGATCTCTACACCTGGCAAGACGATTTGGGCTCCAACACGCTGGAAGTGCATATCCACAACCTGCGCCGCAAGCTGGGCAAGGATCGCATCCGCACCGTGCGCGGCATCGGCTATCGTCTGGAACCTTCTTCATGATCAGCATGCGCCGCCGCCTGCTGCTGATGCTGGCGCTGATCCTGCTGGTCACGCAGCTCATCAGCGCCTTCTGGCTGTGGCACGAAAGCCAGGAACAGATCAGCTTCCTGGTGGACGAAACCTTGTCCGCCAAAGTGCGCAGCGAGCGCGTCGATACCGAGATCGCCGAGGCCATTGCATCGCTGCTGGCACCGTCGCTGATCATGATGATCGTCACGCTGCTGGCGTCATTCTGGGCCATCAGCTGGATCACCCGCCCGCTCAACCAATTGCAGCAGCGGCTGGAAAAGCGCTCTGCCGATAACCTGACGCCGCTGCCAATCAACAGCGACAGCCTGGAAATGGTGGCAGTCACCAATGCGCTCAATCAGCTGTTCTCGCGGCTGGACAACACCATCCAGCAGGAGCGCCTGTTCACCGCCGATGCGGCCCACGAGCTGCGCACGCCGCTGGCCGGCATTCGCCTGCATCTGGAACTGATGGAGAAACAGGGCGTCAAAGGCAGCCAGGCGCTGATCGCCCGCATCGATCAGCTGATGCACACCGTTGAGCAACTGCTGATGCTGTCACGCGCCGGGCAAGACTTCGCCAGCGGTCATTACCAGCATTTCGATTGGGTGGCCGATGTGATTCAGCCGCTGCAGGAAGAACTCGGCGAAATGACCGCCCAACGCGCGCAGACGCTGGACTGGCAATTGCCGGCCACCGCCGCGGTGAACGGCGATCCGGTGCTGCTGCGGCTGCTGCTGCGCAACCTGGTCGAAAACGCCCACCGTTACGGCCCGGAAGGCGGCGCGATACAGGTGCGGTTAACGCCGCAGGACAGCGGCTATCTGCTGCAGGTCATCGACGATGGCCCGGGGATCAAGGAAGAGATGGTCGGGGAGCTGACGCAGGCGTTTCGCCGCATGGATCAACGCTACGGCGGCAGCGGGCTGGGCTTGAATATCGTGATCCGCATCGTGCAGTTGCACCAGGGGCGTTTGACGCTGGAAAACCGCCGCGATGCCCGCGGCCTGAACGCTCAGTGCTGGCTGCCGGAAAAGGCGCTCAAATAACAAGGGCCCAGCGTTGCTGAGCCCTTTATCACCGAATTACTTCTGGTAAATGATTTCGACGCCTTCGTCGTCGTCTTCGTCCCAGTCGTCATCCCAGTCATCTTCTGCTTCGGCTTCCACTTCCGCGATTTGCTCACGGTGGTAGTCATCCCACATGAATTCGACTTTTTCCGGCGCGCTTTCTTCGATCGCCATCGCTTTCGGCTGGGTGTTGATGAAGTTCATTACGTCCCAGCACAGCGCGTTGACGCCTTCGCGGTTGGCGGCGGAGATCATGTAGTACTTCCCTTCCCAGCCCATGCCTTCCACAATCGCCTTGGCGCGTTCGGCGGCTTCTTCCTCACCAATCACATCAATTTTGTTGAACACCAGCCAGCGTGGCTTCTGCGCCAGATTTTCGCTGTATTGGTTCAACTCGTTGATGATGACTTTGGCGTTTTCCACCGGATCGGATTCGTCGATCGGCGCGATGTCCACCAGGTGCAGCAGCACGCGGCAACGCTCCAGGTGTTTCAGGAAGCGAATGCCCAAGCCCGCGCCTTCGGATGCGCCCTCGATCAGCCCCGGAATGTCGGCGACCACAAAGCTCTGCTCGTGGTCCATACGCACCACGCCCAGGCTCGGCACCAGCGTGGTAAACGGATAGTCGGCCACCTTCGGCTTGGCGGCGGACACCGCGCGGATGAAGGTCGATTTGCCGGCGTTCGGCAGGCCCAGCATGCCCACATCGGCCAGCAGCAACAGTTCCAGCAACAGGTCGCGCGCTTCGCCAGCGGTACCCAGCGTCTTCTGACGCGGTGCACGGTTGACCGAAGATTTGAAACGGGTGTTGCCCAAGCCGTGCCAGCCGCCCTTGGCGACCATCAGCTTTTGCTCGTGGCGGGTCATGTCGCCGAGGATCTCGCCGGTGCCCTGATCCTTCACGCGCGTGCCGACCGGCACCTTGATGATGACGTCTTTACCGCGTTTACCGGTACAGTCGCGGCTCTGACCATTCTGGCCGCGCTCGGCGCGGAAAGACTTTTCAAAGCGGTAGTCGATCAGAGTGTTGAGGTTCTCGTCCGCCAGCAGGTAGACGTCGCCGCCGTCGCCGCCGTCACCGCCGTCAGGCCCACCGTTCGGGATATATTTTTCGCGGCGGAAGCTGACGCATCCGTTGCCGCCGTCGCCTGCAACGACCAGAATCGCTGCTTCATCTACAAACTTCATTTACCGTCTCCGTAAATCATTCACCGGGCTGCTTCAAAGGAGCAACCTGGGGGGGTTCTGCCCGTCGCGGCCACCACCGGTGACCAATTGCGGAAAACATAGCGCCCGCCACAACCACAAACGCGCCAACATAACCGACGATATTCAACGTCGGTGCGGCGAATGCCTGGGGCCAGGCCAACGCCAATAAATCTGAAAACAGCAGGGTAAACAACGGGGTCAGCGTCACCAACGCGCTCACCTGCGCCGCCTGCCAGCGCGCCATCGCCTCTGCCAACGCACCGTAGCCGATCAGCGTGTTGGCGCCACAAAACAGCAGGCACGCCAATTGCCAGCCACTAAGCTGGAAAATCACCTCGGGTTTGGCCAGAGGGAACAACGCTATCGCACATAAAGTGTACAACATAACCAGGATCTGCGGCGAAGCCAGTCGGCGCAGCAATACCTTCTGCGCCACGCCGTAGCTCACCCAGACCATCGCCGCACACACGCCTAGC
Organism: Serratia sp. CY44782; assembly: GCF_052168715.1. Classification (NCBI taxonomy): domain Bacteria; kingdom Pseudomonadati; phylum Pseudomonadota; class Gammaproteobacteria; order Enterobacterales; family Yersiniaceae; genus Serratia; species Serratia sp. CY44782. The sequence goes on from NZ_JBJNME010000002.1 coordinate 434,088, forward strand.
ATAACGCCCAGCGTGTAGTCCGTCAGCCGGGTGAAGATCTCTATCAGACTGACGTTGAAAAACAGCATCAGTCCGCAAATCAGCATCAAGGCACCAATGACCTGGGTAATGCGCATGCGTTCTTTTAAAATCAGCACGCTGGCGAACATCATGCCCACCGGCGACAGCTGGCCAATCACCTGCGACGCCGTCGGGCTCAGGTATTGCAGCGAGGAGCTGAAGAACACAAAGTTGCCCAGCAGCCCTGCCGTGGCGATCGCCAACAGCAGCAGCCAGCGCGGCTGGCGGAACATCGTCAGCGGCGGCAGCTTGCCGCGCACCGCGAGGATCGCGCCCAAACCGATGGCGGCTATGGTAAAGCGATACCAGACGATGGTAAACGGCTCCATCACCGCCAATACTTCTTTCATCGCGATCGGCAACGCGCCCCAGCAAACCGCCGTGGTTAACGCCAGGGAAATGCCAACGCCGACCTGCTGCTTCGTATCCATATCACCTTTGCCAACGCTGACGGGCCTGCTAGGCAGCCCATAAATGTAAAAAGCCCCGCAACGAATTGCGGGGCTTACATCTATTTCGTAAGGCTCGAAAAATTATTCAGCTTCGATGCTGATGAATTTACGATTGCTCGGGCCTTTAACTTCGAATTTGACTTTACCGTCTTTCAAAGCAAACAGAGTGTGGTCTTTGCCGCAACCCACGTTGGTACCAGCGTGGAATTTGGTGCCGCGCTGACGAACGATGATGCTGCCTGCCAGTACTGCTTCGCCGCCAAAGCGTTTTACGCCCAGACGTTTAGCTTCTGAATCGCGACCGTTACGAGTCGAGCCGCCAGCCTTTTTGTGTGCCATTAATCCGCTCTCCTAACTTAAGCGCTGATGCCGGTGATTTTAACGTCAGTGAACCACTGACGGTGGCCCTGCTGCTTACGGTGGTGCTTACGACGACGAAACTTAACAATCTTAATTTTCTCGCCACGACCGTGAGCAACGACTTCAGCTTTGATCTTGCCGCCATCGACGAAAGGAACGCCGATTTTGATATCTTCGCCATTAGCGATCATCAGAATCTGGTCAAACTCAACCGCTTCACCAGTTGCGATGTCCAGCTTTTCCAAGCGAACGGTCTGACCTTCGCTTACTCGGTGTTGTTTACCACCACTTTGGAAAACCGCGTACATATAAAACTCCGCTTTCCGCGTGCCCGACTGTGTTAGTTCAGAGCGCGCTATAAATATTCACAATAGGGCGCGAATTCTACGCAAAAAAGCAGCGCATGACAAGAGCAGAATAAGACCAGAAGTAGAAAAAAGAAGAAAAAAAGCGCAGTTTCTTTCGTGGCGTTTATCTGAACCGTTTTTCAAGTACAATCATAGGGACAGTTACCGCCATGTACCGATGTGAGCAGCGATCTCAACGCGGTGAAGAGAAACACAGCTGAAAAAAACACAATGAACCTAGAGCAAATTACCGAGTTAACCGCGCAAGATATGGCGGCCGTGAACGCAACAATTCTCGAACAGCTGAATTCCGATGTCACGCTCATCAATCAGCTTGGCTATTACATTATCAGCGGTGGCGGTAAGCGCATCCGGCCGATGATCGCCGTCCTGGCGGCACGGGCGTTGGGCTATGAAGGGAACAAGCACGTCACCGTCGCCGCCCTGATCGAATTCATTCATACCGCCACGCTGCTGCATGATGACGTCGTCGACGAATCGGACATGCGCCGCGGCAAAGCCACCGCCAACGCGGCGTTCGGCAACGCCGCCAGCGTGCTGGTCGGCGACTTTATCTATACCCGCGCTTTCCAGATGATGACCAGCCTGGAATCCCTGCGCGTGCTGGCGCTGATGTCGGAGGCGGTCAACGTCATCGCCGAAGGTGAAGTGCTGCAGTTGATGAACGTGCACGATCCCGACATCAGCGAAGAAAGCTATATGCGGGTGATCTACAGCAAAACCGCCCGTCTGTTTGAAGCGGCGGCGCAATCGTCGGCTATCCTGTCCGGTGCCAACGCCGAGCAAGAACAGGCGCTGCAAGACTATGGCCGCTACCTCGGCACCGCTTTCCAGCTGATCGACGATCTGCTCGACTACAGCGCCGACGGCAGCACCCTGGGCAAAAACACCGGTGACGATCTGAACGAAGGGAAACCGACCCTGCCGCTGCTGCACGCGATGCACAACGGCGACGACGCGCAGCGTGACATGATCCGCAGTGCGATTGAGCAGGGCAACGGCCGTCATCTGTTGGAGCCGGTACTGCTGGCGATGCAACAATGCGGTTCGCTGGAGTACACCCGCAAACGCGCCGAAGAAGAAGCCGACAAGGCGATCGCCGCGCTGCAGGTCTTGCCGGCATCGGCGCACCGTACGGCGCTGGAAGGCCTGGCCCATCTGGCAGTGCAACGTGACTTTTAAGAAATAAATATTTCTTAAAAACCATCAGGCCCGCGTACGCGGGCCTGCCTAGCTATTGCTCTCTTCGTCGATGCGCGCCAACAGGCCGCCGATCCCTTCCCGCATCAGGAAAGCCACCATTTTCTCGCGCTCGCTCTCCGTCAAATGGTAGTAATACTCGATCCAGACCGCCAACGGATCCTGACGCTCTACGTCATATACCGCCCCGTCCTCCTTCAGCACCAGCAGGTTACGCACGTTTGAAGGCAGGCTGTCGATATGGTACTCCAACGCTTTTCCCTGCACGCCTTTACGCCTGCGGCTGATCCAGCCTTCGCGCCGGGCCATCAGATTGATTCCCTGTGGTGAGGAAGGTAATCCTGCGATGCCTGTCAGCTCCTTGGCGGCAAACCACTCGTTTTTCATGGCCATCATCTCTGGGCAATAGTGGGCAATATCATTTTTTAGAAATTACTTGGGTATTTTTTAGGAAATTTAATGGTATTCTGATTTCCGAATAAGCGTTTCACGTTGTTCAAACGCCTAACCTTGACCCGTTAGTTATACCACTAACGCAACTTTGGCTAATCAGAAAAGGAATGTAAACATGAATTCAAGGAACCCAGATTGGCATCCGGCGGATATCATCGCGGCGCTACGCAAGCAGGGCACCACGCTGGCGGCAGTGTCACGCAAGGCCGGATTAAGTTCATCAACGCTGGCCAACGCGCTGTCACGCCCGTGGCCAAAAGGGGAATGGCTAATCGCCGAAGCGATAGGCATCCACCCTTCGGAGATCTGGCCAAGCCGTTATTACGATCCGCACAATGATTGCCTGCTGGATCGCAAGGCTCGCATCAAATCGTGAACGCTAAGCAAAAAAAACCGCCGGAACAGCGTCCGGCGGCGTTTATCGGCTGACTATCGGCAACGATCAGTTATTGATGAACTTCTCGCCCAGCTCGATATCTTTGTGCAGCACGTCCAGCATCTCGTTCAGCGCTTTCTGCTCGAAGGCGCTCAGAGTGCCGATATCTTTACGTTCTTCAACGCCGTTTTTGCCCAGTACCAGCGGCTGCGCGAAGAAGCGAGCGTATTTGCCGTCGCCTTCAACGTAAGCGCATTCCACTACGCCTTTCTCGCCCTGCAGCGCACGCACCAGAGACAGACCGAAACGTGCGGCCGCCTGGCCCATGGACAGCGTTGCAGACCCGCCACCGGCTTTGGCTTCCACCACTTCGGTGCCTGCGTTCTGAATGCGCTTGGTCAGATCGGCCACTTCCTGATCGGTGAAGCTCACGCCAGGGATCTGCGACAGCAGAGGCAGAATGGTTACGCCAGAGTGGCCGCCGATGACCGGCACGTTCAGCTCTTCCGGCTGTTTGCCTTTCAGCTCGGCCACGAAGGTGTTGGAACGGATGATATCCAGCGAAGTCACGCCGAACAGTTTGTTCTTGTCGTAAACGCCGGCTTTTTTCAGCACTTCCGCCGCGATGGCGACCGTGGTGTTAACCGGGTTGGTGATGATGCCGATGCAGGCTTTCGGGCAGGTTTTCGCCACTTGCTCAATCAGGTTACGCACGATGCCGGCGTTAACGTTGAACAGGTCAGAGCGATCCATGCCCGGCTTACGGGCCACGCCGGCGGAAATCAGCACCACGTCCGCACCGTGCAGAGCCGGGGTCGCGTCTTCGCCGCTGAAGCCTTTGATTTTAACTGCGGTTGGGATGTGGCTTAAGTCGACGGCAACGCCTGGGGTAACCGGGGCAATGTCGTAGAGAGAGAGTTCAGAACCTGAAGGAAGCTGGGTTTTGAGTAGAAGGGCGAGGGCCTGGCCGATACCGCCAGCAGCACCGAGAACTGCAACTTTCATCCTATACTCCTTTATTATCTTAAATATATAAAGCGCCGTGAATGTGTTGGTTACGGACCTTAAGTCATTACACCTTTCAAAACAATAAATTAGCCAATTCTTGCCTGCCGGTGTAATAAAACGGCCGCTGTCGCGCCCATTTTAGATTAAATCGCTTACGCATGAAGGGCATAGCGCACACTAATCAAAAATAGTGCGAGGTTATTCACGAGCAAGTTAACCGGCCGTTACATTACACCCTTACGCAACATCAGAACAACATCATTTTAATAACATTTTATTTACCACCGCAGGCCGATTTTCCGTCGTCAAAAGGGCATATTCATCGCGGCCGGATTTTGTTAAAATGCCGCCCTTTCCTCGCCGCCCGGTCATGTTTATTTTCTTTGGGTCGGCCTTTGTTGCATAAAAATTCATCTATATGCATAATCATGACTTCCACTATCAACATTCCACGGTGCAAAATGCGTAATCCCGCAAAACAGGAAGATCTGATCAAGACGTTCAAAGCGTTATTGAAAGAAGAAAAATTCAGTTCTCAAGGCGAGATCGTTTTGGCGCTGCAAGAAGAAGGCTTCGAAAACATTAACCAATCCAAAGTATCGCGCATGCTGACCAAGTTCGGCGCGGTACGTACGCGCAATGCCAAAATGGAAATGGTGTATTGCCTTCCTGCCGAACTCGGCGTGCCGACCACCACCAGCCCATTGAAGAATCTGGTGCTGGACGTCGACCATAACGACGCCGTCGTGGTGATCCACACCAGCCCGGGCGCCGCGCAGCTGATCGCTCGCCTGCTCGACTCATTGGGTAAATCCCAGGGCATCCTCGGCACGATTGCCGGCGACGATACGATTTTCGTCACCCCGTCCAACGGCTTTACCGCTCAGAAACTGCATGAAGCTATTCTGGGCGTGTTCGAGCAAGAGCTGTGAAACCTGGCGCTAACAAAGTGCGGCTGTAGCCCGCACTTTGTTAGCGCTTCTTTAACCCCCGCGTTACCTTTCCTGCCTTCAACCGCGTTTAACACTGCTTTCTTATCCCTCAGCAACACATTTCCATGACATCTCCATGTAACCAGCAGTACCCACTGTGATCTTCCGCACTTTTGGTCAAAAGCACTTACCTCATTGAAATTACATAAATTTAACATCAAAAGATCGTTTTATGAGCGTTTTTTATTCCTTATGGTTATAAAAAATAAGGATCATGAGGTTAAAGTTTCACTAGCAACTGTTAGCGAACTATTAATTTTTCGCGTTACTAGCTGTATACTCATTTTCGTGAACTGAATCACAGTTCGTTGGAACTGATAAAAGAATACGATGAGGTGAGATGATGAAAATTAAAACTACCGTTGCAACCCTGAGCGTTCTGTCCATGCTTTCATTTGGTGCATTCGCAGCACAATCTGTTGACGCGACTCAGGCCGCAAAACTGCAGCCGGCCGGTGTGATCACCGTGAGCGGCGTCGCCGCTGCGCCTTCCGACATTCGCCAGGCGCTGTCCGACAAAGCTGACGCCAAAGGGGCGACCGCTTACCGCGTAATCGAAGCCCGCAATGACGGCAACTTCCACGCGACCGCTGAAATCTACAAATAAGTACCGGCATTACCCGGCAACGGGCAATACATCTCTGGAATCAAACGCTGTCGTAACGGCCTTCAAGAATAAAAATCGCTGCCAAGCCCTTCCAGGCTGTTATGACCAAGGATCGCTATCATGAACATGAAAACTACTGTTGCTGCACTCGGCCTGCTGTCTGTCATCTCCTTCGGCGCTTCTGCCGCCCAATTGGTGACTAACGATCAGACCGCCAACCTGCAATCTATCGGCACCATTACCGTCAGCGGCATCGACGGCGCGCCGACCGACATTCGCCAGGCGTTGTCGGAGAAAGCCGACGCGAAAGGCGCAACCGCCTACCGCGTGATCGAAGCGCGTAATGAAGGCAACTACCACGCCACCGCCGAGATTTACAAATAACAACTCTGGGAACGGCTTTGCAGAGCTGATTACCCTCGTCACTGCCACTGCCGAGTTCTGACGCAAACGCCGATTTCCCAGAGACCCTCTCGTCGTCCTATCCGACGAACCCCGTTGCCCTCGCTCGCGAGGGCTTTTTTATGGGCGCAAAAAAGGCCGCGAATGCGGCCCTTGATGTGACTGATGCGGCTGAGCGATCAGTAGGTGACTTTCGGTTCCTGCTTTTTCGCCAGCGCGTCCAGCAGGCGATCGTGAATGCCGCCGAAGCCGCCGTTGCTCATCACCAGAATGTGATCGCCCGGCTGTGCGGTTTTCACCACCATGTCCACCAGCGTGTCGAGATCCGCGCTCCAGTGCGCCGGCTGCACGCAGGCATCCGCCACTTCCGCCACCTGCCACGGAATGTGGTGCGGCTGGAACAGGAACACTTCGTCGGCGCGGCCGAGCGAAGGCGCCAGATCGTTTTTGCTGATGCCCATTTTCATGGTGTTGGAGCGCGGTTCCAGCACCGCCAGAATGCGCGCCGTGCCGCCGACCTTGCCGCGCAACGCGGCCAGAGTGGCGAGGATCGCCGTCGGGTGGTGTGCGAAGTCGTCGTAAACCGTGACGCCGTTGGCTTCGCCACGCAGTTCCAGACGGCGGCGGGCATTGATGAAATCGCCCAACGCGCGGCAGGCGTCCGCCGGCTGCACGCCGACATGACGGGTGGCAGCGATGGCCATCAGGCCGTTATGCATGTTGTGCTCGCCCACCAGTGCCCAGTTCACTTCGCCGACCTGTTCGCCGTCGAGGAACACCGCGTAATGGCTGGCGTCCGGCGTCAGCTTCTGCGCGCGCCAGGTGCCCTCTTCCCCCACCAGCTCCTGCTCGCTCCAGCAGCCCATCGCCATCACCTGCTTCAGGTGGCTGTCGTTGTCCGGCAGGATGATCTTGCCTTTGCCCGGCACCAGACGCACCAGGTGGTGGAACTGTTTCTGGATGGCTTTCAGATCGTCGAAGATATCGGCGTGATCGAACTCCAGGTTATTCATGATCAGCGTGCGCGGGCTGTAGTGCACGAACTTGGAGCGCTTGTCGAAGAACGCGCAGTCATACTCGTCGGCCTCGATCACGAAGAACGGGCTGCCGCCAAGGCGAGCCGAAACGTCGAAGTTGCCGGGCACGCCGCCGATAACGAAGCCGGGCTGGTAGCCGCAGGCCTCGAGGATCCAGGTCGCCATGCCGGCGGTGGTGGTTTTGCCGTGGGTGCCGGCAACCGCCAGTACCCAGCGATCGCGCAATACGGCGTCGTGCAGCCACTGCGGGCCGGAAACGTAAGGAATGCCACGCTCCAGCACCGCCTCCACGCACGGGTTGCCGCGCGTCATGGCGTTGCCGATGATCACCAGATCCGGCGCCGGATCCAGCTGGGCTGGATCATAACCCTGAATAAGATCGATCCCCTGGTTCTCCAGCAGCGTGCTCATCGGCGGATAGACGTTGGCGTCCGAACCGGTGACGTCATGCCCCAGTGAGCGCGCCAGCATCGCCAACCCGCCCATAAAGGTGCCACAGATCCCAAGAATGTGAATGCGCATAGGTTTCTCATGTGAGTGCATCGAATGTCGGCATATTCTAACGCTCAGAATCGTCCAGAAGAAATGGATTTGCCTATGAATGGCGCGCATCTTTGGGCTACACTGCACGCGAAAACGTTGGCGGTTTGTTAACAGGCCGCTATCCATCCGTAGATTCAGGGATTGTGTCATGAAAACGTTAGGCGAATTTATCGTCGAGAAACAGCACGACTTCTCGCACGCCACCGGCGAGCTGACCGCGTTACTTTCTGCAATTAAACTGGGCGCCAAAATCATCCACCGCGACATCAACAAGGCCGGCCTGGTTGATATTCTGGGAACCAGCGGGGTGTCCAACGTACAGGGCGAAGTTCAGATGAAACTGGACCTGTACGCGAACGAAAAACTGAAAGCGGCGTTGAAAGCGCGTGGTGAAGTTGCGGGTATCGCTTCCGAAGAAGAAGATGAAATCGTGATATTCGACGGCGAGCGAGCTGAAAATGCCAAATATGTCGTTTTGATGGATCCGTTGGACGGTTCGTCCAACATCGATGTCAACGTCTCGGTCGGTACGATTTTCTCTATCTACCGTCGCATCACGCCGGTCGGCACGCCGGTGACCGAAGAAGACTTCCTGCAGCCGGGCAGCGCCCAGGTCGCAGCGGGTTATGTGGTTTACGGTTCGTCCACCATGCTGGTGTACACCACCGGTTACGGCGTCCACGCCTTTACTTACGATCCGTCTCTGGGCGTGTTCTGCCTCTCCCACGAGAAAGTGCGCTTCCCGGCGAGCGGCAACATGTATTCCATCAACGAAGGCAACTACATCAAGTTCCCTCTCGGCGTGAAGAAATACATCAAATACTGCCAGGAGCAGGATGAAGCGACGCAGCGCCCTTATACCTCGCGCTACATCGGTTCTCTGGTGGCGGACTTCCACCGCAACCTGCTGAAAGGCGGCATCTACATCTACCCAAGCACCGCCAGCCACCCGCAAGGCAAGCTGCGCCTGCTGTACGAATGCAACCCGATGGCGTTCCTGGCCGAACAGGCCGGCGGTAAGGCCAGCGACGGCAAAAACCGCATTCTGGACATCACGCCGGTGAAACTGCACCAGCGCGCGCCATTCTTCGTCGGCACCAAGTCGATGGTAGAAGACGCAGAACGTTTCATCGCCGAAAACCCGGACGAGTAACGCGTTCTTTGCAAGGGTTCGGCGCCGCGCCGAACCCTTATCGCCTTACAGCTTGAACGCCGCCATGCTCTGCGCCAGCAGCTGAGCCTGATCTTCCAGCGAGCGCGTCGCCGCCGCCGACTCTTCCACCAGTGCCGCATTCTGCTGCGCCACCTGATCCATCTGCGCCACCGCCAGGTTCACCTGTTCGATGCCGCTGCTTTGTTCCCGCGTCGCCGCCGAGATCTCACGCATCAGCGCCGTGACCCGGCCCACTTCGCCGGTGATGCCGCTCATGGTCTGCGCCGCCGACTCCACCATCTGCTCGCCTTCCTGCACCCGGTTTTGCGACGCTTCGATCAACCCTTTGATCTCTTTCGCCGACTGGGCGCTGCGCTGCGCCAGATTGCGCACTTCGCCGGCCACCACCGCGAAACCGCGGCCCTGTTCGCCGGCCCGCGCCGCTTCTACCGCCGCGTTCAGCGCCAGGATATTGGTCTGGAAGGCGATGCCGTCCATCACGCTGATGATGTCGGCGATGCGGCGCGAGCTGTCGGTGATCGCCTGCATCTTGCTCATCACCTGGCTGACCACGTCGCTGCCCTGGTTGGCGATATCGGACACGCTCAGCGCCAGTTGGTTGGCCTGCTCGCAGTTCTCGGCGTTCATTTTCACCGTCGAAGTCAGCTGTTCCATGCTGGCGGCGGTCTCTTCCAGCGAAGCGGCCGATTCTTCGGTGCGCTGCGCCAGATGCAGGTTGCCGGCCGCCAGTTCGCGTGAACCGGTGTCGATCTGGCTGCTGGCGTCACGCACTTTGCTGACCGAACTGGCCAGCGCCTGCTGCATGCGCTGCATCGCCCGCACCAGGCGGCCCATCTCGGTATCGCCCTCACCGCGGATCTCATGGGTCAGATCGCCGCCGGCGATGTGTTCCAGCTGCGCGATGGACTCGTCCAGCGGGCGCAGAATGATCACCCGCAGCGCGAACCAGGCCAGCACCGCCAGCAGCACGCTCAGCAGGCCCGCCACCACGATCAGCGAGATCTTGGTGCTGGCGTTGTTTTCCGCGTCATACACCTGCTGCGCGCCAAGCTTCATCGCGAAACTGCGGAAATCGCTGAGATCCTTTTCGAACGCGATGCTCAGCGCGGAGATGCGCGTTTCCTGGATGTGATAATACTCATCGATCTTGCCGGCCTTGATGGCGGCGGCCATCGGCTTCACGCCCTGCTCCAGATAGGCGCGGTAGCTGTTTTGCAGACGGTTGGAGAGTTCACGGCCGCGATCGGTCACGGTGCCGACGCCGACAAAGCGCGCCATTTCCTTGTTCGACTGCTCGAGGTAACCGTAGATGCGGCCCACGGTGGCGTCGGAAACATCGACCTGGCCGATCTCCCGTTGGCGCACCGCCAGCGAGGCGGCGGTTCGGGCGCGCAGCGTCAGGTTGGAGCTGTTGGCCAGCGAGCCCAGCTCTTCGCCGAGGATCTGGTTTAAGGTATGGATCGAGCGCGATCCTTCGTTAATCGCGTTGACGCCAATAACGCTGACCATGATCAGCAGCATGGTCATCAGGCTCAGCAGGGCGATCAGCCCAGCCTTCACCGTAATCTTTTTTAGCATGAGTTCTTCCCGGCTTCAGAATAGTGAGATCAGACGTAGTAGGGGTGGCAAAACGCGGAGCCAGCTTTGCTGGCTCATTATTGTTTGTTGAAGTTATCGGCAGGCGAAGGCAAAACTTCATGCCGCGGCGGGATTAATCTGGAAATTCTCCGTGCGCCGGCACGCTGGGTTTTCAACGATGAAAAGGGCAGGAAATCGCAAAAGAGTCCGCTATAATAGCCGCCACTCCATTTCTGGTTTGATGATTAAAGGAAACCGACATGAGCTTGAATCTGGTCCCTGCTGGCAAAGACCTGCCGGAAGACATCTACGTAGTAATCGAAATCCCGGCCAACGCCGATCCAATCAAATACGAAATCGACAAAGAAACCGGCGCGCTGTTCGTTGACCGTTTCATGTCCACCGCGATGTTCTACCCGTGCAACTACGGCTACATCAACCACACCCTGTCTCTGGACGGTGACCCGGTTGACGTGCTGGTCCCAACCCCATACCCGCTGCAGCCGGGCTCCGTGATCCGCTGCCGTCCGGTTGGCGTGCTGAAGATGACCGACGAAGCCGGTGAAGACGCCAAGCTGGTTGCGGTACCGCACAGCAAGCTGACCAAAGAGTACGATCACGTGAAAGACGTGAACGACCTGCCGGAACTGCTGAAAGCCCAGATCGCTCACTTCTTCGAGCACTACAAAGATCTGGAAAAAGGCAAATGGGTGAAAGTGGAAGGCTGGGCAGACGCTGCCGCAGCTAAAGCGGAAATCATCGCCTCCTTCGAACGCGCTGCCAAGAAGTAATGCCAGCCGCCGTCCGATGAAAAAACACCGCTCATTGAGCGGTGTTTTTTTCTTACTGTTCGTCGAGACGCTTCAGCCAGTCGCCGCTGGTAATCCGCGGGTAACCGTCCACGCTGTGTTTGTACAGGTAGATCCACGCACTCCCATAAGGCGTCTGAATCAGCTCGCGCTTATAGTCCTTGGTGTTGCTTTTCAGTTCGTCCAGCTCTGCCAGAATCGATGAGTTAATACGATACACCTCGCAATGTATCGTGCCCTCTCCAGGGATCGCCGCCGGGTAATGGCCCAGATTATAAATCTGATAGCCTTCGAGCTCGTGCTCGCCGAGCCATTGGGCGTTGGTCATCCAATGGCTGTTTCCCTGTTTGCGCCGTAAACTGCCGTAGACAATTATTCGCATCGCTAAAACTCAAACTGATAGAGCAAATCTAATGCCTGGTCGAGACCAGACACCGCTTCAAGATACAACTTAGGCATCAGGCGATAACGCAACGTCAGCGTGGCCAGCGAGTCGAAAATGCCCACCCCATATTTTACTTGTAAGCCTGGGAGGACATAGCCGCTCACGACAACCTGGGAATTGTCGCCAACCCCCTGAGTGTCCAGAGCCAAATTACTCACGCCGAATGCCTCGCCGATTTTACCCACAAGTTGACCACTTTGTGCAACCCCCATGCCGATTAACATCGAGGTCATGGCGTTGCCGTCGGCGCCGGAGCTGCTCAAGCCCTGGCCGCGCAGCAGATAAGACAAGGCTTCCTGCTGCGATTTGGCCGGATCGGAGAACACTTCCAGCTTCGGCGCATCCGCCAGGCCGGTCACGCGCACGCCGGCGGTCACATCGTCCTCGGTGGATTCCGGGTTGCGGATCGCCTCGATATTCAGCAGCGGCTGATCCGGCGGGCCGGAGAACATCAGCTGCCCTTTACGCACGATCAAATCCTGACCATAAGCATGGAATCGGCCGGAAGGGATGTCAATCTGGCCGTTGAGGCCCAGCCCTTTCTTGTCCTGCACCACCTTCAGATCGCCCTTCAAGCGGGCTTTCAGGCCAAAGGCGTCCAGCCGCACGTCGTTGCCGACGTGGATCATCAGATTGCTGTTGATCGGGATCGACGCGGTCTTCGGTTGAATCGGCTTCAGCTGGTCGTCCAGCATCACCTCGTCGGAAGAGACGCCCACCGCGCTTTCCGGCAGCTCCTGCACCGTGATGCGCGCCCAGGGAATGTCGACCTTGCCGTTGAGCGAGAACAGCTGCGGCGTGGCTTCAAACACCAGATCCGGCGACACGTCGATGCGGATCATCGGCGGCACCGTCACCCGCAGCTTGTCGCCCTTGGCGGCAATGCGCGCACGCCAAGCGTTGATATCGCGCCAGTCGGCATCGCCCGCCAGATTCAGCTGGCCGCGCGTGGTGCTGAGCAACCCTTCCAGCGTCGAGGTCATGCCGTTGAAATTCACCGCCAGCCGCGCGTCGGTCATGTCGAACGGCATCCAGTGCCCCTGCACCTTCGCCCGATCCAACGCCAGACGCCCGAACACCAGCGGCTTCTGCGCGCTGCCGCCCAGGCGCAGGTTGGCGTTCAGCATGCCCGCCGCGCTTTCGCCCTTCATCAGCGCCGGGTTGATCAGCGCCAGCGAGATGTTGGTGATATTGACGTTGCCGCTGATGGTGCGCCGCACCTGCGGATCCGCCACCTGGATATTGCCGTCGAACTGGCCGTTGTTGGTCAGTTTGATCCGCCAGTCGGCCTGCGCGCGGCCGTTGTTCAGGCCGGCGTTGAGGGTCAGCGTATCGAAGGCGATCGGCAGCGCGTTGCCCTGCACCTGCTGCACCACCTTGACGCCGTTGCCGGCCAGCGTGACTTTCGCCTCCGGCAGCGCACCGCCCGGCTTCCAGCTGACGTCGGCCCGGCCGGTGAACACGCCGCTCAGGGCGGTGTCCGGGCCGAGGAACGGCTTGATCATCGCCAGGTCGAACCGGTTGAGCACCACGCTGGCCTGGCCGCTCTGGCCGGCTTCAATGGTCTTAGGCACGCACAGCTCGGCGTTCGGGTTCTGCCAACAGTGCGGCCCGACGCTGATTTTCTGCTCGGTGTTCAGGTAGTCCAGCGCGATGGCGCGCGTCAGGCGCCATTCCCCGACCGGCGTATCGAAACGGGTGTTGTTCAGATTGCCGCGCCAGCGCTGCTGCTGACGATCGAAGCTGCCCTGCAGCGCCAGCTGGCCGGAGACCGGCTTGCCGTCAATCTTCAGCTGCAGCTGGTGCTGCTTCTCGCTGCCTTTGGCGTCGAGGGTCAGCAGGCTGACCTCCAGCGCATCCTGCTTCAGCTGTTCGACGCGTACCGCCAGCTGCCCCTGGATCTGATCCGTGGAGCGCACGTCGCCGTCTATTTTCACGCGGTTGATGCGCAGCGCCTGCCACTGCAAGCCGGAAGCGGTCAAATCCGCCAGCAGCTGCGGCGCCTGCAGATTGCCGCGCAGCTTCAGCAGCCCTTTGGCGGTGCCGCCCAGGCCCGGCAGCGCGCCGTCCAGACGCGGCGCGTCGATGTTGGCGTCCAGGTTCCAGCTCTTCTCGTCCAGCTGCCCTTTGACGTTCAGTTGGTTACGCCCCAGCGCCAGATCGATGCCGGGGATTTTCCACTGCCCGGCGGCGTTGCCGCTCAGCGTACCGCGCGCCGTGACCTTGTTCTGCTTCACGTTGCCGTCCAGCTGCAATACCGGCACCTGCAGCTGCCAGCTGCCGCCGTGCAGGCTGCCGCGCGTGGTGATCTTGCCATCCAGCTTCGCCGGCCATTCCGGCCACTGCTTGGCGGTATTGATGCCGCTCAGCGTCAATTGCGAGGTCCAGCTGATGGCTTTGCTCCAGTCCACCAGCGCGGTAAGATCGGTATTGCCCTGCAGCGCCGCCAGGCGCAGGCGCTCCAGCTTGAACTGCTCGACGTTGCCTTTGCCGTCCAGCGTCAGCACCGCCGGCGGCAAGTCCTGGCCTTTCAGATTGGCGCGCGTCGACAGCGCGTAGTCGGTCGCCTTGCCGTTAAAGCGCAGGCGGAAGTCATTGACCTGATACTGCGCCTCGCCGCTCAGCGGCCATTTCAGCTGCTTGCTCTGCAACGTCAGCGCCAGCGGCAGGCCAGCTTCGGCCAGCCGGGTTTGCACATCGAGCTGGGCGCCGACCGGGCCGGACAGGTTCAGCGCCACCTTTAGCTCGTCACGCAGCCCACCGCCGATGTTCAGCTTCACCTTCTCGCCCTTCAGCGGTTCGATATTCAGCGCGCTGTTGGCGGTCAGGGCCACCGGCCAGTCGCCGGTCAGGGTTGCCTGCCCCTGCACCGACAGCGTGCCCTGCGGCGACTTCACGTCGAAGTTGTCCAGCTGGATATGCTGATCCTGCGTGCTGGCCTGCAGTAACAGGCTCGTGATCAGCACGTCGGTATCGCCGGTCAAGCGCAGCTGCTCGCCGCTGATCTCTTTGACGGTGATATCCAGCGGCAGACGGATGTCCGGCAGATCCGGCAACAGCGGTTTGGCGAACAGTTCTTTCAGCGTTTCGCCCAGCGGCTTCTCTTCCGGCTGAGGTGCCGGCTTCGCCGCGTCGGTAACCTGCTCGCCGACCTTTTTCGCCACCTCGACCGCCGGCTGCACCGCTTCCGGCAACGGGTTTTGCGGGGTTTTCGGCAAGGCGATCAGCAGCGAGCCGATCTTGGTCGGCATCAGCGTCAGCGCGCGCTCTTGCCACTGCGCGCCGGTGCGGAACTCGGCCAGCGAGATGGCGGTGTCGTCGACGGTGACCTTGACGTTGTTCAACGCCAACAGGCGCAGGGTGATCGGATAAGGCGTGCTGAGATTGGTGGTCGGCTCACTGCTCTCCTCCACCGGAGCGGAGGGCGCCATCTCTTTGGTGTTCACCGCCACGTCCACATCCTGGGCGGTCAAGGCATTGACGCACAGCGAGCTGCGTTTAAAGCAAGACAGGTCAAGGGAGAGATGGAACTGCCCGGCGTTGACCGTCACGCCCGGCATCTGATATTTCACGCCCTTCAGCGTCAGATCGCGCCAGCCGCCGCTGACGCCGGCGATCTCCAGCCCCGGCACCCAGCGCGCCGCGCCGTTGATGACCATATGCAAACCGGTGGTGGTGCCTATCAGGAAGGCCAAGCCGCCGATCAGCAACAGCAGAACGACCAGAAATCCGAGACAAATCTTTTTAACCAGGCTCATAGTTCAGGCCCCAAACCGATGTAGAACTGCATCCCGTGGGTGTCCTTGTCTCCCACAGGCGCGGCGATATCCAGCTTCACCGGCCCCACCGGCGACTGCCAGCGCACGCCTACGCCGGCGCCGGTCTTGAAGTTGCTTTTCTTGATATCGTTCACCGCTTCACCGGAGTCGACGAACATCGCCCCCCACCATTTGCCGGTCACGTTGTACTGGTACTCCAGCGAGCCGGTCAGCATCTTGGAGGCGCCGGTCAGCTTGCCGTCGTCATCGCGCGGCGAAATGTCTTTGTACTTGTAGCCACGAATACTGCGGTCACCGCCGGCGAAGAAACGCAGATCCGGCGGCACCTTGTCGAAGTCGTTGGTTTCGATCCAGCCCACCTGGCCGCGCGCCACGAAACGGTGCTTGTCGGCCAGCGTGCGGATCCACACGTTCTGCGCCTGCATCAGCGCGAAGTCCACGCCGGAACCCCAGGTGGTGTCGGACACGTCGATAGAGTAGCGCTGGCTGTCGCCCCAGGTCGGCATCAGGCCGCCGCGCGAGCGGGTGCGGTTGAAGCTGACGCCGGGATACAGCAGCATGGTGGTGTTGCTGACGTTACCCTGGGTAAAGTTATCCCAGCGCCAGGTCAGGTTGATCGCCCGCTGCCAGCCGCTGGAGAGATCCCAGTTGCGCGAGGCCACCACTTTGGAGGTGACGGACTTGGTGTCGTTAAGATTGACGTTCTTGAGGCCGCCCTGCAGCAGGTAATACTGCTCCAGCGGGTTCTTGAGCAGCGGGATCTTGTAGGTCAGATCCAGCTGCTGCTCCGGCGCCGACACGCTGGCGCTGGTTTCCAGGCTATGCCCGCGATCGTTGAGCCAGGGCTTTTTCCAGGTGCCTTTCACCCGCGGGCCGACGTCAGTGGAGTAACCGATACCGGTTTCGACGGTGTTGCGCGTGCGCGGCGTCACCAGCGCGTCCAACGGCAAAATCTTGTTCTCTTTGGCATCGTTGAAATCAGGGGATACCACCACCGAGTTGAACCAGTTGGTGGCGGACAAACGGCGGTTCAGCTCGGCCAAATCCTCCGAACTGTAGTAATCCCCCTGATGAAAGGGCACCAGATTTTGCAGATAGTCTTCGCGGATTTGCGAGCCGGTGAATTTCACCTTGCCGAAGCGGTAACGCTCGCCGCTGTTGAAATCGATATCCCAAAACGCCTTGTGCAGATCTTCGGCCACGCCGAGCTGGCTTTTGGTCATGTCGGCATCGAAATAGCCTTTGCGCAGCGCCAGGCCGGTGAGCGAGCCTTTGAAACTGTCATACTTGCCGTGGTTAAGGATCTCGCCGATGGTCGGCCGGTCCTTCTTTACCAGCGCCAGGTAGTCCTCATCGGTCTTCGCGCCGCCTTCCAGCACGATGTTGGCGCCGGCGATACGCACCGGTTCGCCCGGATTGACCTTGGCATGCAGCACCGGGCGCGACATCCCCGGCCGATCGTCCAGCGTAAATTCGATTGTCGGCTGGTAATAACCGAGCGCGCGCAGCCCCTGGCGCACCGCCTCATCCACCCGTGCGCGGAAGCGACCGTCGGTGCCGACCTCTTCAGGCGTGATCGACGACAGGCGCACCCGAACGTTTTTTTCCAACTCTCCGCTTAACCCTTCCACCTGCAACCGCACGTTCGCCGCGTAGGCTGCAGGTGCCGCAAGCAACACAGCTATCAAGCACATGACCGGGTACTTTGGCACGTGTTCTCCTTATTGATTTTACTTTCCTGTTATGGTGTTCGCTCCGGGGCCAGGGCAGACTCCGCGCTATCATGACGGCAGCCCTCTTCAGCCTTGTTCCGGACGCCGCCCGCCGCGCTTTGCCACCGCCGCGCAACAGGCGAATTCTTCACTTTTGGCGCTCAAAATACTGCGTTAAGCTTATACATAAACCCAACTTGCCACTTATTGTGGGCAAAGACGCGGTGAGATACAACCGAACCGCCCCCATGTAGGGTCAATTCTTACTGTGACAACAGGAGTCAACCGTGGTGCCATTTTTTGATAAATCACAAACCGTCGATAAGGCAAGCGCGCTGCCTGGCCGCACCACGCCAATGCCTGTCGCAACGCTCAACGTGGTCACCGAACACTCGATGACCCAGGTGCCGGCAGGCATGGAAGTGGCGATCTTCGCCATGGGCTGTTTCTGGGGCGTTGAGCGCCTGTTCTGGCAGCAGCCGGGCGTCTACAGCACCGCCGCCGGCTACAGCGGCGGCTACACGCCGAACCCGACCTACCGCGAAGTGTGCAGCGGCCAGACCGGCCACGCCGAAGTGGTACGCGTGGTGTTCGATCCGCAGGTCGTCAGCTACAAACAGCTGCTGCAGGTATTCTGGGAAAATCACGATCCGGCGCAGGGTATGCGCCAGGGCGGCGACGTCGGCACGCAGTACCGCTCGGCGATTTACACGCTGAGCCCGGAGCAGCAGGCCGAGGCGGAAAGCAGCCTGCAGCGTTTCCAGCAGGCGATGGACGCGGCGGGCGACAAGCGCATCATCACTACCGAGATCGCGCCGGCGCTGCCGTTCTATTACGCGGAGGACGATCATCAGCAGTACCTGTTCAAGAATCCGGAAGGCTACTGCGGGCTGGGTGGCATCGGCGTTTGCCTGCCGCCGCAGGGCTAATCCGATGCCGGCCGGCGGCACTTTTTTAACCGCTGGCGGCCCCTGTGGGGCAACTGCTATACTATGCGGGCCGCTTCTGCGGCCCGATAGCTTCCCTTCTGGTTGTTATCGCTGCTTTTTTTACTATGTACTACCCTTCCTCAAGAGCGCCGGCATCCCGTCGGCACGTATGGATAGATTATGTTAAACAGTATTTTACTGATTCTTTTTCTGATCGCGGTGAGTGCGTTTTTCTCACTGTCGGAAATCTCTCTGGCCGCCTCGCGCAAGATCAAACTGAAGCTGATGGCGGACGAAGGTAACGTCAACGCCGCCAGAGTGCTTAAACTGCAAGAAACCCCAGGCATCTTCTTCACCGTGGTGCAGATCGGCCTGAACGCCGTGGCCATCCTCGGCGGTATCGTCGGCGATGCGGCGTTTTCTCCCACTTTCAAGGTGTTGTTCGATCGTTTCCTGTCGCCCGAACTGGCGGAACAGGTCAGCTTCATCTGCTCCTTCGTGCTGGTGACCAGCCTGTTTATCCTGTTCGCCGATTTGACCCCGAAGCGCATCGGTATGATTGCACCAGAGACGGTCGCCGTCCGGATCATCAACCCGATGCGTTTCTCCATCATGATCTTCCGCCCGCTGGTGTGGTTCTTCAACGGCATGGCCAACCTGATCTTCCGCATGTTCAAGCTGCCGATGGTGCGTAAGGACGACATCACCTCCGACGACATCTACGCGGTGGTGGAAGCCGGTGCCCTGGCGGGCGTGCTGCGCAAGCAGGAACATGAGCTGATTGAAAACGTGTTCGAACTGGAATCGCGCACCGTGCCGTCTTCGATGACCTCGCGTGAAAGCGTGGTGTACTTCGACCTGCGCGAAAGCGAAGAGAGCATCAAGGAGAAGGTCTCGACCCATCCGCACTCCAAGTTCCTGGTGTGCGACGGCCATATCGATCAGGTGGTCGGCTACGTCGATTCCAAAGACCTGCTGAACCGCGTGCTGGGCAACCAGAGCCTGGTGCTGAGCAGCGGCGTGCAGATCCGCTCGGCGCTGATCGTGCCGGATACGCTGACGCTGTCCGAAGCGTTGGAAAGCTTCAAGACCGCCGGCGAAGACTTCGCGGTGATCCTCAATGAATATGCGTTGGTGGTGGGCATCATCACCCTTAACGACGTGATGACCACGCTGATGGGCGATCTGGTTGGCCAAGGCCAGGAAGAGCAGATCGTGGCGCGCGACGAAAGCTCATGGCTGATTGAGGGCGGCACGCCGATCGACGACGTGATGCGCGTGCTGGACATCGACGAGTTCCCGCAGGCGGGCAACTACGAGACCATCGGCGGCTTTATGATGTATATGCTGCGCAAGATCCCGAAACGCACCGACTTCGTCAAATACGCCGGCTACAAGTTCGAAGTGGTGGATATCGACAGCTACAAGATAGACCAGCTGCTGGTCACCCGGCTGAGCGACAAACCGGCGGCGGTTCTGCCGAAAGCCCCGGAAGACACCCCGGCGGCTTGACGCCAGCCGGCAAAAACATCAGCGGCCCCATCGGGGCCGCATTTTTTTTACCGCTGTCAGCGCAGTGTTCAGCCAAACTCGGCCTGCAACAGCAGCACCTGGCGGTTTACTTCAGACATCACGCTGAAATGGCGCTTGTCACGAATCTTCGGCGGCAGGATTTTCCCCTCGTCGAATTCAAATGCGCCCACGTCCTTGATATACAGCCTTCCGCGAAACAGGGTCTTAACGTACTTTGCCACTTTCAAAGGGTTATAACGCTGGAAGATTCTCATTCTTTTACGCTCCTCCCGTTGATCCATGCGCTCAGCGAGCCGCCAAAGGTGGCAGCCTCGAAATTCAGAACGCAACTTGATTGCATGTAGTAGACCCAGTAAAGACCAGAACGTTCACTTCTGCCCGGTGATCTACGCTGGATTTACACTTTTTGACAGAATTGTATATGATAATTTATAACGTTTTCAGTATATCCCTTCAAAATCTGATGATTAGCGAACCAAGGGAAAATCTGCGATCCGGTTAACAGGACAGACCTCTTATCACATCCTATGCTTTAGGCTGTCGAAGTGCTGTCGCACAAATTCCACTCATTACAAGGAGAAAGCATGAAAACAAGTCGCATGCTGATGGTATCCCTGCTGCTCGCCCCGCTTTTCGCTTCCGCGCACAACTTCCAGCTCCAGCAGCGCGTAGCGCCGGTCGGCGTCAGCGACAAAGGAGAGCTCAATTACGCTGACGGTAATTTTAGCTACCAGAACTGGAACAGCGCGCAGCTCAGTGGAAAAGTGCGAGTGATACAACATATTGCCGGCCGCAGCTCCGCCAAAGACATGAACGACCCACTGATTGAAGCGATCAAGAAGGCGAAGCTACCACACGATCGTTACCAAACGACGACAATCGTCAACACCGACGATGCCCTGATGGGCACCGCGATGTTCGTGCGCAGCAGCATTGAGGACAGCAAGAAGGAGTTCCCGTGGTCGCAGTTTATCGTCGACAGCGACGGCAACGTGCGTAAGGCCTGGGATCTGCAGCCGAAAGGCTCAGCTATTGTGGTGCTGGATAAGCAAGGGCGCATTCAGTTCGCCAAAGACGGCGCGCTGACGCCGGAAGAGGTGCAGCAGGTGATGTCCAAGCTGCACCAGCTGTTGGCGAACTAACTCAGAACAGCGACACCCGGAAGCCGGGGTTGAGGAAAGATTCACACGGGGTATAGAGCAACGGCTTGCCCTGCCAATCGTGAATTTGCGCCCCGGCGGCCACCGCCACCGCATGTCCTGCGGCGGTATCCCAAATGTTAGTCGGCCCGAAGCGCGGATAGAGCTGCGCCTTGCCTTCCGCCACCAGGCAGAACTTCAGCGAGGAGCCGACGGACACGGTCTGGTGCTCACCCAACTGCTGCAAATAGTCTTTCAGTTCGTCGTCGATATGCGAGCGGCTCACCACCACCAGCGGCGGATGCGCGTTGCTGACGCCGATCGCCTGCCGCACGCCCTTCTCTTCTTTCCAGGCCTTGCCGCGCTCCGCCAGATACAGCACGTCGATCGCCGGGGCGTACACCACCCCCATCACCGCCTGCCCGTCTTCAATCAGGGCGATATTGACCGTGAACTCACCGTTGCGGTGCAAGAACTCTTTGGTGCCGTCCAACGGATCGACCAGCCAGTAGCGCGTCCAGCTGCGGCGTTCTTCCCACGCCGGCGGATCTTCTTCCGACAGCAGCGGCACCTCGGGCGTCAGCGCCGCCAGGCCGCGCTTGATGATGTGATGTGCCGCCAGATCGGCCGCCGTCACCGGTGAATCATCTTTTTTCTGTGCGACATCAAGCGGTTGTTCACCGTCGTACACCGCCATGATCGCCGCCCCCGCCTCGCGGGACAGTTGGCAAATTCGCTCTAACATCATGCACCTCAACTCTGCATCTCCGTGGGAAATTTCCCCCTGTCTCTGCTAGCAGACTAGTTTTTTTTACGCCGAATATCCATCTCAACCGGCTAACCCCCGGGAATTCCTCAGATCTTGTTGGGCACAACTGTGAACTTCCCCGCGTTACCTGCCGCCGTTTTCTGCCAAACTTCACAGTTTGCTGTGGCAAGCAATGTTAATTACATTTCCCTCTGCGATAACACTCGAATAATGGAATGGAGAGAGCCCAAAATGATGAAGCATCCCCTGACGCTGTCCGCGCTTGTGCTGCTGGTGTGCGCCTCGGCGCAGGCGGCCACCGTCGACCTGCGCGTGCTGGAAACCACCGACCTGCACAGCAACATGATGGACTTCGATTACTACAAGGACACGCCGACCGATAAATTCGGCCTGGTGCGCACCGCCAGCCTGATCGAGCAGGCGCGCCAGCAGGCCGCCAACGCGGTGTTGGTGGACAACGGCGACATCATTCAGGGCAGCCCGCTCGGCGACTATATGGCGGCCAAGGGACTGAAACCGGGCGACGTGCATCCGGTCTATAAGGCGATGAATACGCTGGACTATGTGGTCGGCAACATCGGCAACCATGAATTCAACTACGGGCTGGACTACCTGAAGAACGCCATCGCCGGCGCCAAGTTCCCGTATATCAACGCCAACGTCATCGACGCCAAAACGCAAAAACCGCTGTTCACGCCGTACATCATCGTCGATACGCAGGTGAAAGACCGCGACGGCAAGGCGCATACGCTGCGCATCGGCTACATCGGCTTCGTGCCGCCGCAGATCCTGGTGTGGGACAAGGCTAACCTGCAGGGCAAGGTGACGGTGGACGACATCACCGCCACCGCCAAACGCTACGTGCCGGAAATGCGTAAACAGGGCGCCGATCTGGTGGTGGCGATCCCGCATTCCGGGCTGTCCAGCGAACCTTACAAGGCCATGGCGGAAAACTCGGTCTACTACCTCAGCCAGGTACCGGGCATCGACGCCATCATGTTCGGCCACGCCCATGCGGTGTTCCCGAGCAAAGACTTCGCCAACATCAAAGGCGCGGATATCGATAAGGGCCTGCTGAACGGCGTACCGGCGGTGATGCCGGGCCAATGGGGCGATCATCTCGGCGTGGTCGACCTGCAGCTCAACAACGATAGCGGTAGCTGGAAAGTGACCGCCGCCAAAGCGGAAGCACGGCCGATCTACGACAAAGAGAACAAGAAATCGCTGGCGGCGGAAGACGCCGCGCTGGTGAAAGTGTTGGCGGACGATCACAAGGGCACGCGCGAGTTCGTCAGCCAGCCGATCGGCAAATCCGACGGCAACATGTACAGCTACCTGGCGCTGGTGCAGGATGATCCGACGGTGCAGATCGTCAACAATGCGCAAAAGGCCTACGTCGAACATTATATTCAGGGCGATCCGGATCTAGCCGATCTGCCGGTGCTGTCGGCGGCGGCGCCGTTCAAGGTCGGCGGCCGCAAGAACGATCCGGCCAGCTTCGTCGAAGTGGAAAAAGGCCAGCTCACCTTCCGCAACGCCGCCGATCTCTATCTCTACCCCAATACCCTGGTAGTGGTGAAGGCCAGCGGCAAAGAGGTGAAAGAGTGGCTGGAGTGTTCCGCTGGCCAGTTCAACCAGATCGACGTCAACAGCGCCAAGCCGCAGGGCTTGATCAACTGGGACGGCTTCCGCACCTATAACTTCGACGTGATCGACGGCGTCAACTACCAGATCGACGTCAGCCAGCCGGCGCGCTACGACGGTGAATGCCAGCTGATCAACGATAAGGCGGAGCGCATCAAGCAGTTGACCTTCAACGGCAAGCCGATCGATCCGAACGCCACCTTCCTGGTCGCCACCAACAACTACCGCGCTTACGGCGGCAAATTTGCCGGCACCGGCGACAAACACATCGCCTTCGCTTCGCCGGATGAGAACCGTTCAGTGCTGGCGGCCTACATCAGCGCCGAAACCCAGCGGCACGGTGCGGTGCATCCGCAGGCGGACAACAACTGGCGTTTGGCAACCTTCAGCAGCCAGCAGCCGCTGGATATCCGCTTCGAGACCTCGCCGTCGGACAAAGCGACGGCGTTTATCAAGGAGCACGCTCAATATCCGATGACCGCCGAGGGCAATGACCGCATCGGCTTCGCGGTGTATCGCATCGATCTCAGCGCGAAATAATCACCCGGCCGGAGCCTCACCCCGGCCACCTCCTCTTCGATTTTCCCGCTGGCGCGCCCTTTAAATTGCATTTAAAATGCATGTTATAAAATTCCTTCGTTTAAAGAGGCACTACCATGGATTACCGCAATCAATCCCTTGGCGCGCTCGCGATCGCCATTCCCCGGGCATCCCGTCTGTTTCGCCAGCATCAGCTGGATTTCTGCTGCGGCGGCCGGCAATCGCTGGCACGCGCCGCCGAGCGCAAAGGGCTGGACATCGACCAGTTGGAGAACGCGCTGGCTGCACTCGCCGCCACGCCGGAGCCAAGCCGGGACTGGCGCACGGCGCCGCTCGGTGAGGTGATCGATTACATCCTTCCGCGCTTTCATCAGCGGCACCGCGAGCAGCTGGCAGAACTGGTGCTGATGGCGGAAAAGGTCGAACGCGTGCACGGCGACAAGCCCACCTGTCCGCGCGGACTGGCGAAGCAGCTGAACCTGATCCGCCTGGATCTGGAGAATCACATGATGAAAGAGGAGCAGATCCTGTTCCCGCTGATCAAACAGGGCATGGGGCCGCAGGCCGCCGGACCGATCTCGGTGATGGAGCATGAACATGACGAGGCGGGCGAACAGCTGGAAGTGGTGAAGTTCCTCACCGATAACGTCACGCCGCCGGAGGGTGCCTGCACCACCTGGCGAGCGCTGTACACCGGCATCGACGAGTTCATCGGCGATCTGATGGAGCACATCAGCCTGGAAAACAATCTGCTGTTCCCGCGCGCGCTGCGCGGCGCATAAAATAAGGGCGCCACGAAGGCGCCCGGAGCAATCCTCGGTGGGATTACAGGATTTCCAGCAGTTCGACGTCGAACACCAGCGCGCTGAACGGCGGGATGGACGCGCCTGCGCCACGCTCGCCGTAGGCCAGGTTGTGCGGGATATACAGCTGCCATTTGGAGCCGACCGGCATCAGGGTCAGCGCTTCGATCCAGCCTGGGATCACGCCGCTGACCGGGAATTCTGCCGGCTGACCGCGCTCGACCGAGCTGTCGAACACATCACCGTTGATCAGACGACCGGTGTAGTGCACACGCACGCGATCCTGACGGGACGGGATTGGGCCGTTGCCCTGCTCCAGCACGGAGAACTGCAGGCCGGACTCGGTCAACGTCACGTCGTCGCGCTTGGCGTTGTCGTCCAGGAATTTCTGGCCTTCAACGGCCATCGCCTGCTGGCGCTCACGGCGCACCGCGTCCGCACGCTCGTGGATTTCACGCAGCGCACGGTGCACCACGTCTACCGGAACCGCCGGGGCATTCCCTTCCAGCGCGTCACGCAGGCCCGCCAGCAAAGCTTCCGGTTGCAAACCTTCCAGCCCGGACTCTTGCAGCTGCTGGCCGACCTGTAAACCAATCCCGTAACTTGCTTGCGCTTCAACGCTGTCAAAAGAAGGGGTTGTCATGGGGTTTTCCTTAAGTCTGTAAAAAGTCGAAAGCGCAGCATAACAGCGCGTCAATGCCGGGTAAAATCTTGTGTGGAGAATGATGACTTTTGTCGTAGAAAAAGAAACAATAACCTTCTGTTAACGCCCGCAGCCGCAAACCGCGGTTCTGCCGCTCAGCTGCCTTTCGCTTCAATCAGTTAGCGGACTATACTGAAAGCAGGATATCGGGCAGGCGAGGCGCTTGCCGCGCCGCGCTAATTACTACGCCGTCGAAGAGAGGTCACCATGGGCAGAATCGCGCCCAGGAGAAGGAAAACCACCCGCATCTACCAGCCGCTGCTGCGCACCTGGCTGAATGTCAGCCAGCGCCTGAAACCGGGCGCCGCACCCACGTCTGAAGGCGCGGAACCGCCATCGGAGCCACCGCCGGCCAACGACAAAATGCAGCAGGTCAAAGCGCTGCTGGCCAAAGTCTGGCATCTGCCGGACGGTTTCCATTGGATGGAGCCGCTGCCCTACTTCCACCGCCGCTGGGTGCTGATCTTCGGCATCATCCTGCTGCTGGCCCTGCTGTGGCCGTACTCGCCCGAAAGACAGCCGTTCCCGGTTTCCCAGCAGGAAACCAGCGTGCCGCTGCAGGCCGATCTGCAAAACGGCGGCACCACGTCTGCCAACGAACCAACGCCGGCGGGCAACTGGCAGCGTTATCAGATCCAGCCCGGCCAGACCCTGGCCCAGCTGTTTCGCGACAACAATCTGCCGGTGAATGAAGTGTTCGCCATGGCGCAGGTGGAAGGCGGCGACAAGCCGCTGAGCAACATGAAAGCCGGCCAGGAAGTGCGCATCGAACGCGACGCCAACGGCGTGATTAACGCGCTGTCGGTCACCACGGTGGACAACAGCCAGGCGCTGTTCCGCCGCCAGGCCGACGGCAGCTACCGCCGGGAACGCTAATCCCTACAGCTGCGCCAGCAAAAACTCGCGCAGCACCACGCCCTGGTTGTGCTCGGTATCTTTGCTGCCATACAGCAGCGTCAGCGCTTGCCCCTGCCGTAACAGCGCCACCAGCGGCTGCCAGGCATCGTTGGCCGCCAGCTGTTGGCGATAACGCTCCTCGAAGACCGCCCACTGGTCGGTATGCTGATGGAACCACTTGCGCAGCTCATCATCCGGCGCCACCTGTTTCAGCCACTGCACGCCCGTCAGCCGCGCCTTGCTGATGCCGCGCGGCCATAGCCTGTCTATCAGATAACAGTGTTCCGGCGCCGGCGCGCTGAAATCGTAAACCCGCTGTAGCGTAATCTTTGCCATCGCACGCTCTCCTTTTTATCCCGTCTTCAAGCGTAGCGCGTTTTGCCGGGCGCAGAAAAGCAAAACGCCAGCGCGAGGCTGGCGTTTTAACCGGGTTAACAGCAGCGTAAATTACGCTTCTGCAACCACAACTACATTCAGCTGTGCGAACACGTCGCTGTGTACCTGGAAGTGCACTTCGTGCTCGCCAGTAGTACGCAGAACGCCGTTCGGCAGACGAACTTCGCTCTTGGCAACTTCAACGCCTGCCGCAGTCACTGCGTCAGCGATGTCGCGGGTGCCGATAGAGCCGAACAGTTTACCTTCGTCGCCAGATTTGGAAGCGATGGTGACTGAACCCAGTTCGTTGATCTTGGTTGCGCGAGCTTCAGCAGCAGCCAGAACGTCAGCCAGTTTGGCTTCCAGTTCAGCACGGCGTGCTTCGAAGAACTCAACGTTTTTCTTGGTAGCAGGAACAGCTTTGCCCTGTGGTACCAGGAAGTTACGAGCGTAGCCCGCTTTAACGTTAACTTGATCACCCAGGCTGCCCAGGTTTGCTACTTTATCAAGCAGAATAACTTGCATTACCTTATCCTCTCAAAGTCGTTAATGGACAGTGGCCGATTACTGATGACGATCAGTGTACGGCAACAAAGACAGGTAGCGCGCGCGCTTGATAGCACGGGCCAGCTGGCGCTGATATTTTGCACGAGTACCGGTGATACGGCTCGGTACAATTTTACCACTTTCGGTGATGTAGTTTTTCAGCGTAGCGATGTCTTTATAGTCAATCTCTTGAACGCCTTCCGCGGTGAAACGGCAGAACTTGCGACGACGGAAATAACGTGCCATTTGGCTAGTCTCCAGAATCTATCAATTCAATCTGCTCGGCATGCAGAACCAATTTGCTCAGCCCGTTGCGCCCTTGATGGCAGCTTACAAAGCCTTGCACGGTAATCTGACTGCCGACCGTTAATCTTTGAGTTAGTGCTTGTGACTGTTGTCCGCTGACAACCACGGGCATTCGGCACCATGCTTGTCTGCTGAATCCGGCTTCCGTCTGCTGCGAACGGTGCTCTAGCACAAATTGGCAGTGCGGTATCCCGGAAGGACTCACTTTTCGAACCGGCGCCTTGCACACAGTGCCCGACAAAACCAGACGATTAGCCGTCACGGCGGCAATTACTCTTCAGAATCCCCAGCATCTGCATCATCTGCGGTTTCGTTAGCGAAGTCTTCGCGGCGATCGCCACGACGTTCGTCTTTCGCTTTAACCATCGGAGATGCTTCAGTTACCGCGTGCTTAACGCGCATAACCATGCTGCGGATAACGGCGTCGTTGAAGCGGAAGTTAGTTTCCAGCTCATCGATCGCTTCCTGCGGCGCTTCAACGTTCAGCAGAACGTAGTGAGCTTTGTGCAGTTTGTTGATCGGATAAGCCAGCTGACGGCGGCCCCAGTCTTCCAGACGGTGAATCTGACCTTGCGCGTTAGTGATGGTAGCACTGTAACGCTCGATCATGCCCGGAACCTGTTCGCTTTGGTCAGGATGGACCATAAAAACGATTTCGTAATGACGCATCGAATTGCTCCTTACGGATTATTCAGCCTCCTGTCAGGGTCAACCGCGGCCCATGGAAGCAAGGAACGTGTTTAGTGTGCGGCTGAAAAATGACGCGTAATCATACTGACGCAGGGCGGGAAACTCAAGGACTGCGTGGGTTTTATTCGCGTTAATGCAAGGCGCTATGGGAAATAGCACGATTTGCTCGTGGGAGAACCTATGTACGCCGATCCATCGGTTTCAAAAATCTTTCAATGAAATCAGCGCTGAGTCACAAATCTATTTCACTTTTTTTGAAAGAGGCCATCAAAAGCCCCCGCTTTTTAATCCGCCGCAACGGACTAAAATTAACCATATCCGCCGCAGACAGCGCGACGAAAAAGATTTCAGGTTATTCAATGCAGATAAATGACTTTTTGCCGCAGCGACATTCGCTGTCAGGCCGTAACGGCAAAGGGTTAAGAGAGGCACTATGAAACGCATCATTCTCGCAACGGCGCTGGCCGCCCTGTTTTCCGCCAACCTAATGGCCGCAACGGAGATCACCTCGCACCAGGCCGATCAACGCCAGAGCGTCGGCTTCGTCACCCTGAACCAGAACGTGGTTTCGCCGGATGACGCCAGCAGCCAGGTCAGCAAAATCGCCGATCAACGCGGCGCAAGCTCTTATCGCATCATCGCCCTGCACGAACCGGGAGACAACAGCACGATGCACGTCAGCGCCGAGCTGTACCGCTAAAAACGCACGCCACGCCAGGGAAATCCCCAGGGCTTCATCAGAAAGCCCGTTCAGTCCGCACCGGAGCGCCGCCCGTTGGGCGCTCCGCTTCCCTCATCACAGCTTGAGCAGCGTCGGCATGCTGAACGCCTTGCCCGGATTATGTAATTGCAGCGCCATCTGCAGATAATTTGTCCGCGTTTGCAACAGCTCGGCGCTGCCCGTCAGGGTCGCCCGCTGTTCGAACGAGAGCGTATCGGCCGCTGCGGCGTGAGTGGTTGCCGCTTTCGGCGCGGAGGCGAACAGCGCCGTCATGTTTTGCACCGTCTGCGCGGTGATGCGCGACAGCGGATTCGCCTTGTTTTGCCGCGCCTTGCCGTCGGCGGCCCCCAACATCTCGCTGAAGGCCGCTGAATTAAGCTCGGCGCGCGCTTTCATCGTTCCCATTAAACCGGCCGTACTGCCGATGCTTTTTATCATGCCCTCTGCTCCTTGCTGCCCTGAAAGAATTCACGCAGACATTTTCCCCTTCATTCGGCCAAACGATGGCCGAAACAGCCCGCACAGAGCGGCGCAATTCCCTGCATCATGCCCGGCGGAGCATTACAGTTCGCGGCGGAAGAAGTCGGCCGTGGCGGACAGCGCCAGCGGCGTGATACGATGCTTCACCCCCGGTTCGATGAGCGAGGTCAAACGGCCGTCCGAGCCATGCAACCGCAGTTCAGCCGCCAAACGCAGGCTGTCCGCCGCCGGCACCACGTCGTCCGTCTCCCCGTGCCACAGTAGCAGCGGCCGCCCGGCGATCGTCTCCAAACGCCCTTCCAGCTCATACTCCGCCAACACGGCCGTTCGCGCCGCAAACGCCGCCGGCGAGAGCGCCTCGCCCTCTTCGTCCAACGGCGGGAACAGCGTTTGCGCCAGCGAACGGTAATAGCCGGAACCCATCAGGCTGGCGGCCGCCCGGATCCACGGGAAGCGCGCGAAAGCGCCAAGCGCGGTCATGCCGCCCATTGAGGCGCCGGCGACGCCGATACGCCCGTCGACAATCAGGCCGAGCCGCTCAAAATGCGCCTTGATCTGCGGCAGCTCGTCGATATTGCTGCGCAGGATCTCCCAAAACGTGGCCAGACGCCGCGCCTCATCGCCGTCGAACCGCTCGCCGTGCCGATCGGCATCCGGCAATATCGCCCGAAAACCGGCGCGCGCCAGCGCATAGGCGAAGTAGGCGTACACCTCTTTCGACGAGGTATAGCCATGACAGAAGAACACCGTCGGCAATGGCCGGTGATAGTGCCCTGCGGGGACGGCATGGATCACCGCAATATCGCCCGCCCGCTCGTCATGAATTTCGATCATCCGTTCATCCTCAACGCACCTGTTGGCATTCATCATGACAAACTTGCGCCAGCCAGCGTTAGCTCAATCTGTTCCAGCTTATATTGCGTTACACTGAAGCCATCGTACCGGCTCTTTCGAGGTCACCATGACGCTTGTCCGCACACTCATTGCCTTGACGCTGGCCGCACAGCTTTCCGCCTGCGGCATCATGACCACCACGCCGAAACCACCGCCGCCGCCCACCGCACAGGCGCAGGAGATCGTCCGCGCACAGACCGCCGAGCTGGTGAAGATAGGTACCGTCACCGCCGTGGTGCACGGCAGCCCGATGGACGTGGAAGCGGAGATCCAGCGCAAGGCCACCGCCGCCGGCGCCCGGTATTACGTGATCATCATGAACAGCGAAACCATCGTGCCGGGCCAATGGTATTCCCAGGCGATCCTGTATCGGTAAGGCGGGGATTTTTTAAGCAGATTTACACTGGCTTTGCACAGGCTGAAGTAGGGTGTTGCACACTGTCAGACAGCATGCCGCATGTTGCGGGTGCGATTCAGGATCTGACGAAGGGGAACGCCATGAAACGCTCCACCGCACTCACCTCCCTCCTGCTTTCAGTAGGGCTGCTCAGCACCGGCGCACAGTCCGCCGAGCTGGCGCCCGCCGATCGCGTGACGCCGCTCAGTGAAATCGCCGAGATCACCTTTAACGATCTGCCCGGTTCACCGCAGGAGGCGGAGCAGGCCATCGCCCGCACCGCCGGCCAACACGGCGCCAGCTATTACCGCATCCTGCGGATGGAAGAACAGGCGCACCCGCTTGGCTGGCGCGCCTCGGCCATCTTATACCTTTAGTAGCTCATGCAGGCCGCATTCAACACGCCGCCGCTGACGGAGACGCCCCCCAGGAAAATCCCGGCGGCCAGGTGGTTCGCTTCGATCTTGTCGCTGATGCGCGGCATGTAGATCTTCACGGCCGCGAACAGCAGCAGTTGCACCACCAGCGCCACTACGCCCCACAGCAGGTAATCCAGCAGGCTGATCGAGTTGATCGCCGCGCTGGCCAACGGGATCACATACCCCAGGCAAGCGCCGATGAAAGCAAAGGCGGCGGATTGATTATCGGCCTTGATCAGCGCCCATTCGTCGTGCGGAGTGATGCGGGTATAGACGAACAGAAACACCAAAATCATGGCGAAACCGCTGAAGAAATAAGAGGCGAACGCCGCCAACGCGCTGAGAATATCCATGTGCATTTTCCTGTCAGAGTGAGGCTGAATTAAAAAGGTTTTCGCCGCCGCGCGCCACCCTTTTCCCTAACCGCCGATAGCGCGGTTGAGCAGCAGTTCGCACACCTCAGCCGACAGCAGGCTCTCGCCGCGGTGATCCAGCGTCAGGTGGCACCAGGCGTCGGCTATCTGCGGGCTGGCATGCTGCAGCAGCTGCGCGGCACAGCACAGGTCGAACAGCTGCTGGGTCAGCAGCCGCCCCATCTCTTCACGCGGTTGCCGGGCACGCTGCTGCCACTGCCGCCAGGCGTGATCGAACAAGCGATTCTGGCCGCGCACCGGCTGCAGCTCGAACTGCAGCATTTCGAGCGCGCCCGGCAGCTTGTGCAGGCTGCGCAACACGTCCAGACACATGATGTTGCCGGAACCTTCCCAGATGCTGTTGACCGGCATCTCGCGATACAAGCGTGGCAGCTCGCTCTCTTCGCAGTAGCCGATACCGCCCAGCACCTCCATCGCCTCGGCGATGAACGGCATGCCCTGGCGACAGATGCTGCATTTGGCCGCCGGGGTCAGCAGGCGGCTGTAGATCAGTTCGCCCTCATTGCTGCGGCTTTCCCAGGCGCGGGCCAGCCGGAACAGCAACGCGGTATGCCCTTCCAGCCGCAGCGCCATGCGCGCCAGAACCTGGCGCATCAGCGGTTGTTCGATCAGGAGCTTGCCGAACGCCTGCCGTTGCAGCGCATGATACAGCGCCACCGACAGCCCGCGGCGCATCAGGCCGTGGCTGCCGAGCGAGCAGTCGAAACGGGTCAGGCCGCCCATCTTCAGGATATGCCGCACGCCGTCACCCTCATCCCCCAACAGCCAGGCGGTGGCGTCCTGAAACTCCACTTCGCTGCTGGCGTTGGAGCGGTTGCCCAGTTTGTCTTTCAACCGCTCCAGGCGAATGGCGTTGCGGCTGCCGTCCGGCAAAATGCGCGGCAGGAAGAAACAGGACAACCCGCCTTCGGCCTGCGCCAGCACCAGGTGCGCATCGCTCTGCGGCACCGAGAAGAACCACTTGTGCCCCACCAGCCGGTAGGCTTCACCCGGCCCGCGCGCGCCGAGCGGCGCGGCGGTAGTGGTATTGCTCAAAACGTCGGAACCGCCCTGCTTCTCCGTCATGCCCATGCCGATCAGCAGGCCGCGCTTTTGCCCGCCCGGCAGCAGGTGAGCGTCATAACGATCCGACAGCAGCGGCGTCAGCCAGGAGCGAAACTCGACCGGCAACGCCTGCAGCAACAGCGGCGTAGCGCCGAAGGTCATGGTCACCGGGCACAGCGTACCGGCCTCAACCTGCGCATGCAGCATAAAGCGCGCGGCGCGCGCCACGAAGGAACCGATGCGCGCATCCTCCTGCCAGGGCAGGTTGTGCACCCGGTTGGCGATCAGCCCCTGCATCAGGATATGCCAGGCGGGATGAAAGCGAACGTCGTCCAGCCGCTGGCCGGTGGCGTCGTAGCGCAGCAGCTCCGGCGGGTTGGCGTTGGCCAGGCGGCCCAGCTCCAGCGACTCCTGGGTGCCAAGCTGCTGGCCCAGCGAAGCCAATACCTCGGCGTCCCAGCCGCCCTGCTCGCGCTGCAACGCTTCGCGCAGCGGCGTATCGGAGAGAAACAGGTTGCTGTTGCCCAGCGGCTTGGGTTGGTTAAAAACGGTGTGCGTAGTCCAGACCATGAGAGTGCTCCCTGAGAAAAGCGTCAGGAGTAAGTATGGTCGGCGCAGAGATTTCTGCCGAAGGCGGGATCACAAGAGGGGGGAATTAACGGGGGCTCAGGGCCCCCGTCAGGAGGATCAGCCGCGCTGACGCACCGCTTCGAACAGGCAAATGCCGGTGGCGACCGACACGTTCAGCGAAGAGACGGTACCGGCCATCGGGATGCTGATCAGCTCGTCGCAGTGTTCGCGGGTCAGACGACGCATGCCTTCGCCTTCCGCGCCCATCACCAGCGCCATCGGGCCGGTCATTTTGCTCTGATACAGCGTATGGTCGGCTTCGCCGGCGGTACCCACCACCCAGACGTTCATTTCCTGCAGCAGGCGCAGCGTGCGCGCCAGGTTGGTCACGCGGATCAGCGGTACGCTCTCGGCGGCGCCGCAGGCCACTTTCTTGGCGGTGGCGTTCAGTTGGGCAGAACGGTCGCGCGGCACGATCACCGCGTGCACGCCGGCAGCGTCGGCGCTGCGCAGGCAGGCGCCGAGGTTATGCGGGTCGGTCACGCCGTCCAGCACCAGCAGGAATGGCGTTTCCACGCTCTCCAACAGGCCCGGCAGATCGTTCTCCTGATACTGACGCCCTTCGCGCACCCGGGCGATGATCCCCTGGTGCACCGCGCCTTCAACCTTGTCATCCAGCCACTGGCGGCTCGCCACCTGGATCACGATGCCGGTCGCTTCCAGCTCGGCGATCAGCGGTTGCAGGCGGCGATCTTCGCGGCCTTTCAGGATAAACACTTCCAGGAAGCGTTGCGGATCGCGCTCTAACAGGGCTTTGACGGCGTGAATGCCGTAAATAATTTCGCTCATGATGCTCTTTTAAATTCGTGCGGCCGGCGATAACCGGCCGATGGTAACGATGTGCGGCAGGTTAAGCCTGCTCGGCACCTTTCTTCTTGGCTGCGCGTTTGGCTTTGGTCGCCGCCGCGATTTTCCGCGTTTTGTCGGACGCTTTCTTGGCTTTCTTCTTCGCCTTCTTCACGTTGTCCGCGGGCTTGGCGTCATCCTGCTTGCGGAAGGCGCTGTCCGGCTCGAAGTTGGCCGGCGGTTTGCCGCCGCGGCGCTTGCCGCGCCCCGCGCTACCGCTGTCGCGCAGCGTGCGCTGGCCGCCCTTCTTGGCGCGATCGCGCTCGGTTTTGCCTTCACCGCGCGCTTTGCGGGTGCTGGACACCAGCGCGAAGTCGATCTTGCGCTCGTCCATATGCACCGCGTCCACGCGGATCTCCACCGTATCCCCCAGGCGATAGACCGTGCCGGAAGACTCGCCGATCAGGCGCTGGCCGATATTATCGTAGCGATAGTAATCATTATCCAGCGTTGATACGTGCACCAGCCCGTCGATGAACAGATCGTTCAGGCGCACGAAGAAGCCGAAGCCGGTCACGCTGGAGATGATGCCGCTGAACACTTCACCGACGTGATCCTGCATGAAGTCGCACTTCAGCCAGTCGGCGACGTTGCGCGTCGCTTCGTCCGCGCGGCGCTCGGTCATCGAGCAATGTTCGCCCAGCTGCAGCATCTCTTCGAATTCGCTGTGCCAGCCGCCGGTCGGCGTCCAGCGCTCTTTCGGCTCGCCGTGTTCTTTGGCCAGCTGATATTTGATCGCGCGGTGCAGCGCCAGATCCGGATAACGGCGGATCGGCGAGGTGAAGTGGCCGTAAGACGCCAGCGCCAGGCCGAAGTGGCCGCGGTTTTCCGGATCGTAAATCGCCTGCTTCATCGAACGCAGCAACATGGTTTGCAGCATTTCGTGGTCAGGGCGCTCGGACACTTCATCCATCAGCACCGCATAGTCCTTCGGCTGCGGCTTGTTGCCGCCGCCCAGCGTCAGCCCCAGCTCGCTCAGCACGCTGCGCAGCGCGGAGATGTGGTCGTCGCTCGGACGATCGTGCACGCGGTACAGCGCCGGCTCGTTGCGTTTCTCGACGAAGCGCGCGGCCGCCACGTTGGCCATGATCATGCACTCTTCGATCAGCTTGTGGGCGTCGTTGCGCACCGTCGGCTCCACGCGCTCGATGCGGCGTTCGGCGTTGAAGATGAACTTGGCTTCTTCGGTTTCAAACGCGATGCCGCCGCGCTCGGCGCGCGCCTTATCCAGCACCTTATACATCGCGTGCAGCTCTTCCAGGTGCTTGACCAGCGGATGATAGTGCTCGCGCAGCTCCTGATCGCCCTGCAGAATGTGCCACACCTTGTTATAGGTCAGGCGAGCGTGCGAGCTCATCACCGCTTCGTAGAACTTGGCCGTGGACAGGCGCCCCTGGGCGGAGATGGTCATCTCGCACACCATGCACAGGCGATCGACCTGTGGGTTCAGGGAGCACAGCCCGTTGGACAGCACTTCCGGCAGCATCGGGATCACCTGCGACGGGAAGTACACCGAGTTACCGCGGCTGCGCGCTTCATCGTCCAGCGCGGTGCGCGGGCGCACGTAGTAGCTGACGTCGGCGATCGCGACCCACAGGCGCCAGCCGCCGCCGCGTTTTTTCTCGCAGTACACGGCGTCATCGAAGTCGCGTGCGTCTTCACCGTCGATGGTGACCAACGGCAGCTTGCGCAGATCGACGCGGCCCTTCTTGGCCGCTTCCGGCACCTGCTCACTGAGATCGGCCACCTGCTTTTCCACCTGCGGCGGCCAGGTATGCGGGATCTCATGGGTGCGCAGCGCGATGTCCACCGCCATGCTGGTGCCCATCTTGTCGCCGAGGATCTCGACGATCTTGCCGACCGCCTTGGTGCGGCGGGTCGGACGCTGCGTCAGCTCCACCACCACCATAAAGCCCATGCGCGCGCCGCTGACGCTGTCCGCCGGGATCAGAATATCGAAGCTCAGACGGCTGTCGTCCGGCACCACGAAGCCGGTGCCGGCATCCATGAAGAAGCGGCCGACGATCTGGCTGGTTTTCGGCACCAGCACGCGCACGATGCGCGCTTCGCGGCGCCCTCTGCGATCCGCGCCCAAGGCCTGCGCCAGCACCACGTCACCGTGGATCGCCATTTTCATCTGTTCAGCAGACAGGTACAGATCGTCTTTGCTGCCTTCCACGCGCAGGAAGCCGTAGCCGTCGCGGTGGCCGATCACCGTGCCGCGCAGCAGATCCAGACGTTCCGGCAGCGCGTAGCACTGGCGGCGGGTAAACACCAGCTGGCCATCGCGCTCCATGGCGCGCAGGCGGCGGCGCAGCGCTTCCAGCTGCTCTTCACCGCTGAGGCCCAGTTCGTTGCCCAGTTCTTCGCGGCTGGCCGGGGTTTCTCTTTTCGCCAAATGGGCCAGGATATATTCACGACTGGGGATAGGGGATTCGTATTTTTCTGCTTCTCGTTCCAGGAATGGATCTTGTGACATTGCGGTTCCTCCGTTGTCATCAGCAGGATGACGTTGAGCCTTGTCTTCTCAACGTCGTTTTATTCGACAAGCAATAGCTTGTAGAGCGGCGGATTGTCTTCGACCATGTCGGCCAACGTATGCTTATCCAGCTCTTCAAGGAAATTCTGTACGCCCTGTTGGAGCACCTGCTTCAGTCGGCAGGCAGGGGTGATGTGGCAAAACTCGCTGCTGCAGTTAACCAGCGCAAGCGGCTCCAGCGCCCGCACCACGTCGCCGAGGCGAATGCTCTCGGCCGGTTTGCCCAAACGGATGCCGCCATGCTTGCCGCGCACCGCCGTGACAAAACCGACCCGGCTCAACTGATTGATGATCTTCACCATATGGTTGCGAGACACGCCGTAAACCTCGGTCACTTCCGAGATACTGGTCATCTTGTCCTGCGGCAACGAGGCCATGTAGATCAACGCCCGCAGGCCATAATCAGTAAAACTTGTTAACTGCACATCTTACCTCTGGGTATCGTTTTACCCGTCTGATACGCCGCTTTTCGGCGCTATTCAAAAGATTACTCATTGGATAATAAACCAGCCGGAGAGTTCGTCGCTAATTATTTAGCGAATCCCGCGCCCTAAGGCGGGTTTATGAAAGGATTTTTTGACGTGAAACCGCAATCGGAGGGAGTCAGGATAAAAACAAACCGGGACGCGCCCGGTTTGTTTAATGCCGCAAAGCCTGATTATGCGTCGAACGGGTCGCGCAGGATCATGGTTTCGCTGCGATCCGGGCCGGTAGAGATGATGTCTACCGGTACGCCGGTCACTTCTTCGATGCGCTTGATGTAGTTCAGCGCAGCCTGAGGCAGCTTGCTGTGCTCTTTCACGCCAAAGGTGGTTTCGCTCCAGCCCGGCATGGTTTCGTAGATAGGCTCGATACCTTCCCAGCCTTCAGCCGCCAGCGGAGTGGTATCCACTTCGCGGCCGTCCGGCATGCGGTAACCCACGCAGATCTTCACTTCTTTCAGGCCGTCCAGGACGTCCAGCTTGGTCAGGCAGAAGCCAGACAGGGAGTTGATCTGCACGGCGCGACGCACCGCTACCGCGTCCAGCCAGCCGGTACGACGACGACGGCCGGTGGTGGCGCCGAACTCGTTACCCTGCTTGCACAGGTACTCGCCGGTTTCATCGAACAGTTCGGTTGGGAACGGGCCTGCACCCACGCGAGTGGAGTAGGCTTTCACGATGCCCAGCACGTAGTCCACATAACGCGGGCCGATGCCGGAACCGGTAGCCACGCCGCCGGCGGTGGTGTTGGAAGAGGTGACGTACGGGTAAGTACCGTGGTCGATATCCAGCAGAGTGCCCTGAGCGCCTTCGAACATGATCAGGTCGCCACGCTTGCGCGCGCCGTCCAGCAGTTCGGAAACGTCAACCACCATGGCGGTCAGGATGTCGGCGATAGACAGCACGTAGTCCAGCGTCGCCTGATAATCGACGGCTTCAACTTTGTAGTAGTTGACCAGTTGGAAGTTGTGGTAATCGACGATCTCTTTGAGCTTAACGGCGAAGGTTTCTTTGTTGAACAGGTCGCTGACGCGCAGGCCGCGACGAGCCACTTTATCTTCGTAAGCCGGGCCGATACCGCGACCGGTGGTGCCGATCGCTTTGGCGCCGCGCGCTTTCTCACGCGCGTTGTCCAACGCGACGTGGTAAGGCAGGATCAGCGGGCAAGCTTCAGAGAGTAACAGACGTTCGCGTACCGGGATGCCACGCGCTTCGAGTTCACCCATTTCTTTCATCAATGCGTCCGGCGCCAGAACAACACCGTTGCCGATGATGCTGGTGACGTTTTCACGCAGAATACCTGAAGGAATTAAATGAAGGACGGTTTTTTCACCGTTGATTACCAGAGTGTGGCCAGCGTTATGGCCACCTTGGTAGCGCACAACATATTGAGCCCGTTCAGTCAGCAGGTCTACAACCTTGCCTTTACCTTCGTCACCCCATTGGGTGCCCAGTACGACGACGTTCTTACCCATTTTTCAAAATCACCGATTGCTTAAAAATGGATTCTACCACCGTAATTTTCGATTTTCAGCACTTTTAGCATACGATTGCATAAATTTTGGGCTAGACTTTAAAGACCCGTGCGGCCGCTCAACATGTAGTAGATCACGCAGCCCGCAACCACTATTCCTCCGCCAAATCGCCGCAGCGTCGCGTCCGGCAGTTGCGACATCGCCACAATCATTTTGCGCCAGGCCTGCGGAAACAGCATCGGCCCTAATCCTTCCAGCACCAGAACCAGCCCGAGCGCCAGCCAAATCGTTGAGTTCATGCATCCCCCAAAAACGAGAAAGGGCCCGCGTAAACGGGCCCTCGATCAGATTGCCTGCCGCGCTTACTTGCGCAGGGTATCAGGCGACTTCATGTAGCGGAAGAAATCGCTGTCCGGGCTCAGTACCAGCACGTCCTGGTTGTCCTTGAAGCTGGCTTCATAGGCACGCAGGCTGCGGATAAAGGCATAGAAGTCCGGATCCTGGCTGAACGCGTTGGCAAACAGCTTGGCCGCTTCGGCATCGCCTTCACCGCGGGTGATGCGCGCCTGACGCTCGGCTTCCGCCAGGGTACGGGTCACTTCGTAGTCCGCGCTGGCGCGCAGCTTCTCGGCTTCTTCCTGGCCCTGCGAGCGCAGACGACGGGCTACCGCTTCACGCTCGGCGCGCATACGCTGGTAGATGGCGTCGGACACTTCGGCCGGCAGGTTGATCTGCTTGATACGCACGTCGATCACTTCGATGCCCAGCGCCGCCATGCTGTTCGGGTTCACCTGCGGCTGTTTGCCGGTGGTTTCCCGCTCAACGCGCGCCGCCGCAGAGGCGATAGCGTCATCGGCTTCGGTGGTCGCCACTTCTTCGCCGTCACCCACGGTGCCGGTGTTCAGCGCGTCACGCACGTCGGACATCAGCTTGCCGCGCGAGTCGGTCACGATGTCTTTCACGTCCAGGCGGCCGATTTCGGAACGCAGACGGTCGCTGAACTTGCGTTTCAGCAGCACTTCGGCCTGAGAGACGTCGCCGCCGCCGGTCGCCAGATAGTAACGGCTGAAGTCGCTGATACGCCACTTCAGATAGGAGTCGACGATCAGGTCTTTCTTCTCGCTGGTCACGAAGCGATCGGCCTGGTTGTCCATGGTCTGGATGCGCGCATCCAGGTTCTTCACGGTCTCGATGAACGGGATCTTGAGGTGCAGACCCGGCGCATACACCAGCGGTTTGTTTTCGCCGTCGCGCAGAACCTTGCCGAAGCGCAGCACGATGCCGCGCTGGCCTTCCTGCACCACGAACAGCGAAGCGTACAGCACCACCAGCACCGCGAGGACAATAACTACAAAAGACTTACGCATTGATTACTCTCTCCCTACGCGAGTGGTGTCGTCACGCTGCGCATTCGCCCGGCGCTGATCCATAATCGAACCGCCGCTGGTACGCGGAGTGCTGCTGTTGGCAGCCGGCGCAGGATTCGGATTGAGGCGAATCAGGCTGGTATCCTTGTTGCCGCTCTCCGGCGCCGCGCCTTGACCGCGCAGCATCTGATCCAGCGGCAGCACCATCAGGTTGTTGCCTTTGTCGCTCACCAACACCTTACGGGTATGGCCCAGCACTTTTTCCATGGTTTCGATATACAGACGCTCGCGGGTGATCTGCGGAGCGGACTTGTATTCCGGCAACAGCTTGGCAAAGCGCGCCACCTCACCCTGCGCTTCCAGGATGGTACGGTCTTTATAAGCCTTGGAATCTTCCAGCAGACGCTGCGCCTGGCCGTTCGCACGCGGCTGAACTTCGTTGGCGTAAGCTTCCGCCTCACGGATGTATTGCTGCTCGTTTTCACGCGCGGCGATCGCATCGTCGAACGACGCCTTCACCTCTTCCGGCGGACGCGCCGCCTGGAAGTTGACGTCCAGCAGCGTGATGCCCATGTTGTAAGGACGAATGGTCTCTTCCAGCATGCGCTGCGTATCGTTACGCACCACGGTACGGCCTTCGGTCAGGATGCGGTCCATCGAGTATTTGCCGATCACGCCGCGCAGGGCGCTGTCGGTCGCCTGGCTCAGGCTGTCGTCGGCATTGACGACGCTGAACAGGTACGCTTCCGGGTTGGTCACGCGGTACTGCACGTTCATTTCCACGCGCACCACGTTTTCATCGGAGGTCAGCATCACGCCGGACGCCGCCAGCTCGCGCACGGATTCCACGTTCACCGGACGCACGTCGTCGATGAAGGTCGGCTTCCAGTTCAGACCCGGCTGAACCAGGTGGCTGAACTTGCCGAAACGCGTCACGACGCCGCGCTCGGCTTCCTTGATGGTGTAGAAGCCGCTGGCGGCCCAGATCACCACCACGGCCACCGCCGCGATACCGATAATGCGGCCGCTGAAGCCCGGACCAGAGGTGCCGGTGCCGCCACTATTGCTGTTGGAGCCTTTGCCCCCGCCAAAACCGCTCAATTTCTTGCTCAGTTTACGGAAGATATCGTCCAAATCAGGTGGCCCTTGATCACGACCGCCTTTGTTGTTACCGCCAGAGTTGCCGCCATTGTTATTGCTGCTCCCCCACGGGTCGCGGTCCTGTCCGTTATTACCGGGCTGATTCCACGCCATGTTTTAGCTCCATATTCTGTGATTGGGTACTTCAGGCTTTCGCGAAGCATAAATGTAACAGGATATGATCATACGATAAAGTCAATCAGGTCCTGTTCTTGCTTGCAGAGACGACGCCATTCGACGATCGGCATTCGCACCACCACGCCAATGCTGCCGTCCTCTTCGTTCCACTCTTTTTCAATCGCCTGAAGCTGGTAAAAACGGCTGCGAAGACGGCCTGCCCGTGGCGGTAAGCGCAATTCGTAATGCGCGATCTCCCCCGATAAGCGCTCCGTCAACGCCTGATACAGCAACGGAATACCCTCTCCGCTGGCGGCGGACAGCCACACCCGGATCGGCAGGTTTTCGTCGTTGCGGTCGATACGCGGCACAAAATCGTCCAGCATATCTATTTTGTTCATCACTAACAGTGTAGGGATTTCATCCGAGTCTATCTCCGCCAGCACGGTGTTCACCGCTTCGATGTTCTCATCGACGCGCGGATCTGCGGCATCGATGACGTGCAGCAGCAGAGATGCCTGGCGCGTTTCCTGCAGCGTCGCCTTGAAGGCGGCCACCAGATCGTGCGGCAGGTGCCGGATAAAGCCTACGGTATCCGCCAACACGGTATCCCCCACGTCCGGCACGTCAATGCGCCGCAACGTAGGATCCAGGGTGGCAAATAGCTGGTCCGCCGCATACACCTCGGCAGATGTTATTCGGTTAAACAGGGTGGATTTGCCGGCGTTGGTGTAGCCCACCAGCGATACGGTCGGCACATCGGCGCGGGTCCGCGCGCGTCGGCCTTGTTCACGCTGCTTTTCTACCCGCTCCAGGCGGCGCAGAATCAAGCTGATGCGATCGCGTAACAGGCGACGGTCGGTCTCAAGCTGGGTTTCCCCCGGCCCGCGCAGGCCAATCCCCCCTTTTTGCCGCTCCAGGTGCGTCCAGCCGCGTACCAGACGCGTGGCGATGTGACGCAACTGCGCCAGCTCCACCTGCAGCTTACCTTCATGGGTGCGGGCACGCTGGGCGAAGATGTCTAAAATCAGCCCGGTGCGATCGATCACCCGGCATTCGCACAGGCGCTCGAGGTTTCTTTCCTGCGCCGGGGAAAGGGAATGATCAAACAGGACAACAGACGCGCCGCTGGCTTTCACCGCATCTGCAATTTCTTCGGCCTTTCCTTCGCCGACAAAGTACTTCGGATGCGGGGCTTTGCGGCTACCAGTCACCACTTGCAAAGCTTCGACACCGGCTGAGGAAACCAACGATTCGAACTCGTTGAGGTCTTCCGTATCTTTGTCTTGCGAGAAATAGATATGAACCAGTACGGCCTGCTCACCGGCTTCATAACGGTCAAACAAGCGTGCAACCTCTCAAACGGACACTCACCGTGAGTTTGGGGGACATAAACAGCCCGCGGCTGCTTATGCTCCCCGTCATGGTTGACTTGCAACGCGCTTTATTCAGCGTCATCGCTTTCCTGCTGCGGCTGTTGCTGCGCAGACGGATTGTTGCCATGGTGATAGTTGCTTGAACCGCCGCTCGGGTTGTTGCTGTGATGCGAAACCGGACGTGACGGGACAACGGTAGAGATAGCGTGCTTGTACACCATCTGGCTAACCGTGTTCTTCAACAGGATGACAAACTGGTCAAAAGACTCAATCTGGCCTTGCAGCTTAATACCATTCACCAAATAAATAGAAACCGGAACACGTTCACGACGCAATGCGTTCAGGAACGGATCTTGCAAAGATTGCCCCTTAGCCATTCTATCTTTTCCTTATTTGCTTGTTGTTTGTAACTAAGAACCTGTCGGCTCTAAAATAAACGACGTAAAAAAATTTGCGCGCTGAATACTCAGCAATTGTACACAATCACCCAACCTATGCACTAACAACCTGTGTCACCGAGTCCAAAGCCTCTCCCGGCTTTTCACTGTCCAACCAATGGACCGACTCCCAACCCCGTAACCAGGTCATCTGGCGTTTAGCCAACTGACGTGTTGCGCAAATACCACGATAAACCATCTCATCGTAACTAATTTCACCAGACAAGTATGACCACATCTGGCGGTAACCGACACAGCGAATGGAGGGCAAGTCCGTATGCAAATCACCCCGTGCGAAAAGTGCACGCGCTTCCGTCTCAAAACCCGCCGCCAACATTTGATGGTACCGCAGCTCGATGCGTTGATGGATCAACTCACGGCTGGTCGGCGCTATCGCAAATTGGTGAACTTGATACGGTAACGATTCACCCGAAATTTTAGTCAGTTCCGTTAAAGTTTTACCCGAAATAAAAAAAACTTCCAGTGCTCTGGACAGTCTCTGCGGATCATTCGGATGAATTCTCAATGCCGCGACCGGATCGATCGCCTGCAACTGCCGATGCAACGCCTCCCAACCCAGCTCAGCCGCTTGCCGTTCGATGCGCTCGCGCACCGCGGGATCGGCAGACGGCAGCGGCGACAATCCTTCCAACAACGCCTTGAAATACAACATGGTGCCGCCGACCAGCAGCGGAATGCGCCCGGCGGCGGTGATGTCGGCCATCTCCTTCAGCGCGTCGGCGCGAAACTCCGCGGCCGAGTAAGCTTCGGCGGGATCGCGAATATCGATCAGCCGATGCGGCGCCTGCGCCAATTCTTCAGCGCTCGGCTTGGCGGTGCCGATATCCATGCCGCGATAAATCAGCGCGGAATCGACGCTGATCAGTTCCACCGGCAGGCGTTCGCGCAGCGCGATCGCCAGCGCGGTCTTGCCCGAGGCGGTCGGCCCCATGATGAAAATAGCCGGGGGACGTGGTGTCATTTCAGTTTCAGTCATGCTTGAGGGCCGCCAGTGCGGCCTGTAAATCAACGGGTTGTAAAAGTCCGCTCGGTGGCGATTTGACCAGCTGCGGGCAAAGTCGTTCAACGTCGGTCAGCAATTGTATCGCTTGCGAGGTGTTCCACTGTTCATGTTCGCTGCCAAGGCGGCGAGCGAGCCAGGTGGCCAGCACCGCGGGCGACATCTCCTGATGTTCGGCCAGATAGCCTAACAGTTCGGGTATCAGTTTTTGTAAATTTTGTTGGCGTAATGGTAAAGGCACTGCGCGCAGCGTCACACGGCCGTGATCCGCCTGCAGATCCAGCCCCATCATCGCCAGCAGCGCCTGATGCCGCGCGATGGCCGCCACTTCGCGCTTGTCCAACGTCAGC
Organism: Serratia sp. CY44782; assembly: GCF_052168715.1. NCBI lineage: Bacteria > Pseudomonadati > Pseudomonadota > Gammaproteobacteria > Enterobacterales > Yersiniaceae > Serratia > Serratia sp. CY44782. Next base: position 478,486 of record NZ_JBJNME010000002.1, read on the forward strand.
TTGACTGGGATCAGCAGTGGCTGCGGCCGCAGCCCTTCCGTCGGCGGGTTGAGCTGCGCCTGGCGCAGCCAGCGCTCGGCCACCGTCAGATTGAGCAGCGCCGGCTGCTGGCGCTGTTCAATCAACGCGTAGCACGGCGGGTGGATCATCAGCACCCGGCCAAAACTGTGCTGGCCGCCCGCCAACGGCGTTTCCGCTGCGGCTTTCGCCGGCGGGAACAGCGGCGGCTTGCTCGAAACTTCCGGTGCCGCATCGGTCTGCGGCCCGGCGGCGGGCTGCACCAGTTTACCGTACAGCTCGCATTCGCGTTTCTGGTAACCGCCGGTCGTTTGCCAACCCGGCTGCGGTGCGCGCTCGCGGGCGGTGCCGGCCGGTGGCGGCGTCTCGCGACGCGGCGCAGGCTGAGAAAAATGGTTGCCGCCGGCGGCGACGCGGTTTTCCGGCTGCCAGACCGGCGCAGGCGCTTCTTCAGGCGTTTCCGCCAGCGCCAGCGGCGGCGTCTGACCGGCCTGCTGCAGCACGGTGGTTACCGCCTGGTAGATAAAATCGTGCACCAGCCGCGCCTGATGGAAACGCACCTCGTGCTTGGCGGGATGAACGTTGACGTCCACCTGGTGCGGATCGACCTCCAGATACAGCACGTAAGCGGGCTGCTGATCGTCCTTCAGCTGATCCTGATAGGCCTGACGAATGGCGTGATTGATCAAGCGATCTCGCATCATGCGGCAGTTGACGTAGCAGTACTGCATTTCACCCAACTGGCGCGCCCCGGCCGGATCCGCCACCCAGCCGCGGATGCTCAGATCGCCGTGTTGCCAGTCGATATTCAGCGCATGCTGCAAAAACGCCGGGCCGCAGATGCTGCCCAAACGGCGCTCGTGCTGGCTCTCTTCTTTCGCTGCCCGGTATTGACGGATCAGTTTGCCGTTGTGGCTGAGGTTGATCGCCACATCGAAACGCGCCAGCGCGATGCGCCTCACCACTTCGTCGATATGGCCGAATTCGGTTTTCTCGGTGCGCATGAACTTGCGGCGCGCCGGGGTGTTGTAAAACAGATCCAGCACTTCCAGCGTGCTGCCGACCGGGTGCGCGGCAGGTTTGACCGTCACCGCCTGCTCGCGCCCTTCGGCATAGGCTTGCCACGCCTCGCTCTGCTCGGCGGTGCGCGACGTCAGGGTCAAACGGGAAACCGAGCTGATACTGGCCAGGGCTTCGCCGCGAAAACCGAGGCTGACGATCGCCTCCAGGTCGTCGAGCGTGCTGATTTTACTGGTGGCGTGCCGTGCCAGCGCCAGTGCCAGATCGTCCTTGCCGATGCCGCAACCGTTGTCGCGAATGCGGATCAGCTTGGCGCCGCCGCGTTCAATGTCGATATCGATGCGCGTCGCGCCGGCGTCCAGGCTGTTTTCCACCAGCTCCTTGACGACCGACGCGGGGCGTTCAACCACCTCTCCGGCGGCTATCTGGTTGGCGAGCTGTGGCGGTAACACCTGGATAGGCATGCTGACTCCTGTAGCGATGGCGCTAGGCCTGCGGAATGGTCAGCGTCCGATCCAGCGGCGCGACGTCCGACTTCAGATTATTGACCCGTTTCAGATCGCCGACGCTGACCCCGTAGCGAGAAGCGATGGAGGAGAGCGTATCTCCGCGGGCCACTTTATGTTTAGACGGCTTCTTGGCCGGCGTTTTCGCCTTGGCGACGGTGGTGACGGCGGCAGTTTTCCCCGCCGGCACCTTCAGGCGTTGGCCCACCCACACGCCGTCTTTCTTCAGTTTGTTCAGATCCCGCAGCGCCGCCATGGTGGTGCCGTAGCTGTCGGCGATGCCGGACAGCGTTTCCGCCCGCTTCACCACGTGGATCTGGGTCTTGCCGCTTACGCTGCGGCTCGCGCCGGCCGAGCTGACGATAGGCTCAGGCTGGCGCACGTCTGGTGTTGAGGTGTTAACCGCCGCTGCGACGTCCAGCGGTCGGTTTTCCACCTTTGGGTCGGCTTGCAGCGGATGCGCCAGGAAGTAGCTGCGCAGGCCGTTATGAATGGCCTTGGCAATCTTCTCCTGATACGCGCTACTGCCCAGCAGCCGCTCCTCCGTGCTATTACTGATAAATCCGGTTTCCACCAGCAGCGATGGAATGTCCGGCGAACGCAGCACGCCCAAGCTGGCGTGTTCCGGCCGGCGTTTATGCAACGATCCGACGCTCTGCAGCTGCTGCAGCACTTTCACCGCCACGTCGTACCCGACGCGCTGCGAGTGGCCGAACTGCAGATCCAGCACCGCCTGGCTCAGGTAAGGGTCGGCCTGGCTGTTGGCCAGCAGATCGCCGGCGCCGCCGAGCAGCTCGGACTGCTTCTCATGCTGTTCCAGCCAGCCGGCCATTTCGCTGTTGGCGCGGCGGTTGGACAGCACCCAAACGGAGGCCCCGCTGGCGCTGCGGTTTGGCGCGGCGTCGGCGTGGATAGAGACCAGCACGTTAGCGCCCTGTTTGCGCGCGACGTCGGAGCGCCCCATCACCGAGATGAAGTAATCGCCGTTACGCGTCAGCACCGGTTTGAACTGCGGATCGGCGTCCAGCATCGCCTGCAGGCGGCGCGCGATGGCGATGGTGACATTCTTTTCTTTCAGCCCGCTCGGGCCAATGGCGCCCGGATCCTGGCCGCCGTGGCCAGCGTCGATCGCCACCACCACCCGATCGCCGGAACCGGCGGAAACGCGGCTGCTGCGCGGCGTGACTTCTGTGGCGGTGCCTGCGACGACGCTCTGTTTATTGGTAAAGGGATTCGATCCCGTCGGCGCTTTGCGCAGCGGCGGCTCCGGCACTTCACGCACCGCGACCGGCGCCTGACGCGGCGGTGGGGTGACCGCAACCGGCGCAGACGTTTGCACCGGCGCCTTGCGCACCACCGTATTGGCACTGCCTTCGGCCGTAATGGTGAACACTACGGTATGCACGCTGCCGTTCTGGCGGGTGGAGACGCGGGTCTTGGCGCGCTGGGTCAGATCAAACACCAGGCGCACGCTCTGAGCGTCTTTCGGCGCGCTGGAGCGAATGCTTTTCACCAGGTTTTGGCCGCTGAAATTGAGCGGCAGGCCGCCGACCTTGCCCTTCTGGTTAACGTCCAGCACCACGCGATCCGGGCCGTGCAACGGGAAAAACGCGTAGTCCGGCGGGCCATTGAAGCTCACCGACACCGTCGCTTCACGCTGGGCGTTGGACACTTTGATATCGGACAGCGAAGACGCCGCCAGCGCGTTCAGCGCGCCGAGTGACCCCAGCACGGCGATCAGCATGATGACCGCAAATTTTTTCAACACGTGCGTCATTGCAGCATCATCCCTGTGATCCATGAATGCGGTCTAACAGCTGGCTGCCGTAAGTGGAAATCGCCTCGATCTTCGCCTCTCGCCCCTCGCCCTGATAGCAAAGATGCAGCGCCAGATCCGGCTCCGGCAGCACGCCGGTGCCCTGCTGCGGCCATTCGACCAGGCAGATGGCGTCTTGCGCGAAGTAATCGCGAATGCCCATGAATTCAAGCTCTTCAGGATCGGCCAGGCGATACAGATCGAAGTGATACACCGCCAGCGGCTGCAAGGCATAGGGTTCCACCAGCGTGTAGGTCGGGCTTTTGACGTTGCCCTGATGCCCTAACGCCTGCAGGAAACCACGGCTGAAGGTGGTTTTACCGGCGCCCAGGTCGCCGTAGAGATAGATGACGCTGGCGCGATCGCAGGCCTTGGCCAAAGTGGTGCCCAAAGCGACAGTCGCTGCCTCGTCCGGCAGAGGTAAAACGAGTTCTTTCATTCGATAAAGTCTATTTTGCCCACTCAGGGTTAACGAAATGAAGGATGTCCGGCAGTAAATCGGTCGCCAACATGCCTCTTGTTCCTTGTCTTTCCGCTACGCGATCGCCGGCCGCGCCATGTACGACGCAGCCCGCACAGGCGGCATCATACAGCGGGAGCTTTTGCGCCAGCAAACCGCCGATGATGCCCGACAACACATCGCCCATGCCGCCGGAGGCCATGCCGGCGTTGCCGACGTCGGCGATCGCCATCTGCCCCTGCTCATCGGCGATCAGCGTACCGGCGCCTTTCAGCACCGCCACGCCGCCGTAGCGCGCCGCCAGGTTGCGCACGGCAAGTAAGCGATCACTCTCGATGTCGGCAGTGCTGCAGCTCAACAGCCGCGCCGCCTCTCCAGGATGCGGAGTCATCACGCGATTCTGCCGTTTCTCGGGATTTAATGCCAGCAAGTTCAGCGCATCGGCGTCCCACAAGGCCGGTTTATCGCTGGTTTGCAGCACGTTCAAGGCGTTTTTGCCCCATTCAGCCTGGCCCAGCCCCGGGCCAATCACCAGCACATCCGCCCATTGCATCGCCTGCCGCAGCGTCGCCTCGTCCAGCGCCTGCGCCATCAGCTCCGGCCGGGCCGCCAGCAGCGGTGCGACGTGCTCAATGTGAGTAAGCACTCGCACCAATCCCGCCCCGCTGCGCAGCGCCGCTTCCGCCGCCATGCGAATGGCGCCGCCGAATCCGCGGTCGCCACCCACCAACAGCAGGCGGCCATGCTCGCCCTTATGGGCGCAAGGGCGGCGCGGATGCAGCCAGCGCGGCAACGCCTCGGCGGTAAGCCGCTGAATCTGTTCCGGTTGCTTCGCCAGCCAACCCGATAAGCCTAGCGCATTCTGATGAAGTTGCCCGACCCAGTCGCGCGCCTGGCCGGTCAGCAATCCCGGTTTGAGGCCGATGAACGTGACGGTGTGCGCGGCACGCACGACCGCGCCCGGCACCGCGCCGCTTTCCGCCAGCAGGCCGGACGGGATATCGAGCGCGACCACCGGCGCCGAATGGCGGTTGGCGGCCTCGATCAGGGCGTCGTAAGGCGCACGCGGCGCGCTGCCAAGGCCAGTGCCTAACAGGCCGTCGATAATGAGAGAGACAGACGCCGGCCAGCGGCTGTTCGCCGGCAGAATATCACCGCCGGCGGCCAGCCAGGCCTGACGGGCCGCTGCGGCTTCCGGCGGCAAAGGCCGTGCGCCTTCGCAGGCGATCAACGTCACCTGCAGGCCCGCCGCCTTCGCCAGGCGCGCCACCACATAGCCGTCGCCGCCGTTGTTGCCGTGGCCGCACAGCACCAGCCAGTGGTCGCGGGAGGGGTACGCGTTGCGCGCCAATGCGTAGGCCGCCTGACCGGCGCGCTGCATCAACTCGTAAAGAGAAATACCGAGCGAGGCCGCAGCCGCGGGTTCCGAGCGACGGATCCAATCCGCAGGCCAGACAGAGTGTGGTAAACTGTCAGCGTATGCTTTTTCACTGTGGCCCGTCATGACGCACCCCCTCGATCTCCATCAACTCGCCCAACATATCAAGCAATGGGGGCAATCGCTAGGATTCCAACAGGTTGGCATCTGCGATACCGACCTGAGCCTCGAAGAGCCGAAGCTGCAGACCTGGCTCGACAAGCAGTACCACGGCGAGATGGAATGGATGGCGCGCCACGGCATGCTGCGCGCGCGCCCTCACGAACTGTTGCCGGGCACGCTGCGGGTGATCAGCGTACGCATGAACTACCTGCCGGCCAAGGCGGCGTTTGCCAGCACCTTGCAAAATCCGCAGTTGGGTTACGTCAGCCGCTACGCGCTGGGGCGCGACTATCACAAACTGTTGCGCCAGCGCCTGAAAAAGCTGGGCGATCAGATCCAGGAATACTGCGGCGAGTTGAATTTCCGCCCCTTTGTCGATTCCGCGCCGGTGATGGAACGCGCGCTGGCCGCCAAGGCGGGCATCGGCTGGGTTGGTAAACACTCACTAATTCTCAACCGCGAAGCCGGGTCGTGGTTTTTCCTCGGCGAATTGCTGATCGATCTGCCGCTGCCGGTGGATAAGCCGCAGGAAGAGCAGTGCGGCCGGTGCGTCGCCTGCATCACCACCTGCCCAACCGGCGCCATCGTCGCCCCCTATACCGTAGACGCCCGGCGCTGCATCTCCTACCTGACCATCGAGTTGGAAGGCGCGATCCCGGAGGAATTCCGACCGCTGCTCGGCAACCGCATCTACGGCTGCGACGACTGCCAGCTGATCTGCCCGTGGAACCGCTTTTCGCAGCTCACCGACGAAGACGATTTCAGCCCACGCGCCGCGCTGCATGCACCGCAGCTGATCGATCTGTTCAACTGGACGGAAGAAAAATTCCTGCGCATCACCGAAGGCTCGGCAATACGCCGCATCGGCCACCTGCGCTGGCTGCGCAATATCGCCGTGGCGCTGGGCAATGCGCCCTACGAGGACGGCATTGTGCTCGCGCTGCGCACGCGCCTGGGCCAGGACGCCATGCTGGACGAACATATCCACTGGTCGCTGGCGCAGCAGCTTGCCCGCCGCGAGGCACAGGGCATCGAGGTGCAGACGGCGCAGAAAAAACGGCTGATACGGGCTGTGGAAAAAGGTTTGCCGAGGGATGCCTGACGGCGTGCGCCATGCGGCTATTTCACCGGATGTCTCACTCTGTGGATTTGTGCATAAAAATAAAAACACGTTGTCTTTCAACTGCAACAAAAAGAGCAAGTGATCGGCATAACGTTTTGGGATAAATAAATAAACTTATAAATCAAATAGATAAATATTTAATTTGTATGACGTTGATTTTTCAGGCAGGCGGGTTTATGTACAGAGGCTGTGGATAACTCTGTTCACAACATTTTTACCAGGCGTGTAAAACGGGACAAAAACCCGCGCCGGATAAGGCGTTGGATTTGAATTTGAAACGAAGAGAAAATTGGAGCGGGAAACGAGACTCGAACTCGCGACCCCGACCTTGGCAAGGTCGTGCTCTACCAACTGAGCTATTCCCGCATTGAGATGCTTTTGGCATCCGGTCACCAAACACTGGCGTGACCTTTGAATTTTTGGAGCGGGAAACGAGGCTCGAACTCGCGACCTCAACCTTGGCAAGGTTGCGCTCTACCAACTGAGCTATTCCCGCGTCGCATAGGTACTGCTTGATACTGCTTTATTTATTCATCATGCCGCATCGCGACATTGTTGAATTTGGAGCGGGAAACGAGACTCGAACTCGCGACCCCGACCTTGGCAAGGTCGTGCTCTACCAACTGAGCTATTCCCGCCCGGCGTATCGATGGTGGAACGTTACGAAATTCTTCATCGGTACGGGGTGCGCATTATACGAGAAATCCTTTTTGCCGCAAGCCCCTGAAAGCAAAAAAACGCGATTTTTGTTTGATTGCCGATTAAAGCGCCAGATTGGCGAATTAAGCGGCTAAAAACGGCGTTTTTTCCCCGCAGGGGCCGCCATCGCCTTAAAGCTGAATGAAATGTTCGCGGTAATAAGCCAATTCGGCCACCGATTCGCGGATGTCGTCCAGCGCCTGATGGGTGCCCTGCTTCTTAAAGCCAGCGAGAATTTCCGGCTTCCAACGGCGCGCCAGTTCCTTCAGCGTGCTGACGTCCAGATAGCGGTAATGGAAGTAAGCCTCCAGCTCCGGCATGTAGCGGAACAGGAAACGGCGATCCTGGCCCACGCTGTTGCCGCAGATCGGCGATTTGCCGGCCGGCACCCACTGCTGCAGGAAGGCTATCGTTTCCAGCTCGGCGGCGCGATCGTCCTGGCGGCTGGCTTTCACCCGCTCCACCAGCCCGCTGCCGGTATGGGTGCGCACGTTCCACTCGTCCATCAAGGCCAGCTGCTCGTCGGACTGGTGCACGGCGATCACCGGCCCTTCCGCCAGGATGTTCAGGTTGGCGTCGGTGACTAGCGTGGCGATCTCGATAATGCGGTCACGCTCGGGATCCAGCCCGGTCATCTCCAAATCGATCCAAATCAGGTTATTTTCGTTTCCTGTCATGATGTTTCCTGCCTAAAAGCCGAGAGAAAAACGCTGTGCGGACGAGACGACGGGCGCCGCCGGTGGCGACGCGCCGCAGCCGGCGGCTAACAACGGTTATTTAATATAAAATAGCGTGTATCATAGTCTTTTTGGTCGCCCTGGGCGACATATACCCTGACGGGTTCAAGGCTGCGCCCAGGGCACGTCCCCCGCCGCAGCTGTGCGTATACGTAAAGGTATAAAACCGATTCAAGTGAGGCGCAGTGAGTAAGAACAAACTGTCCAAAGGCCAGCAACGCCGCGTGCAGGCGAACCATCAGCGCCGTCTGAAGCGCGCTGATAACAAACCGGAACCGGATGATTCCCAGCTGGGCGAGCCGCAGGAAGGCGTCGTCATCAGCCGTTTCGGCATGCACGCCGACGTTGAGGCGCCGGATGGCACTCAGCACCGCTGCAACATCCGCCGCACGCTGCGTTCGCTGGTCACCGGCGATCGCGTGGTGTGGCGCCCCGGCCTGGGCACCCATGAAGGGGTAAAAGGCATCGTGGAAGCGGTGCACGAGCGCACCTCGGTGCTGACGCGCCCGGACTTCTACGACGGCGTGAAGCCGATCGCCGCCAATATCAATCAGATCGTCATCGTGTCAGCGATCCTGCCCGAGCTGTCGCTGAACATCATCGACCGTTATCTGGTGGCCTGCGAAACGCTCGAAGTCGAGCCGCTGATCGTGCTCAACAAAATTGACCTGCTGGACGCCGAAGCGCGCAAGCTGGTCGACGGCATGATGGATATCTATCGCAAGATTGGCTACCGGGTGCTGGAAGTTTCCAGCCAGACGCGGGAAGGCATGGCGGAATTCGAACAGGCGCTGGCGGGGCGCATCAGCATCTTCGCCGGCCAGTCGGGGGTCGGCAAGTCCAGCCTGCTGAATGCGCTGCTGCCGCCGTCCGAAGAGCAAATTCTGGTAAATCAGGTTTCCGACGTATCGGGCCTCGGGCAACATACCACCACCGCCGCGCGGTTGTACCATTTCCAGCACGGCGGCGACGTGATCGACTCCCCGGGGGTGCGCGAGTTTGGCCTGTGGCATCTGGAGCCGGAACAAATCACCCGCGGATTTGTCGAATTCCGTGATTATTTAGGCGGTTGCAAATTCCGCGACTGCCGCCACGATACCGATCCCGGCTGCGCCATCCGCGCGGCGATGGAGAAAGGCGATATCGCGGAAGAGCGTTTCGACAACTATCACCGCATTCTGGAAAGCATGGCGCAGGTGAAGGTTCGCAAGAACTTCACGGACGCCGCAGACTGACACTGACGGGCGGGCATTGACGGCGGCGGAGCCCTCGTTACAATGCGCGCCCTTTACCCTGATTCACGAGGTTAACGTGCTGGATAGCATCAAGATTAAATTGCAATATTGGCTGCCGAAGCTGGCGCTGACCCGCCTGGCGGGCTGGGGCGCCGACAAACGGGCCGGCTGGCTGACCCAACTGGTGGTCAAGGCCTTCGCCCGCTTCTACCGCGTAGACATGCAGGAAGCGCAAAATCCGGACCTGGCGTCTTACGCCACCTTCAACGACTTCTTCGTGCGCCCGCTGCGCGACGGCGCGCGCCCGATCATCGCCGACGCCAACTGGCTGGCGCTGCCTGCCGATGGCGCCATCAGCCAGCTCGGCCCGATCCGCGACGATCAAATCTTCCAGGCCAAAGGCCACCACTACAGCCTGGAAGCGCTGCTGGCCGGCAACTACCTGCTGGCCGAGCCGTTCCGCAACGGCCTGTTCGCCACCACCTATCTGGCGCCGCGCGACTACCACCGCGTGCACATGCCGTGCGCCGGTGTGCTGCGCGAGATGATCTATGTGCCGGGCGATCTGTTCTCGGTCAACCCGCTCACCGCCGCCAACGTGCCTAACCTGTTCGCGCGCAACGAGCGCGTGATCTGCGTGTTCGACACCGACATCGGGCCGATGGTGCAAATCCTGGTCGGCGCCACCATCGTCGGCAGCATCGAGACCGTCTGGGCCGGCACCGTCACGCCGCCGCGCGAAGGCATCATCAAACGCTGGACCTACCCGGCCGCCGGTGAAGAAGGCGCCATCGCGCTGGAAAAAGGCGCCGAGATGGGCCGCTTCAAACTCGGCTCCACGGTGATCAACCTGTTTACCGCAGGCAGCGTGCAGTTCGCGCCGCAGCTGCATAACGGCACCGTCACCCGCATGGGTGAGGCCTTCGCCGAAATCCCGGCCGCCGCTGAAACACCACAGACCCCGCTCTAAAGGAATCGACGCCGTGCGCCTGATCATCACGCTTTTGCTCGGTTGCCTGCTGTGGCAACCGGCGCTGGCCGCCCCCGTGCCGACCGAGAACCAGCTCAAACAGGAGCTGAAGCAGGCGGAAAGCAGCAAAAACGCGCCAAATCAGGCGGAGACCACCGAGGCGCTGCAAAGCGCCCTCAACTGGCTGACGGAGCGTAAAGAGTCGCAGACTCGCTCCGAACAGTATCAGAAGGTGATCGACGATTTCCCGAAGATGACGCAGGAGCTGCGCCGTCAGCTGGTGCTGGAAAGCAACAAGATCCTGCCGAACGGCGACGATCTGCCGGCCGCCGAGCTGGAACAGCAGATCCTGCAAACAAGCAGCCTGCTGCTGGAACAGGCGCGCCTGCTGCAACAAGAGCAGGATCGCACGCGGGAAATCAGCGATTCGCTCGGCCAGCTGCCGCAGCAGCAGACCGACGCCCGCCGCGCGCTGACCGAAGTGCAGCGCCGTCTGCAGGCGCAGCCCGCCAACCCGACCACCCCATACGCGCAGGCCGCCCTGGCCCTGCTGCAGACCGAAGCCGCGGCGCGCAAAGCCAAAGTGGACGAGCTGGAGCTGGCGCAGCTGTCGGCCAACAATCGTCAGGAGCTGGCGCGCATGCGCGCCGAGGTCTATAAAAAGCGCCACGAGAAAATAGACGTTCAGCTGCAGGCGCTGCGCAACAACCTCAACGCCCAGCGCCAACGCGAAGCGGAACTGGCGCTGGAAAAAACCGAGCAGCTGGCCGAGCAGAACGGCGACTTGCCAAAAAGCATCAGCCAACAGCTGCAGATCAACCGCGAACTGTCCGCCGCGCTGAACAGCCAGGCGCAGCGCATGGATCTGATTTCGTCTCAGCAGCGGCAGGCGGCGGCGCAGACGCTGCAGGTGCGCCAGGCGCTGAGCACCATCATCGAACAGGCCCAGTGGCTCGGCTCGTCGTCGGCGCTGGGGGAAACCCTGCGCGCCCAGGTGGCGACGCTGCCGGAGATGCCCAAGCCGCAACAGCTGGACGGCGACATGGCCCAGCTGCGCGTGCAGCGCCTGCAGTTTGAAAACCAGCTGGAAAAACTGTCGCAGCGCGAATTCAAACGCGACGACGGCAGCGCGCTGACCAACCAGGAGCAGCGCATCGTCGATGCCCAGCTGCGCACCCAGCGCGAGCTGCTGAACTCGCTGCTGTCCGGTTGCGATACCCAAATCCTCGAGCTGACCAAGCTGAAGGTGGCCAATACCCAGCTGATCGAAGCGTTGAACGAAATTCGCGACGCCACCCACCGTTATCTGTTCTGGGTGCCGGACGTCAATCCGATCAACTTCTCTTATCCGCTCAACGTAGCGCACGATCTGACGCGCGTCCTGTCGCTGGACACGCTGTCGCAGCTCGGCGGCGCCTTCATGATGATGGTGACCAGCCGCGAAACGCTGATCCCGATCTTCGGCGCCCTGCTGCTGGTGATTTTCAGCATCAGTTCGCGCAAGCACTATCATGCCTTCCTCGAGCGCGCCAGCAGCCGCGTCGGCAAGGTGACGCAGGACGAATTCTTCCTGACGGTGCGCACCGTATTCTGGTCGATTCTGGTGGCGATGCCGCTGCCAGTGCTTTGGGCCGCGCTCGGCTACGGCCTGCAAAGCGCCTGGAACTACCCGGTAGCGGAGGCGATCGGCAAAGGGGTGACCGCCACGCTGCCGATCCTATGGATCTGCATGATCTGCGCCGCCTTCGCCCACCCGCAGGGGTTGTTCATCGTGCACTTCCGCTGGCCGGCGAAGCAGGTTTCGCGCGCCATGCGCTACTACAAGATGTCGATTTGGCTGATCGTGCCGCTGATCATGGCGTTGATCACCTTCGATAGCCTGAAAGAGCGCGAGTTCGCCAACACCCTGGGGCGGCTGTGCTTCATCCTGCTGTGTCTGGCGCTGGCGCTGGTCACCCACAGCCTGAAGCGCGCCGGCATCCCGCTGTATCTGGATAAAAACGGCTCCGGCGACAACATGCTCAACAGCGCCTTCTGGGGGCTGCTGCTGTCGGCGCCGCTGCTGGCGGCGCTGGCCTCGACCGTCGGTTACCTCACCACCGCGCAGGCGCTGTTGGCGCGCCTGGAAACCTCGGTGGCGATCTGGTTCCTGCTGCTGGTTGTCTACCACATCATCCGCCGCTGGATGCTGATCCAGCGGCGGCGCATCGCCTTCGATCGCGCCAAACAGCGCCGTGCCGACATCCTGGCCCAGCGCGCCCGCGGCGAAGACGAAACTTCGCACACCCCGAACAGCACCGAAGGATCCATCGATCCGGACGATTCGGACTTCGATCTGGACACCATCAGCGCCCAGTCGCTGCGGCTGGTGCGGTCGATCCTGACGTTGATCGCACTGGTGTCGGTGATCGTGCTGTGGTCGGAGATCCACTCCGCGTTCGCCTTCCTGGAAAACATCTCTCTCTGGGACGTAACCTCGACGGTCAACGGCGTGGAGACCGCCCATCCGATCACCCTTGGCGCGGTCCTGATCGCCATTCTGGTGTTGATCATCACCATGCAGCTGGTGCGCAACCTGCCGGCGCTGCTGGAGCTGGCGGTGCTGCAGCACCTGGATCTGTCGCCGGGCACCGGCTATGCCATCACCACCATCACCAAGTACCTGCTGCTGCTGTTCGGCGCAGTGCTCAGCTTCGCCTGGATCGGCATCGAATGGTCGAAACTGCAGTGGGTGGTTACCGCGCTCAGTCTGGGGTTGGGCTTCGGCATGCAGGAGATCTTCTCCAACTTCATCTCTGGCCTGATCATCCTGTTCGAGAAACCGATCCGCATCGGCGATACCGTGACGATCCGCAACCTGACCGGTACCGTCACCAAGATCAACACCCGCGCTACCACCATTTCGGACTGGGACCGCAAAGAGATCATCGTGCCGAACAAAGCCTTCATCACCGAACAGTTCGTCAACTGGTCGCTGTCGGATAACCTGACCCGTGTGGTGCTGACCGTGCCGGCACCGGGCGAAGCCAACAGCGAAGAAGTGACCAAGATCCTGATGAACGCCGCCGAGCGCTGCGCGCTGGTGCTGGATAACCCGGCGCCGGAGGTTTACCTGGTCGATCTGCAGCAAGGTATCCAGATCTTCGAGATGCGTATTTACGCCGCCGAGATGGGCCACCGCATGCCGCTGCGCCACGAGATCCACCAGCTGATCCTGGCGGGCTACCGCGAGCACGGCATCACGCTGCCGTACCCACCGTTCCAGGTGCGCACCGAGACGCTGTCGCGGCTGACCAACAACGGCCGTACGCCGCCGTCCACGCCGGCGCCGAACACCAAGCGCGACGCCGGGGGCCTGTAAGCGGTTCTCGCGATAAAAAAGGGCCGGCAAATGCCGGCCCTTTTTGCTTTTCTTACCGCCTGAAACGTCAAGCGATCCCGACCGGGAAGGCCAATACGTCGCTCAGGCTCTCGGCGCCCAGCGCCAGCATCACCAGGCGATCCACGCCCAGCGCCACGCCGGAACACTCCGGCATGCCGTGCTGCAACGCCGCCAGCAGGTTATAGTCGATCGGCTGCTGCGGCAGGCCGCGCTCCGCGCGCTTGCGGTTGTCCTGCTCGAAGCGCTGCTGCTGTTCACGGCCGTCGGTCAGCTCGCGGAAACCGTTCGCCAGCTCGATGCCCTTGAAGTACACCTCAAAACGCTCCGCCACGCGGTGGTCCTCGGTGCTGATCTCCGCCAACGCCGCCTGGCTGGCCGGGAAGTGGTAAACGAACGCCGGCTTTTCACGGCCGATATGCGGCTCCACGCCCACGGTGAACAGCAGCTGCAGCAGCGTATCGCGATCTTCTTCGGTATCGGCGATGTTGCTCAAGTCGAGTTTGGCCGCCGCTTCGCGCAGCTGCGCCTTCTCCGCCGACAGCGGATCGATGTCCAGATGGCGCAGGAAGGCCTGCTGATAAGACAGGGTCTCCGCGCTCTCGCAGTCCAGCACCTGTTGCAGCAGATCGTCCACTTCGTTCATCAGGCGGTACATGTCGTAGTGCGGACGGTACCACTCCAGCATGGTGAATTCCGGGTTGTGATGCCGCCCGGCTTCTTCATTGCGGAAGCTGCGCCCCATTTGGTAGATCGGGCCGCTGCCCGCCGCCAGCAGGCGCTTCATGTGATATTCCGGGCTGGTCATCATGTATAGCGTCAGGCCCTCTGCCGCCCCCGGCCCGACGAAACGCGTCTCGAACGGGAACAGGTGAACGTCGGTGACCGTCGCCTGGCTCATGGTGGGCGTCTCAACTTCCAGCACGCCACGATCGGCGAAGAAACGCCGGATCTCAGCCAGAATCGCTGCGCGTTTCAACAAATTGGCGATGGGTGCACTAGGCTGCCAGCTTGCCGTTTCGCTCATGGTAATTAACTCCGAAATCAAACAGGGGATGCAGTCTACTCGCATCCTTGCAGCCAAACAAATTCTTCACGATACACAACCGGCCATAACGCCAATTTCCGATAAATAGGCGGCAAAAGCGCGTTAAAAAGGGTAAAGCACGCCGAACACGCGAAAAGGCAGGCAAGCCTGTTGGTCGAGCGTTAATCGACAAAACAATCGATCACATCAAATTTCGACTACTTAACTTTAGGTATAGTTAATTCCCCATTATTGGTGGGAGATATCTATCCTTAACCTTTAAGCAACATTAATTGGTTCAATTAGTTAGCACCCGAAGAGTTCGCTAAATTTTAAGCATAGATATTTAACTTGCCGTTCTTAATAAGAACATTGGAGGAATGCAGTGCAAACCTTTAACGCCGATCTTGCCATTATTGGGGCCGGGGGCGCTGGTTTACGTGCAGCAATAGCCGCAGCGGAAGCCAATCCCCAACTGAAAATCGCGCTGATTTCTAAGGTCTACCCGATGCGCAGCCACACGGTCGCCGCCGAGGGGGGCTCCGCCGCCGTCACCCAGGATCACGATACCTTCGACTACCATTTCCACGACACCGTCGCCGGCGGCGACTGGCTGTGCGAACAGGACGTGGTCGATCACTTCGTGCATCAGTGCCCGCGCGAGATGACCCAGCTCGAGCAGTGGGGCTGCCCGTGGAGCCGCAAACCGGACGGTTCGGTCAACGTGCGGCGCTTCGGCGGCATGAAGATCGAACGCACCTGGTTCGCCGCCGACAAGACCGGCTTCCACATGCTGCACACCCTGTTCCAGACCTCGCTGAAATACCCGCAGATCCAACGCTTCGACGAGCACTTCGTGCTGGATATCCTGGTGGATGACGGCCAGGCGCGTGGCCTGGTGGCGCTCAACATGATGGAAGGCACCCGCGTGCAGATCCGCGCCAACGCGGTGGTGATGGCCACCGGCGGCGCCGGGCGCGTCTACCGCTACAACACCAACGGCGGCATCGTTACCGGCGACGGTATGGGCATGGCGTTCCACCACGGCGTGCCGCTGCGCGACATGGAGTTCGTGCAGTATCACCCGACCGGCCTGCCCGGTTCCGGCATCCTGATGACCGAGGGCTGCCGCGGCGAAGGCGGCATCCTGGTGAACAAGGACGGCTACCGTTACCTGCAAGATTACGGCATGGGCCCGGAAACCCCGCTGGGCGAGCCGAAGAACAAATACATGGAGCTGGGCCCGCGCGACAAAGTGTCCCAAGCCTTCTGGCACGAATGGCGCGCCGGCCGCACCATCGCCACCCCGCGCGGCGACGTGGTCTACCTCGATCTGCGCCACCTGGGCGAGAAAAAGCTGCTGGAGCGGCTGCCGTTCATCTGCGAACTGGCCAAGGCCTACGTCGGCGTCGACCCGGTGAAAGATCCGATCCCGGTGCGCCCGACCGCGCACTACACCATGGGCGGCATTGAAACCGACCAGAACTGCGAAACCCGCATCAAGGGGCTGTTCGCAGTCGGCGAATGCTCCTCCGTCGGCCTGCACGGCGCCAACCGTCTCGGCTCCAACTCGCTGGCAGAACTGGTGGTGTTCGGCCGCGTCGCCGGTGAGCAAGCGGCCCGCCGCGCGCTGGAAACCGCGCCGGCCAACGGCAGCGCGCTGGATGCGCAAACCCGCGACGTCGAAACCCGCCTGAGCAACCTGATGAAGCAGGAAGGCAACGAAAACTGGGCGAAGATCCGCGACGAAATGGGGCTGTCGATGGAAGAAGGCTGCGGCATCTACCGCACGCCGGAGCTGATGCAAAAAACCATCGATAAGCTGGCGGAGCTGAAAGAGCGCTTCAAGCGCGTCAACATCACCGACAACTCCAGCGTGTTCAACACCGATCTGCTGTACACCATCGAGCTGGGTTACGGCCTGGACGTCGCCGAATGCATGGCGCACTCCGCGTTTAACCGCAAAGAGTCGCGCGGCGCTCACCAGCGCCTGGACGAAGGCTGCACCGAGCGTGACGACGTCAACTTCCTCAAGCATACGCTGGCGTTCCATAACCCGCAGGGTGCACCACGCCTCGAATACAGCGACGTGAAAATCACCAAGCTGCCGCCGGCCAAACGCGTCTACGGCGCAGAAGCCGAAGCGCAGGAGAAAAAGAATAAGGAGCAGGCAAATGGCTGAGATGCAAACCCTGAAGATCGAAGTCATGCGCTATAACCCGGAAAGCGACGCCGAGCCGCATTTCGTCACCTACGCCGTGCCTTACGACGAACAGACCTCGCTGCTCGACGCGCTGGGCTACATCAAGGACAACCTGGCGCCGGATCTCTCCTACCGCTGGTCCTGCCGCATGGCGATCTGCGGCTCTTGCGGCATGATGGTCAACCGCGTGCCGAAGCTGGCGTGCAAAACCTTCCTGCGCGATTACGTCGGCGGCATGAAGGTCGAAGCGCTGGGCAACTTCCCGATCGAGCGCGATCTGGTGGTCGACATGACCCACTTCATCGAAAGCCTGGAGGCGATCAAGCCGTACATCATCGGCAACGATCGCAAACCGGAAGACGGCCCGAACGTGCAAACCCCGGCGCAGATGGCCAAGTACCACCAGTTCTCCGGCTGCATCAACTGCGGCCTGTGCTACGCCGCGTGCCCGCAGTTCGGCCTCAACCCCGAGTTTATCGGCCCGGCGGCGATCACGCTGGCGCACCGCTACAACCTGGACAACCGCGACCACGGCAAGAAACAGCGCATGCCGCAGCTTAACGGCCAAAACGGCGTCTGGAGCTGCACCTTCGTCGGCTATTGCTCCGAAGTCTGTCCGAAACACGTCGATCCCGCCGCCGCCATCCAGCAGGGCAAGGTGGAGAGCGCCAAAGACTTCATGATCGCCATGCTGAAGCCGCAATAAGGGAGAAAAATCGCCATGACAACTCAACGTAAGCCCTATGTGCGCACCATGACGCCCACCTGGTGGCAAAAGCTCGGCTTCTACCGTTTCTACATGCTGCGCGAAGGCACCTCAGTGCTGGCGGTGTGGTTCAGCATCGTGCTGCTCTACGGCGTGTTCGCGCTGAAGGGCGGCGCCGAGAGCTGGGCCGGCTTCGTCGGCTTCTTGCAGAACCCGCTGGTGCTGTTGATCAACGTCGTCGCCCTGCTGGCGGCGGCGCTGCACACCAAAACCTGGTTCGATCTGGCGCCGAAGGCCGCCAATATCGTGGTCAACAGCGAGAAAATGGGGCCGGGCCCCATCGTGAAAGGGCTGTGGGCCGTCACGGTCGTCGTCAGCGTGGTCATCCTGGCCGTGGCCCTGATCTAATCCGGAGGAAACATGATAAATCAAGCACCTAAACGCTCCGACGAGCCGGTTTTCTGGGGATTGTTCGGCGCCGGCGGCATGTGGGGCGCGATCGTCGCACCGGCCATCGTGCTGCTGGTCGGCATTCTGCTGCCATTGGGGCTGTTCCCCGGTGAAGCACTGGGTTACGAGCGCGTGCTGGCGTTCTGCCAGAGCCTGATCGGCCGCCTGTTCCTGCTGCTGATGATCATTCTGCCGCTGTGGTGCGGCCTGCACCGCATCCACCATGCGATGCACGATCTGAAGATCCACGTACCGGCCGGCAAATGGGTGTTCTACGGTCTGGCGGCGATCCTCAGCGTGGTCACCGTTATCGGCGTCGTCACCCTGTAAACCGCTCAGGCGGCCAACGCCCGTTGGCCGCCCTTTTCTCATCGGCTACACTGTCTACTCGCCCCCGGTAAACAGGAGTCACCGATGCGTTTATGGTCAAAGCTTAGCGTCATGCTTTCCGCCCTACTCTCCGTCGCTTGCAGCGTCTCCCCGCCCAAAGACATCAAGGTCGTGACCCCTTTCGACAGTCAGCGCTATCTCGGCACCTGGTACGAAATCGCGCGTCTGGATCATCGTTTTGAACGCGGTTTGCAGCAGGTGACCGCCCACTACAGCCCACGCGCCGACGGCGGACTGAAAGTCATCAATCGCGGCTTCAATCCGCAGAAACAGCAATGGCAAGAAAGCGAAGGCAAAGCCTACTTTATCGGCTCACCGCAGGTCGCGGCGCTGAAAGTGTCGTTCTTCGGCCCCTTCTACGGCGGCTATAACGTGATTGCCCTGGACCCGGACTACCGCTACGCGCTGGTTTGCGGCCCAAACCGCGACTATCTGTGGATCCTGTCGCGCACCCCGACGCTTGACGCCGGCGTACGCGACAGCTTATTGCAGACGGCCAAGGGCTACGGTTTCGCCACCGATGCACTGATCTGGGTGCAACAGTCCGCCGATCAGTGACTGCTGAACTTCAGCCCGAGAATGCCGACCACGATCAGGCACAGGCTGATGATACGCGCGATATTGGTCGACTCGCCCAACAGCACCATGCCCATGATGGCCGCGCCCACCGCGCCGATGCCGGTCCACACCGCATAGGCGGTGCCGGCGGGCAGCGTTTTCATGGCATTGGCCAACAGCAACATGCTGACCACCATCGCGGCGATGGTGATGATGCTCGGCGTCAGCCGGGTAAAACCGTGGGTGTATTTCAGACCGATAGCCCAAACCACTTCGAGCAAACCGGCGATAAGCAGAATAATCCAGGCCATGAGACGGCCTCCCTACCACTGGGGTCGTCCCCGATATAATGACGCGTAAACGGGTCGTCCCGTTCAGCGGGGTGATGAACGGCGGGTAACCTCACCTGCACTGCGGCAGGATAGCAGCAGCGTTAACGCTCAGGCAAGAGGAGGAAATGCGGCGGCCCTCCGCGCGCGGAACGCCGCCGGGTGGAGAACGGATTATTCCGCGCTGCGCTGAATGGCCTTGCCGCCGGCCTGAATGTCCTCACCCACGCCGCGGGTGGTGTTACAGGCGGTCAACGAGGTCAAAATCATCAAAGAGAAGATCGCGATAATACTTTTCTTCAGCATAAGAAAGTCCTTATTTGTCGTTGATGAAAAAGTACGGCTTTCTAAGCTTAGTCAAAATTGGCGCAGAGAGTGGGATCGCCACCGGCTTTGTGGCGCAAATACATCGGGTTAAAGGACGGGATCAGCCGGCCGTGCGGGAGATGGCGCCGCCGAGATGCTGAACGTCTTCGCCGAAACCGCGAAACGTATTGCAACCGCTAAGGGAGAAAAGGAACAACAGGGAGAGCACGGCCAACAACGTTTTCTTGAACATGCGGGTTTTCTGCCAACGAACGAGGATGGGATAAAACAGAGGAACCACGGGGGTTCCTCTGCTTTGAAACTTATTTAACGCGAGAGACGTATTCGCCAGAGCGAGTGTCAACTTTGATCACTTCGCCGATCTGGACGAACAACGGCACTTTAACCACGGCGCCGGTGCTCAGGGTAGCCGGCTTGCCGCCAGTCCCTGCGGTATCGCCTTTCAGGCCCGGATCGGTATCGGTGATTTCCGCTTCAATGAAGTTCGGCGGCTGAACGGCGATTGGACGGCCATCCCACAGGGTGATGATGCACTCTGCGTTGTCCTGCAGCCATTTGGCCGCATCGCCTACGGTTTTGCCGTCAACCTGATGCTGTTCGAAAGACTCAGGGTGCATGAAGTGGTAGAACTCACCGTCGCTGTACAGGTAGTTCATGTTGGTGTCCATCACGTCTGCGCCTTCGCAAGAATCGGTAGACTTGAAGGTTTTTTCCACGCGGGTGCCGGTCAGCAGACGACGCATTTTCACGCGTGCAAACGCCTGGCCTTTGCCCGGCTTAACGAACTCACTGGCTTCGACGGCGTAAGGTTCGCCCTCGAACATGATTTTAAGACCCGGACGGAAATCGTTGCTAGAATAAGTCGCCATGATGGCCCTCTGAATATTTGAACTGGTAGCTTAGCCAAAAAAATGGCACACATTATAACCCAAAGTACGGCACATAGAGAAGATTGGTTGCATCAACTCGCCGATGTTATTACCGATCCTGATGAATTACTGCAGCTTTTGTCACTGAATACGCACCCGGAACTGCCGCAGGGGCGCGATGCCCGCCGGCTGTTCGCCCTGCGCGTGCCGCGCGCCTTCGCCGCACGCATGCGCCCCGGTGATGCCAACGACCCGCTGCTGCGCCAGGTGCTGACCGCCAGAGAGGAGTTCATCAACGCCCCAGGGTTCACCACCGATCCGCTCGATGAGCAGCGCAGCGTGGTGCCGGGCCTGCTGCACAAATACCGCAATCGCGCACTGCTGCTGGTCAAGGGCGGCTGTGCGGTCAACTGCCGTTACTGCTTCCGCCGCCACTTCCCCTATCAGGATAATCAGGGCAATAAGAACAACTGGCGGCAGGCACTGGATTATATCCGCCAACACCCGGAACTGGACGAGATCATTTTTTCCGGCGGCGATCCGCTGATGGCCAAAGACAGCGAGCTGGAATGGCTGGTTGGCGAACTGGAGGCCATCCCGCACCTGAAACGCCTGCGCATCCACACCCGTTTGCCGGTGGTGATCCCGGCGCGCATCACGCCGGCGCTGTGCCGCCTGCTGTCGGCCTCGCGCCTGCAGGTGCTGATGGTCACGCACATCAACCACGCCAACGAAATTGACCGCGATCTGCAAAGCGCCATGGCGCAGCTGCGCCTCGCCGGCGTCACGCTGCTCAACCAGAGCGTGCTGCTGCGCGACGTCAACGACGATGCCGACACGCTGGCGGCGCTCAGCAACGCGCTGTTCGACGCCGGTATCCTGCCTTACTACATCCACGTGCTGGACAAGGTGCAGGGCGCGGCGCACTTCATGGTCAGCGACGATGAAGCGCGCGCCATCATGCAGGCGCTGCTGAGCAAGGTGTCCGGTTATCTGGTGCCGCGCCTGACGCGCGAAGTAGGCGGCGAACCGAGCAAAACGCCGATCGACCTGCGCCTGATGCAGGAGTAGCGCGCCCCCCCCAACGAAAAGAGGAATGCCATGGCATTCCTCTTTTTTTATCTCTTTGCGGCTGCGGCCTCAGCGCCTTACGGGCACTTGTAAACCTGGCCGACCATTTTGCTGTCCAGCGGTGCGAAGCTGGAGAGCAGATTCTGGCTCGGGCTGTTGGCGCCGTAGATCACGTTGCCGCCCATGGCCGCTGCCTTGTTGCGCAGATCGTTGGCCGCACCGCGCATGGAGCTGCCTTCACCGCCGTTGCCGGACAGCCAGTTGCTCTGGGTGCCGGTCACTTCCCCCAGCAGCTGGCATTCCGCCGCCGGCTTGCTGTCGGTGAACTTGATCTGCTGACCCGCAGCGGTCAGTTCATGAGTGGTGCTGCAACCCGCCAGCAGCATCGCTGCCGAGAGACCCAGTAAGGCTTTAATCCGCATCTTGTTCCCCATTCGATGTTGAGAATTACGCAAAAGCTTATCAGAAAGCGATGCCATCTCTTAAGCATCCGTTGCCACGCGAGCGGGCCAACGTCTTGAGCGACAGCTGATGACTTACCAGTTTACCAGCTAAATCGCCCCGGGCGGCAAAAATATCATCAAATACAGTGCGGCGGCGCTCAGGCATAAAAAAACCCCGGTCGTTTGACCGGGGTTCTCAGCACACAAGCGTGTGGGGGATGATTACATCATGCCGCCCATGCCGCCCATGCCACCCATGCCGCCTGCTGCGCCCAGATCCGGTGCGTCAGCTTTCGGCAGGTCGGTGACCATGCATTCGGTGGTGATCATCAGGCCAGCCACAGAAGCCGCGTACTGCAGAGCAGAACGGGTCACTTTGGTTGGATCCAGGATACCCATCGCGATCATGTCGCCGTATTCTTCAGAGTAAGCGTTGTAACCGTAGCTGCCTTCGCCCGCTTTCACCTGGTTGGCGATAACGGAAGCTTCTTCACCGGCGTTGACCACGATCTGACGCAGAGGGGCTTCCATTGCGCGCAGCGCAACTTTGATACCCACGTTCTGGTCTTCGTTGTCGCCTTTCAGCGCGGCGATTTTGCCTGCAACGCGGATCAGCGCTACGCCACCGCCAGCCACCACGCCTTCTTCCACTGCGGCGCGGGTCGCGTGCAGGGCGTCTTCAACGCGGGCTTTCTTCTCTTTCATTTCAACTTCAGTGGCTGCGCCAACCTTAATAACGGCAACGCCGCCGGCCAGTTTCGCTACGCGCTCCTGCAGTTTTTCACGATCGTAGTCAGAGGTCGCTTCTTCGATCTGCTGACGAATTTGAGCAACGCGGCCCTGGATGGTCGCTTCGTCGCCCACGCCATCGATGATGATGGTGGTGTCTTTGTTGATCACAACGCGTTTTGCCTGGCCCAGGTCTTCCAGGGTGGCTTTTTCCAGCTCCAGACCGATCTCTTCAGAGATAACGGTACCGGCAGTCAGGGTCGCGATGTCCTGCAGCATGGCTTTACGGCGGTCGCCGAAGCCAGGCGCCTTAACGGCAGCCACTTTCACGATGCCGCGCATGGTGTTGACCACCAGGGTCGCCAGCGCTTCGCCTTCTACGTCTTCAGCGATGATCAGCAGCGGTTTGCCTGCTTTGGCAACGGCTTCCAGCACCGGCAGCATTTCGCGGATGTTGGAGATCTTTTTGTCAGCCAGCAGGATGAACGGGCTTTCCAGCTCAACAGAACCGGTTTCCGGCTTGTTGATGAAGTATGGGGACAGGTAACCGCGGTCGAACTGCATACCTTCAACCACGTCCAGCTCGTCTTGCAGGCCGGTGCCTTCTTCAACGGTGATAACGCCTTCTTTGCCCACTTTCTCCATCGCTTCCGCGATCAGTTTACCCACGGTTTCGTCGGAGTTGGCGGAGATGGTGCCTACCTGAGCGATAGCTTTGGAATCGGAGCAAGGTACGGACAGTTTTTTCAGTTCTTCAACTGCAGCGACAACCGCTTTGTCGATGCCGCGCTTCAGATCCATCGGGTTCATGCCTGCAGCAACCGCTTTCAGACCTTCGGTGATGATGGATTGAGCCAGTACGGTTGCCGTGGTGGTGCCGTCGCCCGCCGCGTCGTTCGCTTTAGAGGCCACTTCTTTCACCATCTGTGCGCCCATGTTCTCGAACTTGTCTTCCAGTTCGATTTCACGCGCAACGGAAACGCCGTCTTTGGTGATGGTCGGTGCGCCGAAAGATTTATCCAGCACTACGTTACGGCCTTTCGGGCCCAGGGTCACTTTTACTGCATCAGCGAGAACATTCACGCCGCGGAGCATTTTCACGCGAGCGTCATTGCCGAATTTTACGTCTTTAGCTGCCATTGGTATTTCCCTTCAACTCGTTCAGTTCAGAAGATAAAGCGCAATTACGCTTCAACAATTGCCAGAATGTCGCTTTCGGACATGATCAACACTTCTTCATTGTCGATCTTCTCTGCTTTCACGCCGTAGCCGTCGTTGAAAATCACGATATCGCCAACTTTCACATCCAGCGGTTGGATGTTGCCGCTTTCCAGCACACGCCCTTTACCCACTGCAACCACTTCACCGCGAGTGGATTTACCCGCCGCAGAGCCAGTCAGGACGATGCCGCCAGCAGATTTTGATTCAACTTCTTTGCGCTTGACGATAACGCGGTCATGCAATGGACGAATACTCATTGAACGCTCTCCTGTAAGAAGGTCTCTATCAGATTTAGGGTTGTACACCGGATGGTTGTTATTACCGGCCTCGTGGCATTTGAGATGGGGGCGTTCCAGCCCCCTTCAAGGGGGCTAACGAAAAAAATTTCGCATTTTTGGTCGGGCGGATGCTGCAGAGATGAAAAACGCGGCCTGAGCCGCGTTTGCTTAACGATCGTGAGGCTTGCGCTCCTCGTCCGGGCGGTGTTCCAGCACCGGGCGTTCGTCGTCCTTGCGCTGGAATTCGCCGTCGAAGGTGTTGCCGTTGGCGGCGTCGCCCCCCGTCCAACCGCCGGGGCGATAAACCGACAGATGCGGCATCAGCTTCAGCGTTAACGATTTTTGCACCGGCGGCAGCAGCAGCAACAGGCCGAGGAAGTCGGTGAAGAAGCCCGGGATCAGCAGCAGGAAGCCCGCCAGCACCAACGAAACGCTTTTCACCATTTCCGCCGCCGGGCTTTCGCCGGCCGCCAGTTTTTGCTGCATCTGCACGAAGGTTTTCATGCCCTGATTGCGCACCAGCGAAATGCCGACGCAGGAGCTGAACACCACCAGCAGCAGGGTGACAGCCACGCCGAGCACAGCGGCGACTTTGATAAAGATGGATATTTCTATGTAAGCCAGCAGAAATATCAGCAGTAGCGGTAACCAGCGCACCTGGTTCTCCTATCGGTAGATAAAGCGCGGCCGCCACGGGGCGACGGCGCGAAAAAAGAGGCCGTAAACGGCCGACACCATTACAATGAGGGCATCACCCCACCATTTCAACCGAGAGCCGGTTTTTATTGCTAAAGTTCACAAACGTGAAAGAAGTCACAGAACCGGAAAAGGGCATATCCTTAAACACCATAAGGTGATCTGGGTTCAGTCATTTCTTACCAACCAGCATATGATCTGGGCAGCAACGGGCGATTTGGTTAATCGTTTCACGCCCCAAGCCTTCGGCAATATTAATTTAGGCTGTGCCCTTACTAGCCTTGACCTGACAAATTATTAATTCGGCAGCAACACATAGAGAAGGTTCTCATGTCAAACAACATTCGTATCGAAGAAGACCTGTTAGGAACACGTGAAGTCCCCGCAGACGCTTACTACGGAGTTCACACTCTGCGTGCGATTGAAAACTTCTACATCAGCAACAGCAAAATCAGCGATGTCCCCGAGTTCGTTCGCGGCATGGTGATGGTGAAAAAGGCCGCGGCGATGGCCAACAAAGAACTCAAAACCATCCCGCGCAAAATCGCCGACGTGATCATCCAGGCCTGCGACGAGGTGCTGGATAAAGGCAAATGCATGGATCAGTTCCCGGTGGACGTGTTCCAGGGCGGCGCAGGCACCTCGCTGAACATGAACACCAACGAAGTGCTGGCGAACATCGGCCTGGAGCTGATGGGCCATCAAAAAGGCGAATACCAGTACCTGAACCCGAACGATCACCTCAATAAGTGCCAGTCCACCAACGACGCCTATCCGACCGGGTTCCGCATCGCGGTGTACGCCTCCAACCAGAAACTGATCGACGCCATCAACCAGCTGCGCGAAGGCTTCGACCGCAAGGCGAAAGAGTTCGAAACCATCCTGAAAATGGGCCGCACCCAGCTGCAGGACGCAGTACCGATGACCCTCGGCCAGGAATTCCACGCCTTCAGCGTGCTGCTGAACGAAGAGACCCGCAACCTGCACCGCACCGCGGAGCTGCTGCTGGAAGTGAACCTGGGCGCCACCGCCATCGGCACCGCGCTCAACACCCCGGAAGGCTATCAGCCGCTGGCGGTGCAAAAACTGGCGGAAGTCAGCGGCCTGCCAGTGGTGCCGGCGGAAGACCTGATCGAGGCCACCTCCGACTGCGGCGCCTACGTGATGGTGCACAGCGCGCTGAAGCGCCTGGCGGTGAAACTGTCCAAAATCTGCAACGACCTGCGCCTGCTCTCCTCCGGCCCGCGCGCCGGCCTGAACGAAATCAACCTGCCTGAGCTGCAGGCGGGATCGTCCATCATGCCGGCCAAAGTGAACCCGGTGGTGCCGGAAGTGGTCAATCAGGTGTGTTTCAAGGTGATTGGCAACGACACTTGCGTTACCATGGCGGCCGAAGCGGGCCAGCTGCAGCTGAACGTGATGGAGCCGGTGATCGGCCAGGCGATGTTCGAGTCGATCCACATCCTGACCAACGCCTGCTACAACCTGCTGGAAAAATGCATTAACGGCATCACCGCGAATAAAGAGGTCTGCGAACACTACGTCTTCAACTCGATCGGTATCGTCACCTATCTGAACCCGTTCATCGGCCACCATAACGGTGACATCGTCGGGAAGATCTGCGCCGAAACCGGCAAGAGCGTGCGTGAAGTGGTGCTGGAACGCGGCCTGCTGACCGAAGCCGAGCTGGATGACATCTTCTCCGTGGAGAACCTGATGCACCCGGCCTATAAAGCCAAACGCTATACGGATGAAAATGAACAATAACAGACCTACCCGGTAGCCCTGAAAGGCACGCTAAATCCTCTGGATAGCGTGCCTTTTTACTTTCCGGCGCCCACAAAATTTTAACGTTTGATTTTCAATTTCTCTCATTTTAAGGAGTAAACACTATGCTAGCCTTGGAATTGGTTATCGTTCTGCTGGCCATCTTTTTAGGGGCCAGGTTGGGCGGTATCGGTATCGGGTTCGCGGGGGGATTGGGCGTTCTGGTCCTGGCGCTGATCGGCGTCAAGCCGGGCAGCATTCCCTTCGACGTGATTTCCATCATCATGGCGGTGATCGCGGCGATCTCCGCGATGCAGGTCGCCGGGGGGATGGACTATCTGGTGCAGCAGACCGAAAAGCTGCTGCGCAAGAACCCCAAGCACATCACCATTCTCGCCCCTATCGTCACCTACTTCCTGACCATCTTCGCCGGCACCGGCAACATCTCGCTCTCGGCGCTGCCGGTGATCGCCGAAGTGGCGAAAGAACAGGGCATCAAGCCTTGCCGGCCGCTGTCCACCGCCGTGGTGTCCGCCCAGATCGCCATCACCGCCTCGCCGATCTCCGCCGCGGTGGTGTACATGTCTTCGGTGATGGAAGGCCACGGCGTCAGCTACCTGCACCTGCTGATGGTGGTGATCCCGTCCACCTTCTGCGCCGTGCTGGTGATGTCGCTGCTGGTGACCTGGCTGTTCGACTCCAAACTGTCTAACGATCCGGTGTACCTGAAACGCCTGGAAGAAGGCCTGATCACCCTGCGTGGCAACAACGCGCTGGAGATCAAACCGCGCGCCAAAGCCTCGGTGCTGCTGTTCCTGCTGGGCGTGCTGTGCGTAGTGGCTTACGCCATCATCAACAGCCCGGGCCTGGGCCTGGTGGCCAAGCCGCTGATGAACACCACCAACGCCATCCTGATCATCATGCTGAGCGTCGCCACGCTGACCACCCTGCTGTGCCGCGTCGACACCGACATGGTGCTGAACTCCAGCACCTTCAAGGCCGGCATGAGCGCCTGTATTTGTATCCTCGGCGTCGCCTGGCTGGGCGATACCTTCGTGCAGGCCAACATCGACTGGATCAAAGAGACGGCCGGCAGCGTCATTCAGGCGCACCCGTGGCTGCTGGCGGTGATCTTCTTCTTCTGCTCGGCGCTGCTGTACTCGCAGGCCGCTACCGCCAAGGCGCTGATGCCAATGGCGCTGGCGCTGAACGTATCGCCGCTGACCGCCGTCGCCTCCTTCGCCGCCGTCTCCGGCCTGTTCATCCTGCCGACCTACCCGACGCTGGTCGCTGCGGTGCAGATGGACGATACCGGCACCACGCGCATCGGCCGCTTCGTGTTCAACCATCCGTTCTTCATTCCCGGCACCATGGGCGTGATCTTCGCCGTGGTATTCGGCTTCCTGCTCGGCAGCATCATGCTGTAACGCTCCAACCGGGGCTGCGGCCCCGGTTTTCCTTCTGGCGATAAACTCGCCTTCTAGCCAATCCGCCTTCAGGGTATAGTGCCCATTCGAACCGATGAGAGGGCTGAAGATGTCTGATTGCGAAGCTGTCGTCATACTCTGTACCGCACCCGATGAAGCCAGCGCCCAGGAACTGGCGGCGCGAGTTTTGGGCGATAAGCTGGCGGCCTGCGCCACGCTGCTGCCCGGCGCTACCTCGCTGTATTACTGGGAAGGGAAACTGGAACAGGAATACGAAGTGCAGATGCTGTTCAAAAGCGATCGCCGCCGTCAGCAGGCCCTGCTCGACACCCTGAAACAACATCACCCTTACCAGACGCCCGAGCTGCTGGTGCTACCGGTGATGGCCGGAGATAAAGACTACCTGTTATGGATCAACGCTTCATTAAACTGATTTTGCTGCTCTGCAGCCTGTTCTTCCTGCCGCAGGCGGCGCAGGCTTCGCTGTTCACGCCGAAGGGCGGCAGCCAGTTCGTGCCTGTCGATCAGGCCTTCGCCTTCGATTTCAAACAGCAAGGCAGCCAGGTAACGCTGAATTGGCAGATCCGCCCCGGCTACTACCTGTATCGCCAGCAGATCAAACTGGTGCCGCAGCAGGCAACGCTCGGCGCCTTTACCCTGCCCGAAGGGTTGAGCCACAAGGACGAGTTCTTCGGCGAAGTGGCGATTTTCAAACAGCAGCTGAATCTGCAGGTGCCGCTGCAACAGGCGGCGGCCAACGCCAGCCTCAGCGTCACCTATCAGGGCTGCGCCGAAGCCGGCTTCTGCTACCCGCCGGAAACCCGAACCATCCCGCTGGATGCCGTCAGCGCCGGCGCGGCCGCCCCGCTCCCGGCGGTTGACACCGCACCAACCGAACAGCCCGCTACGCCGGCCAGCCTGCCGTTCTCGCCGCTGTGGGCGCTGCTGATCGGCATCGGCATCGCCTTCACGCCGTGCGTGCTGCCGATGTACCCGCTGATCTCCGGCATCATCCTCGGCCGCGACCGGCCACAAAGCAGCGGCCGCATTCTGGCGCTGGCGGTGGTTTACGTGCAGGGCATGGCGCTCACCTACACCCTGCTGGGGCTGGTGGTGGCCGCCGCCGGCCTGCAGTTCCAGGCGGCGCTGCAGCACCCTTACGTGCTGATCGGCCTGTCGGTGTTGTTCATCGCGCTGGCGCTGTCGATGTTCGGCCTCTATTCCCTGCAGCTGCCCTCGGCGCTGCAAACCCGGCTGGCGAGCTGGAGCAACACCCAACGCGGCGGCTCGCTGGCCGGCGTGTTCCTGATGGGCGCCCTGGCCGGGCTGATTTGCTCGCCCTGCACCACCGCGCCGCTCAGCGCCATCCTGCTGTATATCGCCCAGAGCGGTAACCTGTGGGCCGGCGGCGGCACGCTGTACCTGTACGCGCTGGGGATGGGCATTCCGCTGGTGATCGTCACCCTGTTCGGCAACCGCCTGCTGCCGCGCAGCGGCCCGTGGATGCAGTACGTGAAAGAGGCCTTCGGCTTCGTCATTCTGGCGCTGCCGGTGTTCCTGCTGGAGCGGGTGATCGGCGATCTGTGGGGCCTGCGCCTGTGGAGCCTGCTCGGCCTGGCGTTCTTCGGCTGGGCCTTCGCCCTGAGCCTGAGAAGCGCGCGCGGCTGCGCGCGCGCCCTGCAACTGCTGTTGCTCGCGGCGGCGGTGATCGCCGCGCGGCCGCTGCAGGACTGGGCCTTCGGCGCCGATCAGGCGCAGCAGGCGGCTCAGCCGCACCTGACTTTTACCCGCATCAACAACGTCGAACAGCTCGATCTCGCGCTGCAACAGGCGCGCGGCAAGCCGGTGATGCTGGATCTGTACGCCGACTGGTGCGTGGCCTGTAAAGAGTTCGAGAAATACACCTTCAGCGATGCGGCGGTGCAGGCGAGCCTGGCCAACGCGGTGCTGCTGCAGGCGGACGTCACCGCCAACGGCGCGGAACAGGCGGCGCTGCTGAAGCATTTGCAGGTACTGGGGTTACCCACGATCCTGTTCTTCGATCCGGCGGGCCAGGAGCTGACGGTCCAGCGGGTCACCGGTTTCATGAAGGCAGAAGCCTTCAACGCGCATTTGCAGAAAGTGATGCGATAAATAACACTGAGGTTCTGAACCGAAGAGGAGGAAGCACAAGTGCAACGTGAACACGTCCTTGATACCGCGCTGGGCCTGTTGGAACAACAGGGCCTGGCGACCGCCACATTAGAGATGCTGGCGGAAAAACTCGACGTTCAGCCCGGCGATCTCAAACGGTTCTGGCCGGATCGCGAAGCGCTGCTGTACGACTGCCTGCGCTACCACGGCCAACAGATCGACACCTGGCGCCGTCAGCTGTTGCTGGACGAAAACCTGAGCCCGCAGCAAAAGCTGCTGGCGCGCTATGATGTGCTGGCGGAATACGTGCAGCAAGACCGCTACCCCGGCTGCCTGTTTATCGCCGCCTGCAGCTTCTTCCCGGAAACGGATCACCCGATCCACCAGCTGGCGGAGCAGCAAAAGCTAACCTCGCTGGAGCTGACCCGCGAACTGCTGCGCGACATGGACGCCGACGACGCCGACATGGTGGCGCAGCAAATGGAATTGATTCAGGAAGGCTGCCTGAGCAAACTGCTGGTAAAACGCCAGCTCCAGGACGTATCGGTCGCCAAACGGCTGGCGGAAGACATCTTGCAGGTGGCGCAGTGCCGCCGCAACGGGGCGCTGAGCTGAGCGAGCCGCGCTTACGGCGCCGCCAGCCCAAGGTGATAGCCTGAACAGGCGCAATTTTTGCGCCCTTTGCCTGAAAAGCCAGCAACCGGACGCGTTTTAACGCCTTTCATGCATAAAGCCGTTGACGGCCATCGGCCAATACGGTTTAATGCTGCCCGTTGCCCGGATAGCTCAGTCGGTAGAGCAGGGGATTGAAAATCCCCGTGTCCTTGGTTCGATTCCGAGTCCGGGCACCATATTCAGAAGAACCCGCCTATGGCGGGTTTTTCGCTTTCCGGGGTACGGATTCTCCATCGAACTACGTTCGATTATTCGGCCTTAAGGCCTCACCCTGCGGGCCAGCGCTGAAGCGCTGTTCAACGCGGCGCAGGCGCCGGTTGTCCGAGTCCGGTCGCCCTATTCAGAGCTCCCCAAAAAGTGGTTTTTTGCTTTTCAGGGACAGGACTCTTCATCGAACTGCGTTCGATTATTCGGCCAAAGGCCTCACCCTGCAGGCCAACGCTGAAGCGCTGTTCAACGCGGCGCCGATAATTTCCCTTGCGCGACATGTGGCTGCTTTCAACAGCCAAAATACGCATGTCTTTTTAGAAAAGGCTATCGATGGTCAGCAGCGCCTTGAGTTTGTTGGCATTCACGTCACCGCACGTTGCTGAAACGAAGTGCTGCAACTGCCATTTCTGCGTTGTAATAGCTTGCTTCACAATGGGCTTAACCCAAGGAGCATAAACACGAATGGCCCTTTTCCCTTCTTTGCCCTTAACTGACATGACCCCTTTTTTCGCCAGCACATGTCTGTTGAATATAAAGAATCCTCTATGAGTATGGTCAAAAACGCTCACCAATACGAACTCGATGCCATCGTCAAAATCGATGGGCATAATCTCATCCTGCACATGCGGTCTTTTCCATATAGTCACAAACTGGCCGAGTTTAGTTGGAGTCGTGTTGGCGACGCGGAATAATGCTCGCTTGCCTTCCACGTCAAGCTGACAGGCGCCATACTCGCCGCTCTCAGCTTCTCGTTGAGGTTCCGATATGCGGATTCCGGCAGGCAATAACACATCGTTTATTATATCAGAAAGTTGAACCGGAATTCTCCCTTGCGCCGGATCGGCAAACCAAGCTCCCTCAACGTCTTTATTACTTCCTAACATACTCTATTTCCTTCTTTCTTATCAGTGACTCTTTCATTAACAATATTATATTGTCATGCTTGATCAGGAAGACTCGCGCAGAATACAAATCTGCTCGTAACACTACCACAAGAGCATGCAACCTCACTGTCCTTTTCAAATCATTCCCCCGATATCAACCGGCCTCCTTACGGTCAATCTCCGTAGAATTATATAGGCAATACAGTCCATTACCTCCAAGACCCCTTTCTCTTGGATATCCCAATGCGTTATTTACATAGTCGATATCATCGACTCTGAGACTTCTGGCGATATGACTATGGCCATAAACATGCATATCTGGCTGAAGAATAGAAATCTGCTCCGACAGTTTTTCAGAACCTAACACCGGGAAGAGATATTTAAACGCCTCGGGAACAAAATTTGGCAACAGTTTTGCAGACGGCAAGAAATGCGAAAAAGAAATGATAACATCATTTTTCGTATTGAGTCGCGGGATGTTTTTATCAAGGAAAAAATCCGTCGCGTGCCGTAAATCCCAATTATCGGGCCACTTGCATGCATAGAAATCCATCCAACTGCTGAGCAATTTATCCGTAGGTGATGCAAAGGAAAAATCATACCAACTGAATAAAGGCACGATTGATACGCCGGCATGGTGGTAGACATCCATGGAAACGCCACACCGCTCAGCGAGCAGGCAAATCTGCTCAAATTTTTCAATCGATGTAAGAATGCGATCGCGCACAACCCACAGCTCATGATTGCCCGGCACAAAGAGCACCTTTTTGAAACGGCAGGCCAGGTAGGTAAAGCACTGTTCAAGCCTGCTCAATTCATCGCTCACATCACCAGCCACAATCAACACATCTTCAGTATAGTCAGCATCAAATGCATTAAAGAGCCACTCGGCATTGCCATCAAAGTCGATATGAAGATCCGAGATTGCGTAAACTTTCATATATCCCCTTTTAAAAGACCCTCGCCAACATGTATCCATTTCCTGGAGAGGGTCATTTCACGGCTACTGCTCGCTCTGCATAATCAGCTGATTCAACTTTTGCGCCAATGCCGTCGTTAACGGCGGATACACATGCTGTCCGGTATGCCGATATTCCATCGCCCCTTCATAGCCGCGTTTGAAATGCGGCGCTTCGGCGAGAAATACCGGCATATCGTTATCGCCGACAATCTGCAACATAGGTAGCTGCAATCCGCCCACCTTATTGAATAACCCATCGCGTTCGTGAATCGGTGAACGCCAGGGTGACATCGCAATGAAGAACTTAATGCCCTTCAACCCCAAGTCTTCGCCTAGATGCTGGAGATGCAACGCTACAGACGCTACTGCGGCACCTTCACAAAATCCTGCAATACCCTCAAAAGGGCCGTAATTTTGCGTCAGCTCTCTAACGTAAGTCAGCGTTGAGCGCCATATGTCTCGATCTTGCGCGGATATCTCTTGAGGCGCCGTCCCATGGAACTCTTCCCACAGTCTTTCGAACCCCGCCTTCCACTCTCTGTATTTCCCTTGCGTGTCGTATACCCCGCTCTCGACAAGCTGTGTTAAGCCAATTTGCTGCAGCTGAATTTCATTAGTAAACGCCGGCATTTCATAAGGCGCATCCGGGATGACGAATTCAAGATCCGTACGAGCACTCCAGCCCGTGCGTTCAAGCAGCGATTTCGCTAACCGGGCATTCGTTCCCTGACCGGACAGGAACAACACCCGGCGACGTCGAGGGACATAGACGGACATGGCCCCGAATCGCTTATGGATATAGCGCTTCTCTACCGGCATAGCCGGATTGCGGCGGTGCAATATCGACATTGCGGGCTCCAGCAATTGCCAAAGCGCCGTCATCTCGCCCTCTGAAGCGCCCAGCAGCTGAGCATAATTTCGCCATTCATTTTCGCGTTCAACCTGGAAGCGGTCGAAGGGATACAGCTCGGCGGTACGAGCGGCCACTGTTTTTTTGGCCGGCTCAATGAAATCCCATAGCTCCATAAAAATGCGTTCCGCATTCGTGGTTTTTTGGGACTCCGTCATGATGCGTGATAGGGAGTTGGTGAATGCCGACGGATTCTCTCGGAAATGAATATAGGCGCGGGCAAACGCTTGTACGAAGAATGCATAGCTGGAGCAAAGCAGCGTTCGCACTTTCCTTGGCACCTGAGCCCCGTCATTGTAAGTGAAGAGGTTGGGATCGCCGTTGATCCAAAGCCCTTTCACCGCCATGTCTTGGCCAAATATGCCCGGCAATAAAGTGGTGTCCGTATCCGACCCCAAACACTTCAGGAAAACATCCGCTTTAATCTCTTGCCCCTTCCGGGTCAGGGCCCCATTGTCGGTCATCCTGGCGACCTCATCCTCGACGATGGTGAGTTTACCCAGCATCTGGGCGAGGAAGAACAGATCGGATCCCGGCGGAACCGTGGTTTGATCGAGCAACAGATCACCGCTTTTGTCGCGGCTGATCGACGGTAACGTTTCTATATCGATACCGCATGCCTGATAAAAGGGACGCATGATCTCGACGACGTCGGCAACCGGCATAACGCCGTTGTTGGCGTTGAGCAGCCAATTGCAAAACGTTGACAGGACGAGATTGCGACGGCGGCATAACAATGTGACGTGCTTAGCGCCGTTTTCCAGGGCTGTACGCATATTTTCTATAGCGAATGCGCCGTGCCCGACAATCACCACAGAAGCCCCGTTAAAGACCGTGACCGCGGTATCGTTGCTGATCCCCTGCCCAACGTGCCCGAGGAAACGCTCTTCGTCCGGGAAACGATGCTGCACCGGGCGATGCAACCCCCCTGTCATCGCCGCGACCCCAGACACCAGCATGCTGTGCGACTTCCCATCTTTCAGATAAGTGACGAGGTATTCGTTCTCGCTTTTCTTTTCAACCTGCCGCACTTCACAGCCGAAAATAACGTCCCCTTTCAATGTCTCTGCGATCGTCTCCGCCCCTTCGAGGATCTCGGCTCGGCCAGGGAATCCTTTACTCCACCGATGATCGCCGATTAACGGCAGATGGTTGCTGTCGAAGTCATACGCAGGGGAGTCTATTTGCAGCTTCGAATCATCATTCGCCAGGCTTTTCCACACCCCGCCAGCCCAGTCGTTTTTCTCGAGAACCACGACGGACAGGCCATTTTTCTCCAGCTGCCGCGCAAAGCCCAACCCGCCGACGCCGGCGCCAATGACCAATACCGGCAATGACGGCGTCGCGCGTTCCGGCTGCGCGTTAGACAAGGCTGCGCCGATGGCCGGTTGTTCAGCCATGACATAGCGGACCATGGCGTTGATATCGGGATTTTCAAGCGCGAAAGTCGCAGGAAGCCCCATTTTCAAAGAGGACGCTATCCGGTTGCGCAAAGACATGCTGCCCAAAGAGTCCAGACCATTCTCCAGCAAAGCGACATCGTCATCGACCGATTCCCCGACCGTTTCCCAAACGGCCTCGCGTATCATCTGACGAACGTCCTGGACGCCCTCCGCCGGAGCAGCGCTCGGGCGCGGTTTCAATCCTTCAATCAGCGGGCTTGTGAGTTTGACGCGCGCCCATGTTATCGGCGAGACAAGGAAAGTGCCGGCGCTGTCCGACGATAAAAGCTTGTCGAGCATTTCACAGCCCAGCGTATTGCTGATGGCGCCAAAACCGGCGCTTTCTGCGCGGCGTACCGCATCATGGCGCACCGCCATGCCATTTTCAGACCAGGCTCCCCACTGAATCGAAAGTGCTTTTTCTCCAGCCTGCGCCCACTGTTCCGCTAAAGCGTCCAGGCCGCTATTCGCCGCCGCATAGCTCGCTTGACCAACGGAACCGAACGCCGCGGCGGCAGAGGAATACAGCACCATAAAATCGCCGGGCGCCAGGATGTCATGCAGATGTTGCGCGCCATTCACTTTCACAGCCCGCGCATTGTCCAGCATTGACGGTGTCTGCTTAAGCAAAGTGCCATCGGTCAACAGACCCGCGATATGAATCACGCCAGAGATCGCCGGCCAACCCTGCGCATTCAGCCAGGCGGGGATCGCCTCCACTTGCCGACGATCCGCCACATCGCATGCCAGGCTGGCGACCGCGACGTTTTCCCCCAACGTCGGTAAATCCGCCGGGGAATAAGCGGTTCGCGACAGCAGCAGTACATGCGCCGCCCCCTGTTTCGCCAAATAGCCGGCGACGACTTGCCCCAACGCCCCCATACCGCCGCTGATGACATAGGTGGCGTCCGCCCGAATTCCCGCGCTGTCGCACTTCTGCGTTTGGTAGCGTTGGAGCCGCGGCGACTGCATGCCGCCTGACTCAGTAAGGCGGCATTCTTCCTCGATATCCTCACGAAGACACAGTGACAGCGCCAGCGCCACTTGTTCCGGCAGGCACTCGATATAACGCAGCACACGTTCCGGTTGTTCTTGCCGCGCCGTGCGCACCAACCCGCTCAACCCCGCATCACCCAGTGCGCCGGTTCGCTTCAACAGAACTAAACGCGGAACAGGCTTTGCCTGCAACACGGCTAACGCCTGCGCGACATCCTCCTCTTCCCCTTCGCTCAATACCGCCACGGTCTGCCACGCTTGTTCATCGAGCACGGCGCCTACCGCCTCGGCCCCAACGGCAACCATACCGATCCACCCCTCCGGCAAGTTCAGCGGCACCGTATGACGCGACAACAGCAAGTGGGGCCCGATGTTCACCTCTCCCATTTCAGGCAGGGCCTGCTCAACCCAGATCGTTGTGTAAAGCGGGTCAGGCACCTTTCCCATCGGCGTATCGATGTGCGTCGCAGGTTTCACTTCCGACTTAGCCCAAGCTAATGGCTTATGTTTAAATAAAGGCGATCGTTTACTCACAAGTAACTCCCTGTATTAATTGAAATAAAACTCATCTTTAGAGGTAACCCACTGCGTCCGCACATCGGGCGCGATACGCTTCGCCATGTTGATCAACGTCGCACCCGGTCCGATTTCAAACACGCCGTCCGGCGTGCCGCCTTGCCCCAGCAACGTTTGCACCGCCTGCAGGAAGCGTACCGGCTGAGTGATTTGCTCACTCCAGTACTCCGCCGTCTGCAGCCCTCCCGCCGCCGCTTGCCCCGTCAGCGTGGAAATAAACCGCACCCCATCCGTCGGTGCGCGCAATGCCACCGTACTCACCACGTCGCCAAACGCCGCCGCTGCTGCTGCCATCATCGGCGAATGGAAAGCGTGCGAAACCGCCAACGGCGTGTGTTCATGCGCATAATGCCGCTGCACGAACGCCGCCAGCGCCGCGTGCGGCCCCGCCACCACCGTCATTCC